>CALIUG010000246.1 GCA_938048755.1 uncultured Alphaproteobacteria bacterium
CGAGATTGCCAGTGCCGATGAAATCGAGGCGGTGCACGATGCCTCCCTGCGCGTTCTTGAAGAGATCGGGATCAACATTCTGCTGCCCGAAGCGCGCGAGATTCTGAAAGCCGCGGGCGTATCTGTCACGGATGGTGAGGAACGCGTTCGCTTTGAGCGGGGTTTCATCGAGGAGGCTGTCGCCAAGGCTCCGGCCGAATGGACTCTTCATGCGCGTAACCCTGATCGCAGCCGCGTGTTGGGGGGAAATCACATCAACTTCTTCCCCGTCGCAGGCAATCCCAATGTTTCGGATATCGAGGGTGGCCGGCGCAGCGGCAACCTGAAGGACTATCGCGATCTTCTGCGCCTTGCCCAGGTCATCAATGCCGTTCACGGCTGCACGCCCATGCTGGAACCCGTCGAGGTACCGCCCAACGTCCGCTATCTCGACATCGTCGGGGAGCAGCTTCTGATCACCGACAAGATCGCGTTTGGCTACTCGCTGGGCCGGCGCAAGATCCTTGATGCCATCGAGATGGTGCGTATCGCACGCGGCATCGACGAAGAAACCCTGCTGCGTGAACCCAGTCTCTGGACCGTGGTCAACTGCAATTCACCGCTCCAGCTCGATATTCCCATGCTGCTCGGCATGATCGAGATGTCGCGACGCAATCAGCCTGTCGTGGTCACACCCTTCACGCTGGCAGGCGCCATGGCTCCGGTCTCCATTGCCGGTGCGCTGACCCAGCAGAATGCAGAAGCGCTGGCTGGGCTGGCCTTCTGCCAGACGGTCAATCCCGGCACGCCGGTGGTCTATGGCGGCTTCACCAGCAACGTCGATATGAAGTCGGGCGCACCCGCCTTCGGCACACCCGAGTATGTCAAGGCAGCGCTGCTGGGCGGCCAGATGGCGCGCCGGTACAAGCTTCCCTATCGCTCATCCAATGTGAATGCGTCGAACTGGCCCGATGCCCAGTCGACCTATGAAGGCGCCATGTCGCTTTGGGCGACGGTCATGGGGCATACGAATATGATCATGCACAGCTTTGGCTGGCTCGAAGGCGGGCTGCGTGCTTCCTTCGAGAAGATCGTGATCGACCTCGAGATGGTCCAGACCCTCATGAAGTCGCTGGAACCCGTCGACTTCTCGGAGTCCGAGCTTGCCGTGGAGGCCATGGCCGATGTCGGGCCCGGTGGCCACTTCTTTGGTACCCAGCACACACTCGATCGCTACGAAACCGCGTTCTATGAGCCGGTGTTGTCAGACTGGCGCAACTTCGAAACCTGGGAACAGGACGGCGCACGCGACGCCACCCAACGCGCCCACCTGGTCTACAAGCAGTTGCTGGAAGAGTACGAAGAACCTGCCATGGACCCTGCGGTCCGCGAGGAACTCACGGGCTTCATTGCCCGGCGCAAGGCTGAAGGCGGTGCGACGGCAGACGACTAGCTTGCAAGAAGACTTCCAGACAAAGAAAAGGGGCGGCTCAATTCTGAACCGCCCCGGTTGCCTTGTGGCTTGGATCAACCCTTGGTCAGCGCGTTCCACAATGCGCTGACGACCGGCCGAGATCACCGCGATTGCGACTGCGCAGGGGCGGTGCGGAGCGCATCGGGGTGACGTTGACGTCACCGGCCCAATAGGTGTGCGGCGATGCCGGGTGGCCAAGGATTCCTTGATCGAGGATCGTGTTCATGCGCTTGCTCCTTCTTGTTGTGACGCTTTGCGTCGTTGTCTGATAGGAGATTTAGGGTTTCGGCCCGAATTGTTCAAAGGAGATGTTCTAAGCTTTCACGATAGTTTTTCTCGTGTAAGATCGGCCCATGTCGATTGCCAATCTTCCCCTCAATGCCTTGCGCGCCTTTGAAGCCGCCGGCCGGCACCTGAGCTTCAGCAAGGCCGCCGAAGAACTCAGTGTGACTGCTGCTGCAGTCAGCCATCAGGTGCGGGGCCTGGAAGAGCGCCTGGGGCACGAATTGTTCCGCCGTCGCCACCGTGCTCTCGAACTGACCGCGGCCGGCCACCTGCTCCTGCCTGGCCTGGCCGAAGGGCTTTCAACCCTTGA
The DNA here is from genome assembly GCA_938048755.1 of uncultured Alphaproteobacteria bacterium. Taxonomy (GTDB): domain Bacteria; phylum Pseudomonadota; class Alphaproteobacteria; order SP197; family SP197; genus SP197. Next base: position 2,049 of record CALIUG010000246.1, read on the forward strand.
ATACTCCGTTTCGCGCCTGTCGATGCTCGACCATGAATCGCGCCTCGTTATCACTGCCGATCCGACCCTTGCGGCAAAGTGGCTGCTGCCCAATCTCCAGGCGTTCCAGGATTCCTATCCGGACCTTGATGTGCATCTCTCCAGCTCGTCGAACGTTATCGATCTCCATCAGCAGAAGGCCGATATCGCGTTGCGTTACGGCGCTGGAAACTATGAAGGTCTGCATGCCGAGGCACTGTCACAGGATTACATGACGCCGGTCTGCAATCCCTCCCTTCTGGAGGGCGAACATCCCCTCACACGACCCGAGGATCTGGCCCATCACACGCTCCTGCATGATGAGAGCTGGGGTTATCTCGGTGCCGTGCCCGATTGGTCGATGTGGCTGAAGGCCGCAGGCGTGGAGGGTGTCGATGTCAGCCGCGGTCCCCATTTCGATGTCGCGGTGATGGCGCTTGAAGCTGCAGCCATGGGCCGGGGGGTTGCGCTGATGCCGCGCGCACTGGTGATCGACGACCTAGCCCGGGGAAGGCTGGTCGCACCGTTTGACCTGACGCTCCAGCTTGACTGCCGCGTCTACTTCGTTTGCGTTCCCCAGTCACTGGAACGGCCTGCAGTTGCCGCGTTCCGTGGCTGGGTCAAGGAGATGGCGGCGCGAACCTACCTGCCGACCGAACCGGTTGCTCAGGCCAGCGAGGCCGTGGTGTCCTGAACATCGCGCCGGTCAAGCAGGCGTCCGGTCGCCAGATGCCAGGTGATGCCTAGTTGCCGGAAGGCGTGGTTGGGCACGATGTCGATGGGTTCGATCGGCATGTCGGTGTCTTCGCCCAGGACCGCGCGGGTCAGCTGGGTTCCGAACATGGTGCACATCGCAACGCCCCGTCCGTTGAAGCCCATCCCGGCATGCACGTTGTTGGCCAGCTTGAAGAGACGTGGCGTGTGGTCCGGTGTCACGGCAACCTGACCGCCCCAGCCGTATTCCCATTCCATGCCCTCTAGTGCGGGAAAGATCTCGCGTGCGGTTCTCTTCAGGTGCTCGGTCGATCCTGGTTCCTTGAGGTTCGTGAAGTTGCCGCGGCCACCAATCACGAAGCGGTTGTCGCGATCCAGCTTGAAGTAATGAAGCGCACGGCGCGTCTCGGCGACCGCATGACGGCCGGGAAGAATGGTTGCAAGCCTGCCTGCGTCCAGGGGCTTGGTTGCCGCAACAAAGGTTGTCACCGGAATGACGGTTTTGCGCAGATCGGGCCACAGCGTGTCTGAATAGGCGTTGGTGCAGATCACGACGTGTTCAGCCTCAACCTCGCCGCCATCGGTGATGACACGCCACCCCGCGCCGGCTTCGTGGATCGCATCGACCTTGCTGTTGCCGTGGACCGTTGCGCCCTTGGCAATGGCCGTGCGCGCCAGACCGCGGGCGAAGGAAAGCGGCTGCAGGTGGCCACCGCGCGGATCGCGCATGGCAAAGGGATAGAATTCGGTCCCGATCAGGGCTTTCAGGCTGGCGCGATCTTGGCGCTCTATCCTGACACCCAGCTCGCCCCATTCCTTGATCCAGCCATCCAGGAAAACCTTGCCGGTCTGACCAAACCCGGCATGCACAAAGCCCGGCCGCTCGGCATCGCAGTCGATGTCGTGCCGTTTGATCACGTCAAACGCCACATCACAGGCCTTGTTCAGCATGTCGAGAACGGCGGGGCCGCGGTTGCGGCCATACTTTGCCGTGATTTCCGAAGGCAACATGCGCCAGCCGGGATTGACCTGACCACCGTTGCGGCCCGATGCGCCCCAGCCTGGCTCACCAGCTTCCAGCACAATGACCGACTTTCCGGCTTCGGCCAGATGCAGGGCCGTGGAAAGGCCTGTGAAGCCGCCGCCGATCACGACGACATCAGCACCGTGTTTTCCGGAAAGGGCTGGCGTGTCAGCGGGTGGTGTGGCGCTTGTCGCCCACAGGCTATCTGGCAGCTTCATTGTGACACTCGGGTTGTTTCCGTGCAGTTTATTCTGATGCAGCGCCGGGTTACCAGAAGCCTGGACTTGCAGGGGAGGGCACCATGTCCAGGAAACCGAACATTCTCTATCTCATGATGGACCAACTCGCACCGCAGGTACTCAAGCCCTATGGCGGCGGGGTTTGCCGGACACCCAATATCGAGCGCCTGGCGGGCGAGGGCGTCGTCTTCGAAAACGCCTATTGCAACTACCCCATCTGTGCGCCGGCGCGGTTCAGCCTGATGTCGGGCAGGATGCCGAGCAAGATCGGCGCCTATGACAACGCCAACGAATTCCCTTCGGAGATACCGACCTTCGCGCATTACCTGCGCGACATGGACTATCACACCTGCCTTTCGGGAAAGATGCACTTCATCGGTGCCGACCAGCTTCACGGTTTTGAGGATCGCGTCACCACCGACGTCTACCCCTCCGACTTCTCCTGGGTCACGGACTGGTCACTGGGCGCGACCTATTGGGTGCCCTGGTACCACTCCATGCGCGCAGTACTCGATGCCGGACCCTGGCGGCGCAGCGTCAACACAAACTATGACGAAGAGGTCACCGTCGAAGCCTGTCGCTGGCTCCACGACCATGCCGACCGGGGCGACGGCAAGCCGTTTTTCCTGGCAACCAGCTTCATCTCGCCGCACGACCCCTATCTGGCGCCGCCCAGCCATTGGGACCTCTATAGCGATGACGAGATCGACGACCCCAGGGTCGGCGACATTCCGCTCGAGGAACGTGATGCCCACAGCCGTCGGCTTTACTACACGACCGGGCGACACATGGACGAGATCGGTGCTGCCGACATTCGCCGCGCCCGACGCGCTTACTATGCCGTGATGTCCTGGCTGGACGACCGGGTCGGGCGTGTTCTCGATACGCTCGAAGCGATCGGCGAGAAGGACAACACGATCATCGTGCTGGCCGCCGACCATGGCGACATGCTCGGTGAGCGCGGCATGTGGTTCAAGATGAGCTTCCACGAATGGTCGGTGCGTGTGCCCATGATCGTTCATGCGCCGGGCATGTATCAGCCTCGTCGCGTGAAGGAGAATGTCTCGCTTCTGGATCTCTTCCCGACGTTCCTGGAATGGGCGGGGGATGGCGCCATGCCGGAGCTGGTGAGCGAGATCGATGGCGCCGGCATGGCCGGACTTGCCGGCGGCAGCACCGAGGGTTGGCCCGATGTTGTCTACAGCGAGTATTGTGGTGAAGGGTCCGAATTCCCTCTGATGATGGTCAAGCGCGGCCGCTGGAAGTACCTCTATGGGGAGGATGACCCGCCGGTCCTGTTCGATCTCGAAGCCGATCCCGACGAGTTGACCAATCTGGCCGGCACCGATGCGGTGAGGGAGATCGAAGCCGAACTGTTGGTTGAAGTTCTGGCCCAATGGAATCCCGCTGCGTTCCGGGAAAAGGTGCTGGAAAGCCAGCAACGCCGGCTATTCCTCCACAGAGCCCTGGCAAAAGGCAAACGCGCACCCTGGGACTGGAACCCAAGTCGTGACGCGTCACGGGAATACGTGCGCGACGAGGGCGATATCCAGGGCATCTACGATACCGAATGGAGCGACCAGAAACGCTGACCCACAAAGAGTAGCGTCATCGCATTCAAGTTTGCGTTCCATTCCGAGGATTAGGACGCACGCAAACAGCGGTGCATGGATCGTCGAATCAAGTTCGACGATGACAAGAGAAGTGGTGTTTACGCAGGTGTTTCAAATAGGTTCGGTCATCGTCGAACTTGATGTTCAGCCCGGACTGATGCCTGACACGTGTTCGGATTG
>CALIUG010000247.1 GCA_938048755.1 uncultured Alphaproteobacteria bacterium
ATCGACTATGTCGAGGTCGGTGTTGTGCTGGCGGCCATGTCAATCGTCTCGGCCGTTGCAGTACTCCCGGTCGGGTTTCTGGTGGACAAGGTTCCGGCTCGTTATGTCCTGATTACCGGGCTGACGCTGCTTTCGCTTGCCACCATCGGCTTCGGCTTTGCCCAGGCCTATTGGCAGTTGCTGGTGTTTGCCGCGCTTGCCGGGCTCGGCAACACGGTCTTTCATCCCTGCGGCTACACCATCCTGTCGGCAACCGTGCCCAAGGCGTGGCTGGGACGCGCCTTCAGTGTCCATACCTTCTCCGGCTATCTGGGGTTCGCGCTGACCCCAGCCGTGATTGGTCTTTCCATCCTCTACGGGGACTGGCGTATGGCGTTGATCGTGCTGGGCGCACTGGGCCTCTGCGTCGCCGCTCTGATGCTCATCAACCAGAGCGACCTGCGTGATGACCGTGCCCAGGGTGCGGCAGAGCAGGACAAGACGGATGCTCGGCAGCGGGGCTTCCGTCTGCTGATGACCCTGCCGATCCTGATGTGTTTCCTGTTCTTCCTGTTCACGACCATCTCGTTCTGGGGCTTCGACAGCTTCCTGCCGGCATCCCTCTTCGAACATCACGGCATCCCCGAAGCCCAGGGGACCTTCGCGCTCAGCGTGTTCTTCGGCTTCACCGCCCTTGGCATCCTGATTGGTGGGGTCATTGCCGATCGTACGGTGCGCCACGGTCAGGTCGCCGTTCTGGGCTTCACCATCGCAGCCATCTGCATTTTCCTGGTGGGCGAGGTCAGCGGCGGTGTCTGGTTGATCTACGGATTGATTGCGGCCGCGGGCATCGGCGCTGGGATCGTCACGCCATCGCGCGACCTGATCGTGCGCAAGGTGACCCCCGCGGGCCAGACCGGCAAGGTCTTTGCCTTCATGACCGTGGGCATGGATGCCGGGTCCACCATCGCCCCACCGGTCTTTGGCTATCTCATGGATCAGGGTCTGGTGGTCTGGCTTTATCGCCTGTCAGCCCTGATGCTGGTGCTCTCGATCTTCACCGTGACGGCCACGCGCCGTATCCATGGCCGTATGGGGGAAACCAAATGACACCCGAAACCATCGCAGACGCCGCCGCTGCTATGATTGCGGCACGTGATGCCATCGGCCCCTGCCCGCGCCTGGACGGCGACCAGCGCCCGCAGGACCAGGCCGAAGGCTATGCAATCCAGGATGCCATCATCGCTCAGCGCCAAGCCGCAGGTGAGACACTGGGCGGCTGGAAAGTCGGCTGCACGACCGCCACCATGCAGGAAATGCTGGGCATCGACAGTCCCGCCGGTGGCGCGGTGATGGGGGGCAACATCCTGACCAGCCCGGCGGAGCTTGCGGCATCGGCAACCCACAACCCGGTCGTGGAATGCGAGATCGGTGTGCGCATGGCCAGCGACGTTCCGGCACGAGAGGGCGGCCACGATGTGAGCAGCATCGGTGACCACGTGGCGACCTGCTTTGCCGCCATCGAGCTGGCGGAAATGCGCTATCCCGACCGCGACGCCATGAGCGTGCCCGAGTTCATCGCCGATGACTTCTTCCAGCGCGGTATTGTCGTGGGCCCCGAAATCGCCGACTGGCGGAAGCTCGACCTTGAGAGTGCGCGTGGCACGACAACCATTGCCGGAGACTACAAGGGCGAAGGATTCGGCCGGGATGTCATGGGCCATCCCTTGGCTGCCCTGGCCTGGCTTGCCAATGCCCTGCATGACCGCGGGCAGCAGCTTCTTGCCGGTCAGGTCGTGCTGACCGGTTCCCTGATCCCCGCCATGCCGATCGCTTCTGGCGAAACGGCCGTCTGTGATGTCGTGGGCCTGGGCGAAGCGCGCCTGACTATTCGCTGATCTCTAACCGCCAACCAGACGCGCCCTGAAGATCACGTAGAGAATTCGCGTTCCAGCGCGCATGGAACCGATTACCGAGCCCGAAATCTTTGATCGGCCGGCAACACGTCTTCGGCATGCAACGGGGACTTCGACAACGCGCAACCCCCTGCGCAAGGCCTTGACCTGCATTTCGATCGTCCATCCCATGGCTGGCTCTTCCATGTTGAGCTTGCCCAATGCCTCCTGGGTGACGGCACGATAGGGGCCCAGATCGGTAAAACGCCGCCGCCAGAGCAGACGCATGAGACTGCATGACAGAGCATTGCCGAAGCGTTGCACCGCCCCCAACGCACCATGTTCGACCTCTCCAAGAACGCGGGACCCGATGACCAGGTCTGCCTCACCGGCAAGAAGCGGATCGACCAGAGCCGCCATGTCTCCGGGATCGTTGGCTCCGTCACCATCGGTGAAGACAACAATGGGAAAATCCGACACCGCATGCAGGCCTGCCAGACAGGCTGCGCCATAGCCGCGTCGCGCCTCTTGAATCACGGTGGCTCCCGCGCCGTGCGCCTCCGCGGCCGTTCCGTCGATGGATCCGTTGTCGACCACCACCACGGAATCAACCCAGTCGGGCTGGGAGCGCACCACGCCGGCAATGCTTCCTGCTTCATCGAGCGCAGGAATGATGACGGCGATGCGATGGTCACGTCTCATACCTTCAACCTAGCGCGTTGCCGCCACCCCATCACCAGGATCCCCAGCCAGATAGGCCCGAACTGCAGCCAGACAATCCAGTCGTGGAACACCTTTGCCTGCCCCATATCATCGAACACAAACCGCAATTCGTAGAGCGGCAAGAGTGCGGTGAGCCACAGAAGCGGCATGACAGGACAGGCGACCATGAGAACGATGACCCAGGAGGCATACCAGGGAAAACCGGTGGGGCTGAGCAGGAGCAAGGCTGCCGTCACGGCCAGCATCCTGCAGACCCAGGCGGATGTCTGGTCGGGTTCGCGCCAGGCAAGATACAGCGCCAACAGACCAACCTTTGCCGCAATGAACCATCGCACCCAGGACTGCGCGATTCCGACGTCTCCGGCAAGTTCTGCCAGCACCCCGAAAACAGCACCGTTCATCTGCCACCGCTCTGCAAACGCCGCGATGCCCGAACTGGGCGTCAGGACCGTTTCGAGCATGGGCAGGAGCAGAAGGACAAGGGCAATCAGAACCGCAACATAGGTGCCGATCATGACCCACGGGCGAAGGCGCAAGCGCAACAGCGCAAGGGGCAACAACACAATCGGCCAAAGCTTGACCCCGGCCGCCAGCACCAGAGCACCAGCAGCACCGCGCCATCGCTGCCGGACCATCAGGAGCGCAGCACCGGCAAGCAGGGGCATCAACAACGCGTCCATATGCGCAGCCCCTGCAAACTCCCGCACGATCAGGGGATTCCACCAGTATAGCGCCAGCCACAGTGGTGATCGCCCCAACGCCTGAAGGAGGTGCAGAAGGAGAACCAGCGTCACTGCCTCAGCCGCCAGAACCACGGCGCGCCAGGCATCCAGGCTGAAGGGTTCTATCCATGCCGCCAGCGCAAAGCCTGCCTGTGCCAGAGGCGGATAGGGTGTTCGCAGCCAGGGATGGTTCACACGTTCCACGGCAAGGCGATGTTCATAGGCCAGGGCATGCGCGGGGATGTGATCGTTCGCCAGCGCCTGTTCAGGCGTATGGCGATAGGGATCGAAGCCCTCCACCACCAAGAGGCCATCCCAGAGATACCGATAGGAATCATCCTCCAGTGCCGGCTCCGTGCCAAACAGCAGCAACCGCATCAGGAGTCCGGCCAGAAGCACCAAGGCAAGCGCGGGCAGCGAAACCGCTTCCGAGCGACGGATCAATGCGGGGATGAGAAGGCAGAAACCACCAGCCAGGACCAGCACCGAGACCAGCGTGTAAACGGCATGATGATCCTGTGGGGCGCCCCACGGGAAGTACTGGGCCAGTTCCCGCTGGATAACCGAAGCCGCCAACAGCACCAGCGCGACAACCACCCAAACAAGACGCAGACCGGCGGAAGGCAAAGGCGATCAGTTCATATCGAGGAAGTCATCAGGGTCGATCGTGTCGCTGCCGCGCCTTGAGCCCGCCGTGTCATCGTCGGACGAGGTTTCCTCGAGCGCCTGCTGAGCTTCGGCCTGGGCCTCGGGCGTGTAGCTTTCGCTACCCTTGTGGCGGGCGTCGGGCCAGGCCATGCCGGAGGCATCGTTGAGCGCCCAGTCATAACGGTAATCCTCGATTTCCGTGGCTCCTGCCATCAGCCCTGTCAGCGGTTCAACAGCATAACCGCGGATATAGTCGATGATCTCATCCTCGTTTCGCCCGAAGTCATCATCGTACCAGTCGAACAGGCTTGAGACGATCAGTCGGCCCTGAAGGTCGAGATCGGCACCGCGTCGGTTGTTGATATAGACATGGGTGGCCCGGTCCATGCGTTCGTCGATATCACGGCCCTCATAGGCACTGTGGCCAAGGTTCGGACAGCCGATGGATGCACAGTTCACGACAAAATGGATGCGGGGATCCTGCCAGATCGGCCGCAGGATGCCGTGTTCGATGTCATCCAGACTGAGGTCCTGACCGTCGACGGTGACGACGTCCCTGCCCCACGGCCCGAACGACAGGAGCCCTTCTGTGATGTCACGGATGCTCTCGACGGGGTAGTCCTGGAGGATCACCTCGACCGTCGCCGCATTGTAGAGATTGATCCAGGCTGCGAGCTGTTCGCTGCGACTAAGCCCGGCGAAGTCGAGCGCCGACAAACGGGCGATGTAGTCGCGGAGCTGTCCGCGATCCGCATCACTGACCTCATCATAGCGCACCAGCGCGACACCGTTGTCGTCAAGCTGAAGGTAGCGCCGCAGAAACTGCGTCCAGTCTTCGTGATCGACAACAAGCGCACTCGTGGGGTCGTGGAGCATCCAGCGTTCGTCGATGACATCGGGCCAGTCGGCCAGCGCAGGACGCAGGGTAAGTGTACTCATCCCGCCAAGGGTCAGGCCAAGCGCAGAACGGCGCGTCCAGGAAATCGGTGCTGCTTTTATCATGGCGTCAATATGTCGACGAGCCCTCGCAACGTCCATGTGTGCGTTTTCAACTTTACGCCAAGTCAGGGTGAACGCGCATCGAGCACAGCCTGCGCGTCGCGAACCAAATCGGTACCGACGTCGCCCGCCCACTCATAGAAAATCGGTTCCAGTTCCTGAGCGAGCTTCAGGGCGTGAGAACGCGTGACATCGACAAAGACAACATCATCCCATTCGAGAACCGCGCCCTGGTTGCGCGCCAGGATACGGGCGGCTTCGGCCTGGGCAATCGCTGCTTCCAGGGCGGCCTGGCCGACAATCACGCGGTCCTCCGTACTCCATTGCGCCCAGAGATCCCGGTTCACGGCAAAGATCAGGGGCTCGGCCACGCAGGGCCAGCGTGTCCACGTGTCATAGGCTTCCGGCAGGTCCGGTTCGGCATTCATGTCAGCAAGGCGCCCCACGCTGCCGTCGATCATGCCAAGGCGCATCTGCAACAGGGCCTGACGGGGTGATGCGGCGATCGCATCGACGCCCAGCATCGTGAAAGCCTGGCGTACCGGTCCGATTTCGGGAACACGCAGACTGATTCCGGCAAGGTCTTCACTGTGATCGAGCGGACCGGACCGGCTTGCGATGACATAAGCGCCGGCATCGCCCCAGGCCAGCGGCACAACATTGAAACCACGGATATCGATGAACAGACGCTCGCCAATGGTGCTGGTGACGATCTCCTCGAGCTCCTGCTCGTTGGTCACCAGGCAAGGCAGCGCAAACAGGCCAAGCGAGGGGACATCACGAGACCAGATGAGGGAGGAACCAACCGCAAGGTCGATCACGCCACGGCTGAGTGCGGAAAACTCCAGTTCGCCGCCCTCACCGGCAGCAACCGCATCAGGGACGACATCAAAGACAATCCGACCCTCCGTGCGTTCGGCCACCAAATCGGCCCAGAGGCGCGCACCAAAGCCCCAGGGATGGTTGATCGGCGCACCGGTCGAAAGCAGATAGGTTTCGGCATGTGCGGGCGTCAAAACCCAAATGGCGAGCAACCCGACCAGTATCCGCTCCATCCAGCCCCGTTTCATGACACCTCGGCAAGAACGCCGGTGGCACCTTGCAGTACCACCGGCTTTCAAGGTTTAGTTAATGCTGGCACCGCCGATATCCGACACAGCTGAGGCGAAGTGGGCCCGTTTTCGGATGCCGCGTGCGTTCAGTCATGCGCCACACAGGGTTGGTTCACCTTGCAGGTACCCGCGCTTGCAGAAGCCTAATGGGAATTAGAAATGCATTGGGAAGACCAAACGCTGTAGGTTCCCGATGCGCCGGATGCCAGATCATGCGCACAGTCCTGTACACCACAAGGCTGGTTGACCGTGTACGTGCCCGCACTTGCAGAGGCCTCATGAGAATTAGAAATGCATTCGGAAGACCACAAGCTATAGGTTCCCGAGGCGCCGCTTGCCAGATCATCCGCAGCGTGGCGGGGCGCGCCGAGGTCATGGGTCAAGGCTGCGAGTTCATCGCCAAGCTCGCGCCGTTGTCTGTCGCTCAGCTGATGAAGATGTTGGACGTTACCGGTCCCGACAAAGTCTGAAAATGTTGTTTGCACAATTCGATTCCTGCTGTTTTTCAGGGCCCCTTGAACGACGGAACAGGATAGCGCGCCGCCGCCTGTTCATACTATGCCGGGAATCCCCAGGACCGGCAATGCACGCCCATGTGCAGAGGCGGTCTGCGTGCTAGTCTCACCCTCCGATTCATCTGATGAGCTCAGCAATCCATGATCCCACGTTACACACGCGCCCCCATGGCTTCGATCTGGGAGCCTGACAACAAGTTCCGCATCATGCTGGAAATCGAGACCTTGGCCGCGGAGGCCATGGAGGAGATGGGCACGATTCCCCAGGGCGTGTCGAAGGCGCTGCGCGACCGTGGCAATTTCAATGCGGATCGCATTGACGAGATCGAACGCGAAACCAAACACGATGTCATCGCGTTTCTGACCAATGTTGCCGAGTATGTCGGCGAAGAAGCGCGCTTCATGCATCAGGGCATGACGTCATCGGATGTGCTCGACACCTGTTTTGCCGTGCAGTTGACCCAGGCTGCCGACATCCTGATCGAGGATATCGATGCCCTGCTCGTTGCTCTGGAGCGCCGCACCCGCGAACATGCGCTCACACCCTGCGTCGGGCGCAGCCACGGCATCCATGCCGAACCCACGACCTTCGGCCTGAAACTGGCGGGTTTCCACGCCCAGTTCCAGCGTGCCCGCAAGCGCATGGTCAACGCGCGCGAAGAGATTGCGACCTGCGCCATTTCCGGTCCCGTGGGGACCTTCGCCACGGTCGATCCCCGCGTGGAGGCCTATGTCGCCGAAAAGCTGGGCCTGGCCGTGGAACCGGTTTCCACCCAGGTCATCGCACGCGACCGCCATGCCGCGTTTTTTGCTGCCATGGCCGTGGTGGCGTCGTCGATCGAACACCTGGCGACCGAAATCCGCCATCTCCAGCGCACCGAACTGCGCGAGGCCGAGGAGGAATTCACCAAGGGGCAGAAGGGCAGCTCGGCCATGCCCCATAAGCGCAATCCGATCCTGACCGAGAACCTGACCGGTCTGGCCAGGCTGGTGCGCTCTGCTGTCGTGCCTGCCCTCGAAAATGTTGCGCTGTGGCATGAGAGGGATATTTCCCACTCTTCCGTCGAACGCAATATCGGTCCTGATGCCACAACGGGGCTCGATTTTGCACTGGCGCGCCTGACAAGCGTGGTCGATGGTCTTGTGATCTATCCCGATGCGATGATGGCCAATCTGGACCGCCTGGGCGGCCTCGTTTTTTCCCAGCGGGTCCTGCTTGCGCTCACCCAGGCCGGTGTCAGCCGTGAGGACGGGTATCGCCTCGTCCAGAATAACGCCATGGCGACCTGGAACGAGGGCGGCAAGTTCCTCGACCGCCTGAAGGCCGACGAAGAGGTCACCGCCAAGCTTTCGGACGCCGAAATCGAGGAAATCTTCGATTACGGATTCTATACGAAACACGCCGAAGCGGTGATCGAGCGGGTGCTGACGGGCTGATTCTTGTTTGTTCTCTCAAGCGCCGGGCGTTCGC
>CALIUG010000248.1 GCA_938048755.1 uncultured Alphaproteobacteria bacterium
GGGGTTCAAGTCCCTCCTCCGCTACCATTAAAAAGAGGCGCTAAATCAGATATTTAGCGCCTCTTTTCTATCGGAAAACTGGCGCTAACGTGATTCTGATCCCCTATATCTCTGGTTGCCTGGAACGTGAGGACCGCAAGACAGTTTCCTCGCGTTGATTCTCAATCGCTCTATGCATCAAGTGATCCCGTGGTTTGTCAGGCATTCTCAACGCCCGTGACCTCGCCTCTGCCCGCCATGGGGTAGAGGTGGGGCAGGCCAGCAGGGTCCGGCAAGAGAGCCTGGAGACCGGGTGGTTTAAGTGTGCGTGTTCTGTCAGCTAAGCTGGCATCAAGCTAAGGAGAACGACCGCCATGCACTACGATCCAGACCGTCCGCTCCTGCATGCCGACTTGCCCGACGGTCGCGGTCTTGTCGCCGAGGGACGACGCCTGGGAAACGAGTTCACGATGGGTGTCAGCCTGTTGTGCCGCGAGCACGGCGTTCGCTCCGAACGCGCCTATCGACAGAAAATGCACGCCGAGGGTCGCCCAATCATGACGAGCATGAACCTGGGCATGCAGACCTGGGCCGATACTGCCGAGGCGCTGCGCTGCATTCACGACGAAACCGACCGGCGCGGTTTCCGTATCGATCGCTACAACATGAACGCCGACCGGCGGATGGGCCTGCCGCCGGAGTTCTGGGGCCAGGCGGCGAAGGAAACCGGGCCCATGCTCGAGACGCCCGAGGACTGGCGCGCCACGGCCGAGACCGTGCCTATTCAGCCTGGCCTTGGCGACATGATGATCGGTACACCGATGTCGGTTGCCAACGCATGCCGTGCCATCGAGGCCGGCGTCAACAACGTCGGCAACATGTCGCAGTTCAACTGGCGCTATCCCGGTTGGCCGGGCGACGATGTCGAACAGATGGCCGAGATGGTCAAGGCGCTTGGCGTGATGGCCGCGCATGTCGACAACGACGCCATGGTTTCGTCCTATCTGGACGATGGCTTTTGCGCCCAGTTCGACGACTACTGCTCCTATATCGGCTGGGCCCTGTTCGAACGCACGATCGTCGACCAGATCGTCGGCGCGCGCCTTTCGATCAGCTATGGCGGACTGACGCGCAGCCCGATCGTCAAGGCAGCCATGGTTCTGGCGCTTGAATCCATCAAGCCGGACGGGGCGATGAACTCGGCCTACTACGGTGACACGACGGCCTATACGGCTGACATCGAGACGAACCATGCGGTCCTGGTCACCGACATGCTTTATCTGATTCTGGCCCAGGTGCGCTGCGGGAGCGGCGTCCCGATCAATCCGACCCCGGTTACCGAGGCGGTCCGTGCGCCGACCTGGCAGGAGATCGTCGACGTACACGCCATCACCCGGCGTATCGCCGAACAGGCCAACGAGCTGATGGACTCGATCGACTGGTCCCATATCGAGGCACTCAGCGCGCGGCTGGTCGCCGGTGGCCGTCGTTTCCATGACAACATCATGGCGGGCTTCGCCGAGCTCGGCGTCGACATGGCCGACCCGCTTCAGGTACTTCTTGCCGCGCGCCGCATGGGGCCGCGCGAGATCGAGGCCAGATATGCCGCCGGCGACGTTCCGCGGGCCGAGGCTGACGGCGTCCAGCCGCTGATTCCCACCGACACCTATCGTGACCTCGTGGCACGACGCAGCCGGGTCCAGGCGACCTTCTCGGCTAGGGCCACGCCGAATACGCGCCACATCAAGCCGGTCGTCGGCTCGACCGACATTCACGGATACGCTCTCGATCTGGTGGTCGAGGCTTTGCGGGCGCTGGATATTGAACCGATTGTGGCGGGCGTCGACGTCGACCCCGATACCTTCGCCGAATTGGCGCAGCGGCACGGTGCCAAGGCGGTCCTCGTGTCCACGCACAATGGCATGGCGCTCGATTACGCGAAGCGGCTGCAGCGCGAATTCCAGGCACGCGACCTTGCAATTCCGATCGCCATGGGCGGCAAGCTAAACCAGGACAGTCCTGAAGCGTCGGCGCCGGTCGATGTCAGCGATGACCTGGCCCGCCTGGGCATCCATGTCTGCGACGACATCGACGGTTTGTTGGCGGCGCTCAGGATCGGCAACTAGTCCCTGGCGTGCTGCACTTCCTTGGATGAGGATTGCTTCACGCCAATCTCAACCAGCTTCTCCTGCGGCGCGGCCAGCGACCGTGCCCAACAAGGGAGAGCTGAACATGCTGCATCTGTCGCTGCGTGTCGTAACGCAACGCTTCAGATAGCCAGACGGGGATTGTCCTGATCCTGAAGGCTCCATGCGTTGCAGGCATCCCGAATGCAGGCCGAAAGCGCATCGCGCGTTACAGCATCATAGATGCCGTCTGCATCGCCGGAATAGTATCCTCTGGCACCCAGAACGGCCTGATAGCGTGAGATGGCGCTGGCTGCTGACAAGTGCATGATCCGCTCGAAAACCTCCATGGCCTTTTCGTTGTTGCCGGCAACGGCCAGAATGTGGGCAACGGAATTCAAGGTTTCGGTATCTTCGCCCAACAGGCGAAACGCAATCTGGACGTCCTCGAACGCCCTCTCATGATCATCACCAGAACAAGGCTGCCGCGTCTGCTGGGTAAACACGATTCAACCCCTGGATTGAGAGCGACCGTGGAAGATTGACGAAAACCGGCACGCAGATCACATGTCAGGCGCGATAAAACCCCGAAATTTGTCCATGTCAGGGCTGGCGAGGCCTAACCTGTCCCTGCGCGACATGGTATATCATCGAGGAGAAATCAGGAGTTATGGTGTGAAACGTTTTCTTGCTGCTATGGCGCTGGTCGTACCGCTGACGATGATCGGTTCATCGGTTCTTGCTGAAGATGTGACGATGTGCAGTGCCGGGGGGGAGGCTTGGCGTGCCGGCGAGGTGCAGGCGGCCATCGACGCCTTCACGCTGTGCATAGATGAGGGCGATCTTAGCCCAGCCACCAAGTCGGCGGCATTATCGAGCCGTGGCAACATTCTGGTTGCCGTGGGTGCAAATCAGCATGGTCTGGAGGATCTCAACGAAGCACTTCAGCTCGACCCGCTGAATGCTGCCGCTGCCTATGGCCGTGGCAATGCACGGTTCAATCAGGGTGAACTGGTTGGAGCCCTGGAAGATTACAATGTGGCGCTGGGGCTGCAGCCTGATCTCCCGCCTCTCTACCTTGCGCGCGCCAACACCTATTCTGCGCTGGGCCGTCACGCAGAAGCCCTGGTTGACTATGACCGCGTATTGCTTGCAGATCCCTTTGACTCCGTCGCCATGACCAACCGAGGCTGGTCCAACACGATCCTTGGCAACTATGATCGGGCAATGTCTGACTACGAGGCGGCCCTGGCAATCGATCCTGGTTCGGTTCTGGCGCTGCTGGATCGGGCATGGACTCACGCGCTGATGGGCAACCCGCAGCTTGGCCTTGTCGATGCCGAGACCGCACTTGCTCTGGCGCCGGGCCGACCCGCCGCACTCTCCACACGTGCCCAGATCCTCGCGGTCCTGGGACGCGCGGATGAAGCGCTGGCAGGTTTCGAGGCTGCGATCGGTATCGGCGGCAATGAACTTGTGCGCGCATACCAGCAACGCCTGACCGCACGTGGTTATGACCCGGGACCTGTCGATGGTGGCTATGGCGGTCGCACGAAGGACGCTCTGATCGCCTGCATTGCCGAGGCCTGCAACATGCTTCAGGACCCTTGAGAATTCAGCAGTGCCGACGGGTTGCAAGCGTTGGTGGCTGGCTTTGTCTGCTTGTCATTCTGATCGCATCGTTTCTGCCGCCATCGGAGGTTGAAAGCCTCGGAAGCTCTGACAAGCTTGGCCATTTTCTTGCCTATGCGGCGCTTTCTGTGTGTTGGATTTCTGCGGGTGAAGTATCCTTGCGCCGGACGATCGTGGTCTTTGCAGCTTGTGTTGCCCTGGGTGCCGCTGTGG
>CALIUG010000249.1 GCA_938048755.1 uncultured Alphaproteobacteria bacterium
TGGTCATGCGCGGCATGGGCTGATGGGCGTAACTTTCACGACGACCGTTGCCGGTGGGTTCATGGCCCATCAGGCGGGCGTTCATGCGGTCATGCATGTACCCCTTCAGGATGCCGTCTTCGATCAGCACCGTGTTGCTGGTCGGTGTGCCTTCGTCATCAATGGTGAGCGAACCACGGCGGTCGCCGATCGTGCCGTCATCGGTGACCGTCACGCCGGGTGCGGCGATGCGTTCGCCCAGCAGGCCGGAAAAAGCGGAGGTCTTCTTGCGGTTGAAGTCACCCTCCAGGCCATGCCCGATGGCTTCATGGAGCAGAATGCCCGGCCAGCCGGGGCCTAGCACCACGGGCATCTCGCCGGCTGGTGCCGCGACGGATTCAAGATTGACCACGGCTTGACGCAGGGCTTCATCGGCCTGGGCCTGCCAGCGGTCGGGCTGGACGAATTCCTTGTAAAGCACACGCCCGCCCGTGCCCTGGCTGCCGGTTTCCATGCGATCGCCGTCTGCGGCAACCGCTGAAATGTTGAGGCGGACGAGAGGGCGTACATCGGTGGCCTTGGAACCGTCGGCGCGCACGATGGCCACGACCTGCCATGTCGCCATCAGCGAAGCAGAGACCTGGCGCACGCGATCGTCCTTGTCACGCAGATAGGCGTCGATGTCCTGAAGCAGCTTGACCTTGGCATCAAAGGACATTTCGGCCAGCGGATTGACGTCCTCATAGAACGCGCGATTGGTGCCGGTTGGTGCCGCAGCCAGGGTGCCCGCGCGTCCGTCAACGGCACGAACTGTGCCTGCCGCACGCGAAATCGCGGCTTCGGAGAGCTCCGAAGCGTGGGCATAGGCTGTGGCTTCCTCGACCACGCGGCGCAGCCCGATTCCCTGCGTGACGTCATAGCTGGCGGTTTTCAGACGCCCGTCATCAAAGGCAAGGGCCTCGGCCTGACGATACTCCATGAACAACTCGCCGTCATCGGCACCGGTCAGGGCATCGCCGACAAGGGTCGCCACACGGCCTTCATCCATGCCGCTGCGGGTGAAAAACAACTCGTCTGGCGAGGGATTCTGGCTCATGGGTCGTCTCCGGGTTCTACGCTTGATCATATGGTGTAACCGGTGTGAAAGGCCAACCGGCGGAAGACTGCGAATTTCTCTCATTTTCAGGCGCTGAATCCGTGCGTCACGGGCTTGTGAAACGCAAGTGTGCCAGTGTATGGTCCGCCGCAATTGGCTATCCCTTGGCGGCATGGATCAGGGGGCTCGCGACGGCGCATGTTGGTGCCGGTCCGGGTTGTGCGTTTCGCTGTTGATCCGCACCGGTATGCATGCCGCATCGTGGAAAGGAGAGACGTAGTGACAAGATCGCTCCTGATGTTCGCAGTGGCGGTGCTGGCGTTGTTCGCAGGTGCGGGCGATGTTCTGGCGCAAGACGCAGAAGTCCGAGGCATTTCGACGGACTGGCAGTGGGGTTTCCAGGATGCGGCTTCGCCCATCATGACGGATATCCACTGGTTCTATGATGTGATTCTGCTGCCGATGATGCTCATCATCTCCGCTTTCGTGGCGGTCCTGATGGTCTACATCATGGTGAAGTTCCGCCGCAGCAAGAATCCGGAACCCTCGCGCAACACGCACAATACGATGCTCGAGGTGCTCTGGACCGGTGTTCCGATCCTGATTCTGATCGGTATCGCGATTCCCTCGCTGCGCCTGCTCTATTTCGAGGAAATCGTGCCGCCCCAGGCGGAGCTGACCGTGAACGCGGTCGGTCATCAGTGGTACTGGTCCTATGAGTACCCCGATTACGGCGTGGAGTTTGAGTCGCTGATGGTCGATGATGCCGATCTTGAGCCCGGACAGGCCAGGTTGCTGACGACCGATACGCAGGTCGTGCTGCCTGCCGGTGCAATCGTCCATTTCCTGGTGACCTCCGAAGACGTGATCCACTCCTGGGCGCTGCCTGCGGCAGGCGTCAAGACCGATGCGGTCCCGGGTCGTGTGAACGATTTCTGGATGCAGATCGACGAACCCGGCATCTACTATGGTCAGTGTTCCGAGCTGTGCGGCCAGTTGCACGGTTTCATGCCGATCATGGTGGATGTGCGCTCTCCGGCTGACTTTGAAGCATGGATTGCCGAACAGCAGGCGGCTCTGGGCATCGTGCCCGAAGTCGAGCTGGCATCGACGGACCAGGACTGAACAAGAAGAACGACGTTCCGCGCGCGGAAGGATAAGCAGACATGAGCGAAAGCCACGCCCACGACACCCACCACGACGATCATCACGATCATCATCCCACGGGTCTGTTGCGTTACCTCTATTCGACGAACCACAAAGACATCGGCACGATGTATATCATCTACGGGTTCGTCTTCGGGCTCGTCGGGTTTGCCATGTCGATGCTGATTCGCATCGAACTTGCCCATCCCGGCGCGGGCATTCTGGGTGGCGATCACCAGCTCTACAACGTGCTGATCACCAGCCATGGCCTGATCATGATCTTCTTCATGATCATGCCGGTCTTCATCGGCGGTTTCGGCAACTGGTTCATGCCCATGATGATCGGCGCGCCCGATATGGCGTTCCCGCGCATGAACAACATCAGCTTCTGGCTGCTGGTGCCTGCCGGTATTCTGGTCGTGGCTTCGGTCTTCATCGATGGTGGCACGGGCGCGGGCTGGACAATCTATGCGCCGCTTTCGACCTACGGCAGCCCCGGACTTGCGGTGGACTGTCTGATTCTGGCGATCCATCTGGCCGGTGCGTCCTCGATCCTGGGCGCGATCAACTTCATCACGACCATCTTCAACATGCGCTCACCGGGCATGACCCTGCACCGAATGCCACTGTTCGCGTGGTCCGTGCTGGTCACGGCCTTCCTGCTGCTGCTGTCCCTGCCGGTTCTGGCGGGTGCCATCACCATGCTGCTGACGGACCGCAACTTCGGAACGGGCTTCTTTGATCCGGCCCTGGGCGGTGACCCGATTCTCTACCAGCATCTCTTCTGGTTCTTCGGTCATCCGGAAGTCTACATTCTGATCCTGCCGGCCTTCGGTATTGTCAGCCACATCATCTCAACCTTCTCGCAGAAGCCGATCTTCGGTTATCTCGGCATGGCCTATGCCATGGTCGCGATCGGCGTGGTCGGGTTCATCGTGTGGGCCCATCACATGTACACGGTGGGCATGGGGGTCGATACCAAGGCCTACTTTGTCGTGGCGACCATGGTCATCGCGGTGCCCACGGGTGTGAAGATCTTCTCCTGGCTGGCGACCATGTGGGGTGGCTCGATCGAGTTCACCACGCCAATGCTCTGGGCGCTCGGCTTCATCTTCCTCTTCACTGTTGGTGGCGTGACCGGCGTTCTGCTGGCTAATGCCGGCGTCGACAGCGCCATGCACGACACCTATTTCGTGGTCGCGCATTTCCACTATGTGCTCTCGCTGGGTGCGGTCTTCGCGCTGTTCGGCGGGTTCTACTACTGGATCGGCAAGATGTCGGGTTACCAGTACAACGAGACCCTCGGAAAGGCCCATTTCTGGATCACGCTGATCGGTGTGAACATCACGTTCTTCCCGCAGCATTTCCTGGGCATGGCCGGCATGCCGCGCCGTATTCCCGATTATCCCGATGCCTATGCGGGCTGGAATCTGGTGTCGTCCTACGGCTCCTACATCACGGCCTTTGGCATGCTGATCTTCTTTGCCGTGCTGTTCGACCTCTTTGTCCTGAAGCGGCGTCCTTGCCCCGCCAACCCCTGGGGTGCCGGTGCAACCACGCTGGAATGGACGGTGTCTTCGCCTCCGCCGTTCCACACTTTCGAGGATCCGCCCTACATGGGCGCTTCCTCGGGTTCGTCCGCACACTGATCGGGGGGTCGGGAAACCGTCGCCATGACGACCGATACGAACATGTCAGCATCCGTTGGTGCGGCGCCGCTTGATGCGGCGCCGGCCGACTATTTCGCGCTGCTCAAGCCGCGCGTGATGTCGCTGGTCGTGTTCACCGGGGCCGTCGGCCTGTTTCTGGCACCGGGTGACATCCACCCTGTTCTGGCCGTGGTTGCGGTGTTGTGCATTGCGGTGGGTGCCGGTGCTTCGGGCTGCATCAACATGTGGTACGAGCGTGATGTCGACGCCATCATGGCCCGCACACGTCATCGCCCGCTCCCGGCCGGGCGCATTGCCCCGCGCAGCGCGCTTGAGTTCGGGATCATGCTTGCCGGTGCCTCGGTCATGGTCATGGGCGTGGCGGTCAACTGGACCGCGGCAGCCCTTCTGGCTGGCGCCATTGCCTTCTATGTCTTTGTCTACACTGTCTGGCTGAAGCGCCGCACGCCCCAGAACATCGTGATCGGCGGTGCCGCAGGCGCGTTTCCGCCTATGATCGGCTGGGCTGCGGTTTCGGGGGACGTCACGCTGGCGTCGATCTCGCTGTTTGCCATCATCTTCTTCTGGACGCCGCCGCATTTCTGGTCGCTGGCCCTCTATCGTTCCGGTGACTACGAGGCGGCCGGCATTCCCATGCTGCCCGTGGTCGCCGGTGCGGAAGCCACGCGCCGCCAGATCGTTCTCTACAGTGTTCTGATGCTGCCGCTCTGCCTGGCGCCATGGCTTCTGGGTGCTGCGGGTGTTCTCTACGCCGTGGGTTCGGGTGTTCTCTCACTCATCTTCATCGGCGGCGCGCTGCGTGTCTTTGTCCGCCGCAACGACGAATCCGCGCGCTGGATGTTCAAGTATTCGATCCTCTATCTCTTCCTGGTGTTTGCCCTGCTGGTCGCAGACCGCGCCCTTTCGGGAGTGCTGTGAGATGAGCGATGAGCAGCAGGTCGCCCGTCAGCAACGTAAGCGCAACATCGCCATTGCGCTCGTGCTGTTTGGTTTCATCATCCTGCTCTATCTCGTCACCATTGTCCGGTTGGGTGGGTGAGGCGGCATGGGTGAGATGAGCCGCACCAACGGAAAACGCATCACGGTGCTTGCCAGCATGCTTATGCTGAGCTGCATGGTTGCGCTGACGGCTGCTGCCGTGCCGCTCTATCGTCTGTTCTGCCAGGTCACGGGATTTGGCGGCACCACGACGACGGCTGAAGTGGCACCGGGTGCCACGGAAGATGCACCACTCGTCACCGTACGGTTTAATGCCAATACCGGTCGCGGCATGGCCTGGGACTTCGAGCCCATGCAGCTTGAAGTCACCGCGCGGGTGGGCGAGCAGATCACGGTCTTCTATGAAGCGTCCAACCCGACGGACCGGGACATTACCGGAACCTCGACCTACAACGTGACGCCCCAGAAGGTAGGCGGCTATTTCGCCAAGATCGACTGCTTCTGCTTTACCGAGCAGCTTCTGCAGCCCGGCCAGAGCGTTGCCATGCCGGTCACGTTCTTCGTCGATCCCGAACTGGCGATCGATCCGCTGACCAAGGAAGTCCGCACCATCACACTGTCCTACACGTTCTTCGAAGTCGTGTCGGAAGAAACCACAACGAGCGCTGTGTTGGCCGATCCGGCTGATGCGGTGATCAACTGACCGTCGTTACGGGAGAGCAGGCACATGGCCGATCACGCAAAGAAGCATCCCTATCACCTGATTGACCCCAGCCCCTGGCCGCTGTTGGGTGCGTTCTCCGCACTTGTGCTCAGTGGTGGCGCCATCATGGTGTTTTCGGATCCCACGCACAGCAACTGGTGGATGATTCTGCCGGGGTTGGCGCTGGTTCTGGTGACCATGTACCTGTGGTGGCGTGATGTCATTCGCGAGGCGATTGTCGACAAGGCCCATACCCCGGTCGTGCAGATCGGTCTGCGCTACGGCATGGTGCTTTTCATCGCTTCGGAAGTGATGTTCTTTGTTGCCTGGTTCTGGGCCTACTTCAACGCGGCGCTCTTCCCGACCGACTGGATGGGAGGCATCTGGCCGCCTGACGGCACGCTGACCTTTGATCCCTGGGATCTTCCGTTCATCAACACGCTGATCCTTCTGACCTCGGGCACCACGGTGACCTGGGCGCATCACGCGCTGCGTGAAGGCAAGCGGGATCAGGCGATCACGGGCCTCTGGCTCACGGTGATCCTGGGTGTTCTCTTCACGGCCCTGCAGGTCCTGGAGTATTCGCTTGCACCGTTCGGTTTCCGTGACGGCATCTATGGTTCGACCTTCTTCATGGCGACCGGCTTCCACGGCTTCCACGTTCTGGTCGGCACCATCTTCCTGGCGATCTGTCTGGCCCGTATCTACAAGGGCCACTTCACGCCGAATCAGCATTTCGGGTTCGAAGCGGCAGCCTGGTACTGGCATTTCGTCGATGTCGTCTGGCTCTTCCTCTTCTGCTGCATCTACTGGTGGGGTGTGGGCGAAATCGCGCACCACTAGTCGCGCTGCATTGGCAGGCTGACGAATCGGCCCGCTCGACAGAGCGGGCCGATTCCCTTTCTGGAGGTCTTGTTCGTTGAGTTTGCACTATGGCCATGTATCTCCGTTTTCGGCCGGTCTGCGGTGCCGGTGTCCCCGCTGCGGCGAAGGCAGGCTGTTTGACGGCTTTCTGAAGATCACGGAAACCTGTGACGTGTGTGGCCTGCGGCTTGCCCATGAAGATGCAGGTGACGGCCCTGCGGTCTTTGTCATCCTGATCTACGGTTTCGTCATGGCGATTCTCGCCGTGATCATCGAATTCCGTTACGAGCCGCCCTTCTGGGTTTACGCCCTGATCTTCGTGCCGTTGATTCTTGGCGGATCGGCCCTTCTGCTGCGGCCTTTCAAGGGTGTCCTGGTAGCGCTCCAGTTCAAGCACAGGGTCGTGGGGTTCGAGAATGAGCCCGGCGGGCCGTCGGGACGTTAGGTGCAGGGATCGCGCATTCTGGCGACCCTGATCGCCCTTCCCCTGATTGCCGCCCTGATCGGTCTGGGCACCTGGCAGGTCCAGCGCCTTGCCTGGAAGACCGAGCTGATCGCGACCATGGCGGAACGCCTTGAGGGCGCACCGATGACTCTGGATGCCGCCCTGGCATTGCCCCGGGAAGAGGCCGAATGGCGTCTGGTGACGGCAACGGGTGTGCTGGACGCCGACAGGAGCGTTGCGCTCTATCGGATCTCCAGCAACGGAGGAGCGGGCTATCAAGTTCTCACCCCCATGGCGCTGGCTGACGGACGTCATGTCCTGATCAGCAGGGGGTTTGTCGCTGCCACATCGTTCGGGGATGCCCTGACCGGTCTGCCGGAAGCCAGCGGTGATCCGGTGACTGTGACGGGCGTCCTGAGGCCGGGCGAGGAACAGGCCGCGTTCACCAACGACAACGATCCCGATGCCGGCGCCTGGTACTGGATCGATCTGAAGGCTTTATCGCGGCAGACCGGTGTCGAACTGCTGCCCCTCATCATTGTGGCGGATGCCGATCCGGCCGGCGGTGATCTGATCGGCGGGCAGGCCCGGTTCGATCTGCCGAACCAGCACCTGCAATACGCCATCACCTGGTACAGCCTTGCTGTGGTGGCTCTGGTCATTTATGTCCTGCTGCTTCGCCGCCGCAGGGGAGCAGCTCCGTGACCGCTGCCTATCAGGAACTTGAACGCCGTTTTGCGCATCTGGCCGCTCTCGACAAGGCCCAGGAGTTGCTGCACTGGGACCGCGAGACCATCATGCCCTCCGGTGGTGCTGTCGCGCGTGGTGAGCAACTCGCTGCTCTGGGTCTTGTTGTGCACGAAAAGATGGTTGAGCCAGGCCTCTCCGACCTGCTCGACGAGGCCGAACAACGCGCTCTCCAGGATCCCTGGCAGGCTGCCAATCTGGCGCTGATGCGGCGCGAATGGCGCCATGCCAACGCGTTGGATGCCGATCTGGTCGAAGCTTTCTCGCGGGCGACGTCCAAAGCGGTCGAATCCTGGCTTGAAGCCCGGCCTGCTGCTGATTTCGCGGGTTTCCTGCCCGCCTTTCGTGAGGTTGTTTGTCTGACGCGCGAGATCGCACAGGCCAAGGCCGAGGCCTTCGGCGTGAAACCCTATGACGCCCTGCTCGAGCGGTTTGAGCCCTCGATCACCGGTGATGAGATCGATGCCCTGTTCGGACGGCTGGCTGAGGTGTTGCCCGGCCTGCGTGACCGTATTCTGGAACAGCAGGCTTCGCGGCCGGAACCCCGATTGCCGGACGGTCCGTTTCCTGCGGAGCGCCAGAAGGCTCTGGGCGAACGTCTGATGACGCTGGCCGGGTTCGATACGAATCGCGGCAGGCTGGATGTCAGCGCGCACCCCTTCACGGCTGGCGCACCCGGCGACATTCGCATCACGACCCGGTTTGATGAAGCCGATTTCACCAGTTCCGTCATGGCCGTGATGCATGAGACCGGCCACGGGCTCTATGAACAGGGCCTGCCGCAGGACTGGCAGTTCCAGCCGGTCGGTTCGGCAGCCAACATGACCGTGCACGAAAGCCAGTCCCTGCTGATCGAAATGCAGGCCAGCCGTACGCCGGAGTTCCTTTCCCATGCCGCCCCGCTCATGCGCGAGGTTCTGGGTGGAGAGGGCGAAACCTGGCAGGCCGAAAACCTGCATCGGCTGGCCATCCATGTTGCGCCCGGCTTCATCCGCGTCGATGCCGATGAGGTGCATTATCCCCTGCACATCATGCTGCGCACCCGCATGGAACGGGACCTGATATCCGGCGACCTCGACCCAGCCGATGTTCCCGAGGTCTGGAATGCGGGCATGGCCGAACTGGTCGGCATCACGCCGGACCATGATGGCTTGGGTTGCCTTCAGGACATCCACTGGGCATCCGGTCTGTTCGGGTACTTCCCGACCTACAGTCTGGGCGCTCTGGCTGCCGCCCAGCTGTTCTGCGCGGCCAGGGAGCAGGTGCCGGAGATCATGCAGGGTCTGGCGAGCGGCAACTTCAGTCCATTGCTAGAATGGTTGCGTGAGAACGTCCACGCCAAAGGCGCCCTGCTTTCGACCCAGGAGCTTCTGACCCAGGCGACCGGTGCGCCGCTGGCTACCGAGGCGTTCGAAGCCCATCTCCAACAACGGTATCTGGATTAGGCACATGCGGTATCTCAGCACACGCGGCCAGGCACCGGTTCTCGAGTTCGAAGATGTTCTGCTGACGGGCCTTGCAAGCGATGGCGGCCTCTACCTTCCCGAATCCTGGCCCCAGCTTGATGCCGATGTCCTGCGCGCCATGCAGGGCATGTCCTATGCGCAGATCGCAGCGAAGGTCATGGAACCCTTTGTCGAAGGCTGGATCAGCGCCGAGGAACTGCTTGCCATGACGCGCGAGACCTATGCGGTCTTCGATCACCAGGCCGTCGTTCCCATGGTGCAGACCGGGGACAACGACTGGCTGCTGGAACTGTTCCACGGCCCGACCTTTGCCTTCAAGGATCTGGCCCTGCAACTTCTGGGGCGCCTGTTCGACCGGGCGCTGGAACGCCGTGGCGAGCGCATCACGATTGTGGGTGCCACGTCAGGCGATACCGGCTCGGCGGCCATCGCGGGCTGCGCGGGACGCGCCAACATGGATGTCTACATCCTGTTCCCCCACGGTCGTGTGAGCGAGGTGCAGCGGCGCCAGATGACCACCGAGGATGCTGCCAACGTGCACTGCATCGCGCTCGATGGAACATTCGATGACTGCCAGGCCCTGGTGAAGGCCATGTTCAACGATGCGGCGTTCCGCAAGCGCATTTCAATGGCGGCGGTCAACTCGATCAACTGGGCCCGTGTCATGGCCCAAACCGCCTATTACGTCGCATCGGCCGTGCGTCTGGGCGCACCCGACCGCAGCGTCGCCTACAGCGTGCCGTCGGCCAACTTCGGGGCAGCCTTTGCCGGTTACGTTGCGCTCCAGATGGGCCTGCCGATCGAGCGTTTCATCGTTGCGACCAACGCCAACGACATTCTCCATCGCTTCCTCGAATCCGGGGCCTATCGCACGACCGGTGTGCAACCGACCCTCTCGCCCAGCATGGATATCCAGGTGTCGAGCAACTTCGAGCGCCTGCTGTTCGAGCTTCATGGACGCGATGCCGATACCAATGCCGGCCTCATGGCACGGCTCTCCCAGTCTGGCGGCTTCGAGGTCGAGGCAGCGGCCCACAAGAAGGCCGCGGCACTGATGGCCAGCCACCGGCTGGATGATGACGGTATCCGGGCCGAGATCGCGCGTATGCATGGCCAGACCGGTTACATCGTTGATCCCCACACGGCCTGCGGAACGGCGGCAGCCCGTTCCACTGGACTGGATCCCGCCATCCCGGTGATCACCCATGGACAGGCGCATCCGGCCAAGTTTCCTGATGCCGTGGCCTCGGCCCTGGGCGAAAAACCGCCGGTTCCGGCAGCGCTGGCAGAGATCATGGAGAAGCCGGAACGTGCGGTACGCTTGCCAAACGAAATGGCTGCTGTGCAGGCTTTCATCTTGGGCGAATCGAATTAGCCGCAGGGTCGCACAAGGGGCCGTAAGAGCCCCGGGTGATCGATGGTTTTGGGAGTGACATGACGGTTGAAATCACGACGTTGAAGAATGGTATGCGGGTCGCGACGGACGCGATCGATGGGGTTGAATCCGCCGCCGTTGGTGTCTGGGTCGATGTCGGTGCGCGTGACGAGCCGGTGGAACTCAACGGGATTTCCCATCTTCTGGAACATATGGCCTTCAAGGGTACGCAGCGGCGCGACGCCCAGGCCATCGCCCAGGAAATCGAGGACGTCGGTGGTCACGTCAATGCCTATACCTCGCGTGAGAACACGGCCTATTACGCCCGTGTCCTGAAAGATGACGTGCCGCTGGCCATCGACATGCTGGCCGACATTCTCCAGAACTCGACCTTCGCAGAAGACGAGCTGGAAAAAGAGCGCTGGGTGGTGATGCAGGAGATTGCCCAGGTCTTCGACACGCCCGACGATCTGATTTTCGACCTCTATCAGGAACGCGCTTTTCCCGATCAGCCCATGGGTCGCTCGATCCTTGGATCGGCAGAGGGCGTGGAGGGCTTTCAGCGCCAGTCTCTGGTCGATTTCATGGCGCGTTACTACACCGCCGACAGCATGATCCTGACCGCTGCGGGGTCGGTCGACCATGATGAAGTTGTGCGCCTGGCCGAAGAACAATTCGCCGGTCTGCGCCATTCCAACGGTCATGAAACGCCGCCTGCTTCATATGCCGGCGGGTCGATCGAACGCGAAGATGATGTCGAGCAAATCCACCTGATTGCCGGATGCGACGGCGTTGGGTTCGAGGATGTCGACTACTACCCGATTCAGCTGTTTACCAATGCGTTGGGCGGGGGCATGTCGTCACGCCTGTTCCAGGAAGTGCGCGAGAAGCGCGGCCTTGCCTACAGCATCTATGCCTTCCACTCCTCGTTTGCCGGCAATGGCCTGTTCGGCGTCTATGCGGGCAGCGCCGAAGAGGATGCCAACGAGGTTGCCGATGTGATCGCCGAGGAACTGCTGCGCGCCTGTGACGGCCTGGACGGCAAGGAACTTGACCGTGCGCGGACCCAACTGAAGGCCGGCCTTCTGATGTCGCGGGAAAGCACGGCGTCACGCTGCGAGGCGCTGGCCCACCAGATGCTGATCTACAACCGGCCGGTGACCCAGGACGAGATTGTCGAGAAGCTCGACGCCGTCTGCCTGGAGGATGTGCGCCGCTGTGCCTGTCGCCTGCTGCACGATGTCACACCGACCGTTGCCACGATCGGCCACAAGTCCGGTCTGTCACAGTATGATCGCATCGCCTCGCGACTGAGCTGATATCGGGCCGATGTTCAATCTTCTCAGGCGTTCCTCACACGACCCGCGCGAACTCCGCCTGGAGAGCGAACGGCTGATTCTGCGTACGCCCGTCATGGAAGACTGGTCGGACTGGGCGCAGTTGCGCAATGAGAGTCGCGAGTTTTTGCAGCCCTGGGAGCCGACCTGGCCGCGCGATGCGCTGACCCAGGCCGCCTTTCGCCGTCGCCTGGGTAATCAGGCCCGGGATCGTGAAGCCGGAGCCGGCTACAGCTTCTTTGTCGTCCGGCGTGAAGATAATCTGGTGATGGGTGGGGTCACGCTTTCGGAAATCCGTCGTGGCGTGGCGCAGGCCTCCACGCTTGGTTACTGGATCGGCCAGCGCCATGCCCGGAAGGGCTACATGTCCGAAGCGGTGGAGGCGGTGACGGCCTATGTCTTCCAATCACTGGAACTGCATCGCCTGGAGGCGGCGTGCCTGCCGGTCAACGAGCCCAGCCGGCGGCTCCTGGAATCGCGCGGTTTCAGGATGGAAGGTCTGGCGCAGAGTTATCTCAAGATCGACGGTGTCTGGCGGGACCATCTGCTGTTCGCCCTGATCGACTCCCATTGGCGCGAACGCGTGGCCCGCGACAGGTCCAGAGAAGCCTGATCAGTTCGGTTTGCCCGATTCGCTGACATCGCTGGCAAGCATGGCGGGATCGATGCCGATCCGGCCCAGGGCCTGGCGCCATTTGTCGTCAAGCTTGCTGCCGAACAGAAGATCGGCGTCGGCCTGGCAGGTCAGCCAGCCATTGGCCTGGATCTCCATGTCGAGCTGGCCCGGTGCCCAGCCTGCATAACCCAGTGCCAGGATGCGTTCCCTGGGGCCTTCGCCCGAAGCCATGGCGCGCAGAACGTCCACGGTTGCGGTCAGCGATACGCCACCCCCGATGCCCAGAGTGCCTTCCTGATTGTAGTCATCGGAATGCAGGACAAAGCCGCGGCCGGTTTCCACCGGGCCGCCGAAATGAAGCTGGATCGGCTCATGAGCGCCCACTTCCTCGATGCCCAATTGTTCCAGCAGGTCGCCGAAGGAGAGGTCGTCGAGCGGCTTGTTGACGACCAGACCCATGGCGCCGTCGGCACTGTGGGCACACAGGTAGATCAGCGTGCGGTCGAAACGCGGATCGCCGATCGTCGGCATGGCGATCAGGCAGTGGCCTTCCAGATAGGTATCATCGGCCATGTCGTCGTCTCCTGCTGGCCAGCGTCAATCAATCCCTGCCCCCGCAAACAGGATACCTGCTTGGCCGGACAAGGCCAGAGTGATGACACAACCAATTCGTGGCTTGAGTGTGGCAGGGTAAGGGACCATATCTGAACCACACCGGCTCTGCCGGATCGAGATTTATCATTCAAGAAGGGGATTCCCATGACGATCAAGGTTGGCGACAAGATGCCTTCGGGCACCATGCATACAATGACGGCCGATGGACCGGCCGAGGTCAGTGCCGACGAGCTGTTCTCGGGCAAGAAGGTTGTTCTGTTTTCAGTTCCCGGCGCCTTCACGCCGACCTGCTCGGTCAAACATCTGCCCGGGTTCGTGAACCATGCCGGCGATATCAAGGCCAAGGGCGTCGATACCATTGCCTGCATGGCCGTGAACGATGCCTTTGTCATGGGCGCCTGGGGCGAACATCAGAATGCCGGCGACAAGGTCATGATGCTGGCCGACGGCAATGCCGATTACTCCAAGGCGCTGGGCCTGGAGCTGGACCTGACCGGCGTGGCCTTCGGCATGCGCGGCAAGCGCTTCTCGCTGCTGGTCAACGACGGTGTTGTCGAGCAGGTCAACGTCGATGAGGACGGTTTTTCTTCGACCAGCGCGGAGACCATGCTCGAACAGCTTGGTTGATCGATGCTGGCGTGACGAGATTCGGGCGGGGCCAGATCGGCTGCGCCCGTTTTCTTTACTTCCAGTCGGACTGATAGGGCGCCATGCCCTGACGGGCCAGCGCGTCGGCGCGTTCGTTGCCTGGGTCACCGCTATGCCCCTTGACCCAGCGCCAGTCGATCGTGTGGCGCGCGATCGCCTCGTCAAGTTCGCGCCATAGATCCTCGTTCTTGACCGGTTTCTT
>CALIUG010000250.1 GCA_938048755.1 uncultured Alphaproteobacteria bacterium
CAAAGCATGTCCTTTCACCAGTCGCGTGCCCACAACGTCTATTTTCTGAAAACCGTTCCCGGCGTCCCCGACGATCATCCCGCGCTCGCCAAGTCAGTCACATCAAGCCACACCCTGTGTGACGATCAGATGACCGACAGCATCATCCACGCGATCTATGAATGGCAGCCGCTGGCCGATTTTCTGGCCCGGGTCATGGACAAGCCGAGGCTGTATCTGATGGATGATCCGCTGGCGCGGGTGAATGTGATGTCCTATCGCCATGGTGAGGGCCTGGGCTGGCATTTTGACCGCTCGGAGTTCACCACGACACTGCTGATCCAGTCGCCGGAATCTGGTGGTGCGTTTCAGTACCGCACCGACCTGCGCAGCGATGACGATCCCAATCTCGACGGTGTCGCGCGTCTGCTGGAAGGCCGGGACCCTGAGCAGAAAACGCTGCGCCTCAATCCCGGGACGCTGAATGTCTTCAAGGGCAAGAATACGCTCCACGGTGTTTCGCCGGTCGAGGGCACGCGCAATCGACTCATTGCCGTGTTTTCCTACTACGAGCGTCCCGGCGTCATGTTCAACGACGACGAGCGCCTGGGCTTCTACGGTCGAACGGTGGCATAGCCTGGTCCAAGCACGTAGGCTTTCGGCTCAGAACACCGACCGGGAGCGACCATGCCTCTTCACAAGGCTGAACACAGCGATCATTTTGACGACGTCTTTGCCTCCACCGATCTGGATGTTTCCGCGCCCAAGCTGCGCGTGCCAGAGCATGAGATGGAGGCCAAGCACGCCTATCAGATCATCAGTGACGAGCTGATGCTGGACGGCAATTCCCGGCTCAACATGGCGACCTTCTGCGGCACCTGGATGGAAGACGAGGTCCGCCGTCTGATGAACGAGACCTTCGACAAGAACATGGTCGACCGGGACGAGTACCCCCAGACTGCCGAGATCGAGCGCCGTTGTGTCCACATGATCGCCGATCTCTGGAATGCGCCGGATGCGGACAAGGCAATCGGCACCTCCACGGTGGGCTCCAGCGAGGCCTGCCAGCTTGCCGGCATGGCGATGAAATGGCGCTGGCGCAACGCGCGCAAGGCCGCAGGCAAGAGTACTGAGAAGCCCAACATCATCATGGGTGTGAACGTGCAGGTCTGCTGGCACAAGTTTGCACGGTACTGGGATGTCGAGGAACGCCTCGTGCCCATGGCCGAGGGCCGCTACATCATCAGTGCCGAGGAAGTACTGAAGCTGGTCGATGAAAACACCATCGGCGTCGTCGCCATTCTGGGCTCCACCTTCACAGGCCAGTATGAGCCGGTGAAGGAAATTGCCGAAGCGCTCGACAAACATCAGGCCGAAACAGGCCTCGACATTCCTCTCCATGTCGACGGCGCCAGCGGCGCCATGGTCGCGCCCTTCATCCAGCCGGAGCTGGAATGGGATTTCCGTCTGGACCGCGTGGTCTCTATCAATACGTCCGGCCACAAGTATGGTCTGGCGCCCCTGGGCGTGGGCTGGGTCGCATGGCGCAGTGCCGAATATCTGCCCGATGATCTCATCTTCAACGTGAACTATCTGGGCGGTGACATGCCCGATTTCGCGATCAACTTCTCGCGGCCCGGCGGTCAGGTGTGCTGCCAGTACTACAACTTCCTGCGGCTGGGCAAACACGGCTATGCCAAAATCCAGCAGGCCTGCCAGAACGTGGCGCTCTATCTGGCCCGTGGCATTGAGGATATGGGGCCGTTCGAGATCATTCATGACGGCAGCGACATTCCCGTGCTGTCCTGGCGTGTGAAGGACGGCAACACCATCAACGGCCACAGCCTGTTTGACCTCAGCGAACGCATGCGCAATCGCGGCTGGCAGGTACCGTCCTATACGCTACCGCGCGCCCTGCAGGACACCGCCGTGCAGCGCATCGTTGTGCGTCACGGTTTCTCGCGTGACCTTGCCCGTGCGCTGTTGAATGACCTGCGTGAATGCGTCGAACTCTTCGAGAAACACGCGCGCCACCCCTCTATGGGCGAGGAAAAGAAGCAGGGTTTCACCCATCTCTAGCGTGTTTGACGGAGAAGCATCATGACCGAAGAACGTTTGCCCGACGGTACCCGTCGGGGTCTTGCCGAGGTCATGGAGCGGGCATGGCAGCGTCTGGCGCGTGCCGGTACCTGGTGGAGCGGTGCCGAGCGCCTGGCGATTGCCGCCGAGACACGCCAGGCCGATCGCTGCGGCCTGTGCCGGGCCCGGAAGGAGGCTTTGTCACCCAACCATGCGGAAGGTCGGCATGACAGCCTTGGTGTTCTGGATGATGTCGTTGTAGAGGCCATCCATCGCATCCGGACCGATGCCGGGCGGCTCTCGTCGGGCTGGCTCAAGGGGCTGATGGAGCAGGGGCTGGAGGACGCCCGTTACGTCGAACTGGTCGGCGTCGTGTCGACCCTTTCGGCGCTCGATGCCGTTGATCTCGCCATGGGTCGGCCGGAACGTGCCCTGCTGGAGCCGGTTGAGGGCGTACCAACGCGGCATCGGCCCGTAGGGGCAAAGATGGGCCTGGGGTGGCTGCCGACCCTCTCTCCCGATGACCTGACACCGCAGGAACCCGAGTTGTTCGCCACCTATGGCGACGGCAACATCCAGAAGGCCATGAGCCTGGTGCCCGAGGAGGTCATGGGTTTCTTCGATCTTGATACCGAGCTCTATTTCTTCGAGCGCGAGTTTCCACACCGCAAGGTCCAGGAGGCCGGGCGCGCCATCACGCCCATGCAGATCGAGATGATTGCCGCGCGTGCGGCATCCCTGAACGGGTGCCACTACTGAACGGCCAGCCATCTGGGAGCGCTCCGTGCGGGTGCAGAGAAGTTGGACGTTGATGTTGACCTGATCGCAACGCTTGAGGGCAGGGGTGCGGCAACCGGCATGCCTCATGGCACGGAACTGCTGGCACTGACCGATGCAGTTGTGCTGCGCGACTTCGACACCCTCGATACCTGCCGCGAGGTCGTCCGTACCGCGCTGGGTGATGCTGGCCTGGCTGATGTCGCTGCGACCATCGGTTCCTACAACGCCATCGTGAAGGTGGCCGATGCCACGGGCATCGAACTGGACGACGATACCGCCGAAATGACTGCCGACATGCGGGCCGACCTTGATCTGGTTGATCGCAAGACATGACTGCCAACTGGCATCACCAACATGGAGAAGGACATGCACGTCCTCAGCGTCGTCTGTCACCCCAGACCTGACTCCTTCACCCACGCTCTGGCGGGGCGTTTTCAGGAAGGCGTCACATCAGCGGGGCATACCTTTGAGCACGCAGACCTTTATGCCGAGGGCTTCGATCCCGTCATGACAGCGCGGGATCTGGAGCAGTTCAACGGCGCGCCCATGGTCCCCGAGCTCCTGGCCGAGCAGGATCGCGTGGAACGTGCCGATGCGCTCTGCCTGATCTTTCCGATTTGGTGGTTTTCCATGCCTGCCATGATGAAGGGCTGGCTGGACCGCGTGTGGTCGGCAGGCTGGGCCTATGACTGGAAACACGATCCCAACGGCAGCCTGCTGAAGCCGCGCCCCTGCACCATGCTGGTGCCTGTGGGCGCCTCGCCCCAGATGGAGGCCGATTGGGGTTGCCTGGAACGCCTTGACCACATCTGGCGCGTCGGCGTCCTGGGTTACTGCGGTGTCGACCCCATCAACATCCACTTCCTTCTCGACTCTGCTTTCGAGAAGGGCAGGCATGGAGAGCATCTGGATACGGCCTATGAGGCCGGAAACAGAATACTCTCCGTGCCGAACGGGTGATCTGACGAGTTCAAGTCAGCAACATCCCAAAGCAACGCCCTTGCTATCGCATCGAGCTGATGCCGAAGATGTTGCCTTCCGTGTCCTGGCAAAGGGACACCCAGCCGAAGTCTCCGATGGAGAACTTCGGTCGGATCACCGTTCCACCGGCCGCATCGACGCGGGCTTCCTCGACCGCGCAATCTTGCGCATTGAAGTAGAGTGTGGTGCCGCCGGCCCCGGGCCTGGCATGGGGTGATTTCGAAAGGGCGCCGCCGGCGCCATAGGTGTTCATGTCGGTCGGAAAGCTCATCATCTGGAGTTCACCGGTGGGATCGCCCATCGGCTCGAGCTTGCAGCCCAGCACGGTTTCGTAGAACTCGACGGCCCGGTCGAGGTCGTCAACGTAGATGTCGAACCATCCGATTGCGTTCATCTTGGACATGGTTTTTCTCCTGCATGTCGTGGCGAAGGACGGCCAAGATGCAGGGGGAGGTTGGCGTCGTATTGTAGATTTCAGACATCGAACTTTTTTGCGTAGCGCCCCGGCGTGTAACCGGTCGCCTTGCGAAACGCGTGGATGAAGTGCGACTGGTCGGCGTAGGACGACGATGGCTCGCCACCCAGCGATTGTTGCAGCCTGAGCACCTTGAGAAGGTCATGGGGTGCAAGTCCCACCGTGGACTTGAGAACCCTTTGAAGCTGGCGCGCTGACAGTTCGGCTGCAGCCGCCATGTCGGCGACCGAATGGATGTCGTCCAGATGCTGGAAAATCTTCTGTGTGACCGGGTTTGCCACGACCAGCTTCTGTAGAAGCAG
>CALIUG010000251.1 GCA_938048755.1 uncultured Alphaproteobacteria bacterium
GGTTTGGGTGTCGCCGTTTCTCGTTGGGGATTTCGACGGCGTTAATGGTCGATTAGGGCACCAACGTTCCCATGTCCCTGTTTGGTCTGGACATGGTCCAATCCGACGCGCCTAATGATCCTTGCCTTGAAGGATGACGGAGTCCGGATGGGTGGCCTCGCTACCCAAAACGCAATCCCTTTGAGGAGAAATCCCCATGCAAGCCTTCACCGACCTCGTCGGCACCGCCGTTGTGCCCGCCCACTGCTTCGACACCGATGAACTGACGGACCTGACACCTGCGCTGGATACGGCTGCTAGCATCCAAGAAATTGCTGGCGATGCCTGTGGGGCTGCCTACACCAACATGGGTTCACCTATCTGCAGACATCGTAGCGTTGCGCCGCAGGCCAGTGAGTCTGCCGGCTCCGGGACTATGTGCTGGGGAGTTTGGATGCTGACGACGGAATGAAATCAACACCCCTTCGGTGCAACATGCCGGAGGGGTGTTTCTTTTGAGACCCCTTCGGCATCAACAAATCGACGTACTCGCCAGACCTCCCAATCGCGGAAACCAATCGGCACGGATTGCAGCGATCGCAACCCCATCAGCGGAGTTACGGTGACAGTTTACCAATTGGCCTGACACCACAGTCTCACGGTACCACGACGATCTTACCTCTGGCCTTCCTGCCCGCCAGGTCTTCCAGTGCCTGGGGTACTTCGTCCAGCGCATAGGTCATCGTCACCAGCGGCTTGAGGTCGCCGCTTTCGACCCAGCCGAACAGTTTGGCGAAGGATGCCGCCAGCAGGTCGGGCGCGCGGTCGCGGTAGTTCGACCAGTGGACGCCCACCACGGAGATGTTTTTCACCAGCAGGATGTTGGCCGGGGCCTGGGGAATACGACCCGCCGCGAACCCGACCACCACCAGACGGCCCTCCCAGGCAATACAGCGCAGGGACTGATCGAAGATGTCGCCGCCCACGGGATCAAAGATCACGTCGGCACCGCCACGGGTCAGCGCCTTTACTTCCTCGCGGAACTCACCCTTGCTGTAGTCGATGACGTGATCGGCACCGTGCTCCCGGGCAATCGCCAGCTTCTCGTCACTGCTCGCCGTGGCGATCACCGTCGCACCCATGGCCTTGCCGATCTCGACGGCGGCCAGACCCACGCCGCCTGAAGCGCCATGAACCAGCAGGCTTTCGCCGGCCTTCAGCTGGCCGCGATGCTCCAGACCGATATGGGCCGTGCCATAGGCGATGGGCAACGCTGCCGCCACAACACCGGGGATTGCGGCCGGGCGCGCCATGACATTCTTTTCGGCACACAGCACCTGTTCGGCAAAGCCGCCGACGCCGACCATGCCGATCACGGAATCGCCCACCGCGTGTTGCGTTACGCCCTCACCCACCGCGGCAATGGTGCCGGCAACCTCCATCCCCGGCGTGAAGGGGAAGTCGGGCTTGACCTGATACTTGCCCTGGATGATCAGCGTATCGGCAAAGTTGACCCCGCAACCCTCCACATTGATCACGACCTCACCGGCCCCCGGCTGAGGCTCTGCCACCTCTTCGAGCACCAGCGTTTCAGGCCCGCCCCATGCACGGCAAACAACAGCTTTCATCCCACACTCCCGTTTCGACCCGCACGGGCCGTTATGTCATTGCATCCCAGTCATCCCGTGAATGGGCCCCGGGATCAAGCCGGGTCGTGTGGGATTTTGTCTTTTAGCCTCAAGCGCCGGCACTCGCTCCGCTCGTTTGGCTAACGCCGCATACGCGGCGGGGTCGCAGTCGCTCCCCGTCGGCCCAGGTGGGCCTCCCCATGAACGTACCACCTGAGCTGCCTGCCTCACGCACTACCTGCGCTGATTGTGAAACGTTCCCTGCTCCGGCGATGAGTAGGCATTCGGCGGCGAGAGCGAAGCGGCCGCCGACCGGTGCGACTGCACTGGCGGGCCGGTCAGGCCCGTAAGCCAAGCGTGCGGAGCACGCGCCCGGCGCTTGAGAGAACAAGGAAAACCTGGCGAGAGCGAAGCGGCCGCCGACCGGTGCGACCGCACCGGCGCCGCGGATGCGGCGTTAGCCAAGTGAACGGAGTGAACGCCGGCGACTGAGGCTAAACAAAAAAACAGCGAGCCGTATCGCGCCACCATTCCAACACACTCCACACTCACCCCCCGCGCGAACCCCGCATCCCGTGCAGGTGCGCGAGCCAGGCACCGACGGCGCCGACCAGCATGATGGCGATGACCGGCAGCGGCGTGTCTTCCAGGGTGTAGCCGACCACGGTCATCAGCAGCGCGCCGATGCCCATCTGCAGCGCACCCGACAGGCCCGAGGCCGTGCCCGCGCGGGCCGAGTCGACGCTGACTGCGCCTGCAAAGCCGTTGGGCATGGAAAAGCCGTTGCCGATGGAAACCACACCCGAAATCAGGAAGAACCCTGCAGCGGTCAGCCCGCCAAAAAGATAGACCGCCAGCATCACCAGGCAGCCCACCATCGAGAGCACGGTGCCCACGGTGATCATGCGGTCCGAGCCGACCCGCCGCCCGATGCGCCCGGAGATGAAGTTGCCGGTCATGTAGCCGCCCGAGATCAGGATGAACCACCAGCCGTAACCCGATGCCGAGGTGCCATAGACATTGATCGCCACCGCCGAAGCCCCGCCCAGGAAGCTGTAGAACGAGGCCGTGGTGAACGCGACCTGCAGGGCGTAACCCCGGAAGCGGCGCAGGCGCATGAGATAACCAAAGCCCGAAAGCAGACTGCCAAAGGTCGCCGTCACACCCCGGTCGAAATGGGTCTCGTGCAGCCAGAGGAAACAGGAGACCGTGGCAAAGACGCCAAAGACGATGACAAACCAGAAGATCGACTGCCAGCCCAGCCAGTCATAGAGATTGCCGCCGATGATCGGCGCCATCATGGGGGCCAGCACCATGGCGGCGGTGATATAGGCCAGCATCTGGGCGCTGCGCTCCCGGTCATAGATGTCGCGGATGATCGCACGCGACAGAACGATCCCCGCCGACCCGCCGATCGCCTGGAGCACGCGCCCGATGATCAGCGGCGTGATGTCCCAGGCAAAGACACAGAAGAACGATCCCGCCATGAAGATCGCCAGCCCGGCCAGCAGCACAGGACGGCGCCCGTAGCGGTCCGAGAGCGGGCCATAAACCAGCTGGCCCAGCGTCATGCCGACCAAAAAGGCCGTCAACGACATCTGCGCGACGCCGAAGCTGGTTCCGAAATCCCGTGCCAGGCCGGGCATGGCCGGAACCACGATCTGCAGCGCAAAGGAGCTGATCGCGGTGATCAGAATCAGCACCCAGATCGGCGGTTTGCGTCGTGTGATCGACTGCATTGCGCCACAGGGGTCCTCTGCGTGAGAATGGGGCGGGTTGACCATGGAACCTTTCTCGGGATCGGGTAGCGCGGCATCACCATGACACAGCACGATCCCGGCGGGGATACCGACGCAAAGGCGCTACCAGCAGAGGCTTGGCGTGAGCGTTTCCGGCAGGCATTCGGTGACAGCCCTGACCTCTACACCGAACTCTTCGCCATGTCGCCCGCGCCGATGATGGTCGAGGACTGGTCGGCCGTCCGGCCCATCGTCGATCAACTCATGCCGACCGCGCAGCAGTCCATCGAACGCCAGATTCTGGACTCACCAGGCCTGGCCGAAAAGCTCTGGAATGCCATGGCACATGTCGCTGCCAACCCGGCCATCCTGGCGGTCAACCGGGTACCCAGTGAGGAATTCTACGATGACTATGCCGATGAGTTCGAGCCATCGATCACGCCTGCACTGGCCAGCGTGATCAGCGGCATGGCCGATGGCATCTACGACAACCCTTGGCCCGAGATGAAGATTCTGGCCCATGACGAGACACCCATCCGGATCAAGGGGCGGGTGTTTGTGCCCCCGGCCTATCGCGACACCTGGCGTGTCGTCCTTTTCACCTATGAAGACATCACCGAGACACGCCGGCGCGAGGAGGAACTCCTTCAGGCAAAAAGTGCCGCCGAGCAGGCCGCACTGGCCAAGGCTGAGTTTCTCGCGACCATGAGCCATGAGTTCCGCACCCCGCTCAACGCCATCATGGGGTTCAGCCAGGTTCTTCAGTCAGAAGCCTTCGGTCCATTGGGGGACCACCGCTATACCCGCTATGCCGAAGACATTCTGGCCAGTGGCAAACATTTGCTCGGGCTCATCGAGGACATTCTCGACCTCGCGCAGGCCGAAGCCGGCAAACTCGTGCTGAACGAAGAAACCATCGATCTGGCCGACATCACGAGCCAGGCCATCCGACTGCTTCAGGACCGCACCATGCGTGCCGGGGTCTCGATTGACACGCACCTGCCCGAGGACCTGTCCCTTCTCCGGGTCGACCCGCGCCGCCTGCGCCAGCTGCTGATCAACCTGCTCACCAATGCCATCAAGTTCACCGGTCCCGGCGGCGCCATCGTGATCACCGTCGGATACCGGGCAGATCGCACGCTCGCGGTCTGTGTCGAAGATTCAGGACAGGGCATGAACGAGGATGAAGCGGCTCTTGCCATGGAACCCTTCGGTCAGGTACGCCGCAGCCATCACGGCAATGTCGAAGGCTGGGGCCTTGGCCTGCCCATCGCCAAACACCTCGTCGAACTCCACGACAGCCACATCGAACTCGAAAGCACGCCGGGCAAAGGCACCCAGGTCCGCGTCGTCCTGCCGCCGGAGCGGGTTGTCACTGGCTGAGCTCCGCCGGCAGAAGGCGTGCTGGGTTGTCCTTTGGTCTCAGGCGCCGGCGTTCACTGTTTTTCTTTGTTCCCTCAGACGCCGGGCGCGCACTCCGTGCGCTTGGCTTACGCCGCATGCGCGGCGGGGTCGCAGTCGCTCGGATTTGTCCTTTAGCCTCAAACGCCGGCGTTCACTCCGTTCACTTGGCTCACGCCGCTGGCGCGGCGGGGTCGCGGTCGCTCCCCTCGGCCCCAAGCGGGGCCTCCCGCCTACAAACCACCCCAAGCGGTGTCATCCCGGACAAGCGAGCAGCGCGAGCGCGATCCGGGATCGCGTCATGACGGGTTTCAAAGGCAACGTGCGGAACGGGATCCCGGCTCAAGGCCGGGATGACACAGTGGAGGCGGTTGCATCATGCACCCTGCTCCGGTGGTGAGCAGGCATTCGGCGGCGAGAGCGCAGCGGCCGCCGACCGGTGCGACCGCACCGGCGGGCCGGGAGGCCCGGAAGCCAAGCGAACGGAGTTCGCGCCCGGCGCATGAGGGAACAAACAAAGAGTTCGCCAACCCCCACCCCGACCCTCAAGACAACAAACACCCTCCCGGCACATATCCGACACCCGAGGTCGCGTTTGGGCGTTGCCGGTTTCCCGCGCTTGCCTCAGTGTTCGAGTCTCATTCGGACCGGAGTTCCCCTTCCATGAAAACCCATGCCCGTGTCGTCGTGATCGGCGGCGGCGTCCTTGGTTGCAGCATCGCCTATCACCTCGCCAAGGCCGGCTGCGACGATGTCCTGCTGCTCGAACGTGCCGAGCTTACCTCCGGCTCCACCTGGCATGCCGCGGCCAACATCCATGCCATGCACGGCAATGCCAGCCTGGCGCGCCTGCAGGACTACACGATCAAGATCTATGACCGGTTGGAGGAAGAAACCGGCCAGTCCGTCGGCCTGCACCGCTGCGGCGGCCTTTACCTCGCCACCAGCCAGGAGCGCTTCGACGAACTCAAGATCCAGCGCGCCCGCGCCCGTTATCTGGGCCAGGAATTCGAGATCGTGGGCCCTGAGGAAATCGCCAAACTCAATCCTCTGGTCAAGATGGACCGCGTCATCGGCGGCATGTGGGGTGCCTCGGACGGGCACGTCGACCCCTCCGGCGTCACCCAGGCCTTTGCCAAGGGTGCGCGCATGGGCGGCGCCGTGATCGAACGCGAATGTCCGGTCACCGCCATGGCCCAGCGCCCCGGCGGCGGCTGGGACCTCACCACGCCCAAGGGCAACGTGGTGGCCGAGACCGTTGTTAATGCGGCAGGCCTGTGGGCGCGCGAGGTGGCTGCGCTTGCCGGTTACACCCTCCCGCTCGTGCCCATGGAGCATCAGTACATCGTCACCGAAAGCGTCCCGGAAATCGGTACGCTCGAGAAGGAGATGCCGCTCACCCGCGATCAGGACGGCGAATTCTACATGCGCCAGGAACGCGACGGCCTGTTGCTGGGCTGTTACGAGCGCTCGGGCGTGCACTGGGCGGTCGACGGCACGCCGCTTGATTTCGGCATGCAGCTTTTCCCCGACGATATCGGCCGCATGGAAAAGAACATGGAAGCCGCCATCGATATCGTGCCCTGCTTCGGCAATGCCGGCATCAAACGCGTCGTCAACGGCCCGATGATCTGGTCGCCCGACGCCGCCGCCCTGGTCGGGCCGCAGCCCGGCCTGCGGAACCACTTCGTTGCCTGTGGCATGATTCCCGGCTTCTCCCAGTCCGCCGGCGTCGGTTGGGCGCTCGCCGACTGGATTCTCGAGGGCGAG
The DNA here is from genome assembly GCA_938048755.1 of uncultured Alphaproteobacteria bacterium. Taxonomy (GTDB): domain Bacteria; phylum Pseudomonadota; class Alphaproteobacteria; order SP197; family SP197; genus SP197. Next base: position 6,518 of record CALIUG010000251.1, read on the forward strand.
CCGCCCGTCGACATGATGCCGCTCGATGTCGCGCGCTTCGGCGACTGGACCACAAAGGGTTACACGCTCGCCAAGACGGCCGAGAACTACGGCAAACGTTTCGCCATCTCCTATCCCGGCGAGGAACGCCCCGCCGGGCGCCCGCTCAAGACCCCGCCCATCTATGACCTGCTGAAGGAAGAAGGGGCCGTGTTCGGCGCCTCCTTCGGGTTCGAGCGGCCCCTGTGGTTCGCCAAGGACGGCGAGGAACCCCGCGACGTCCTCACCTTCCGCCGCCCCAACTGGTTCGCCGCCGTGGGCCGGGAATGCAACGCGCTGCGGACCGGCGTGGGCATGATCGAGATTTCCGGGTTCGCCAAATACGAGATCACCGGCCCCGATGCCGAAGCCTTCCTCGACCGCATCCTGGCCTGCAAGCTCCCGAAAAAGGCCGGGCGTACCGTGCTGGCACCGATGCTCAACACACGCGGCGGCATCATCGGTGACTTCACCGTCACACGCATCTCTGACACCAACTTCTACATGGTCGGCGCCGGCGCCGCCGAACGCTTCCACCTGCGCCGCTTTGCCGATGAAATCGGCGAGGCTGATGTCAATGTACGCTCGGTCACCGCCCAGCGCGCCGGCCTTGCCATCGCCGGACCCAATTCCCGCACGTTGCTGGAACGTGTCACCCGTGAAGACGTCTCGGGCGACAGCTTCAGGTTCATGGCCTGCCGCGACATGGAAGTCGCCAACCTGCCCACCCGCGTCATGCGCATCTCCTTCACCGGGGATCTGGGCTACGAAATCCATCTCGCCGCCGAATACCAGCGCGCCCTCTTCCATGCGCTGAAAGCCAACGGCGAAGATCTCGGCATCACCCTCTGCGGCGCCCGAGCCCTTGACGCCCTGCGCCTGGAAAAAGGTTATGGCCGCTGGGGCAGCGAGTTCACCGCCGACACCACGCCGCAAGAAGCCGGCCTCGATCGTTTCGTCGCCATGGACAAGGGCGACTTCGTCGGCCGCGAAGCCCTCGTCGCCGCCCACAACCAGGGCCCCCGCTACCGTATCGCCACCATGATCGTCGATGCCGACAAGGCCGACTGCTGGGGCAACGAGCCGGTCCTGCAAGATGGGCGGGTGGTCGGCGTCGTCTCGTCAGGCGGCTACGGCCACCACGTCAACAAGTCCATCGCCATGGTCTTCCTCAACCCCGACATGCCAGAAGACCCAGGCCCGCTCGAGGTCGAAATTCTGGGCGAGATGCGGAGCGCGCATATCGTGACGGAAGCACCGTTCGATCCGGAGAATGCGCGGCTGCGGGGGTAGTTACTCTTCGAGCAGCACTTAACTTAACAAGATTCCCGCGGCGCATTTGCGGTCAGTCAGTGCCTGACCGCAGCGTCCTCGGCGAGGTGCACTTTCTCAAAGTTTCGGTGACAGTTTACTTAACTGGTGGCTCCATTCGATCCGACTGACGCAGGACAGCACGTCACCGCTCTCGACGAAACGAAATCTCCGCACTATATTCGCACCAAATATGATGCGAGGAACATGTCATGGATATCACCAAGGACATCCGGCCCCTGACCGAGTTCAAGCGGAACACGGCGGCTTTCGTCTCCCATCTTGAGGAGTCCGGGCGCCCCTCGGTGCTCACCGTCAACGGCAAACCCTCGGTTGTCGTCATGGGCGCGCAGGCCTGGCAAGCAATGCAGGATCGCGTGGACCATGCCGAAACCGTTGCCGGCATCCGTGACGGGCTGACGCAGGCCCGTCGCGGCGAGGGTACCGATGCCGGGGTCTTCTTCGACGGTCTGGCCAGCAGGAAGTGACAGCGCGCCTGCGTGTCGTTATCACGCCGCGTGCCGCCGCCGACATCACGCAAGCCCATGCCTGGTATCGCGAACGCAGCCCGCGCGCTGCAGAGACATGGGTCACCGGCATACGCGAGATCATCGAGCACCTCGGCGACATGCCTGCCGCGCATCCCGTCACGCCTGAGTCCGACGCCATCGGTGGCGAAATTCGGCGCGCCCTCTACCGGCACGGCACACCCTGGCGCATCTACTATGTTGTCGAGGACAGCGCGGTCTACGTGCTTCATGTGCGCCATGGCAGCCGACGCGCCTGGGAGCCGTAGGTCCTCTGACACACGCTGGCACGACACCGACCGTCCAGCATTCTCACCCACGCTGCAGTTGCCATGGACCATCATCCGTCCCACCGCCTTGCGCGAAGTGGTCTAGGTACGGCCCGGGCCATTCCAGGGCGCTTGAGGCTCGATGCGGGCGGGAGTTTTTACCGCAACGCCCGCCGGGTTCCTGTCTGCCTCCAGCAGTTTGCGTATTCGCGTGAGTTCAGACCGGATCACCACGACAGTCGCGACAAGGCCACAGATCACTGCCGCGTTGAAGACACCAACAATCACGCCAAGCACCAGCATGGTTACGATCGCTTCACTGTCGGGTTCGCCAACGCCTCCCGACATCTTCCATCGCTGAAACTCAAACCCCACAAACATCAATGCCGTCAGCAGAATGATCACCAGTGCGATCAGGCCATTGATCGCAGCCAGCATACGGCTCAGAAACGCAGACATTCTCCCCTCCAGATTCTCACTCGGGTTGCAGCCTCAGTCTTCCTCCGCGCCTACCCGCCTCCATCCTCCGCACGCACCGCATTGTTCACGATGGTGTTCACCTGGTTGATCACGTTCGAGATCGTGTCGCCGATCTGGGTGACCGCGGCCGTGGAGAACTGCGGGGTGCCGTTGTCATCCGGCACCGCCAGGGCGCGCAGGGATTGGAGGCCGTCGATCACGACGCGGCGACGGGTGATATCCTGTTCCAGCGCCGCGCGCCGGTCGGTGTCGGTCTCGTCTGCCAGGCGGTCGGCCAGTTGGTCGGGCGTCAGGCCGTCGCGGGCTGCCGTCGCGGCGCGGTCCAGCGCATAGGCCAGCTCCTGCGACCAGACGCCGGTCTCGCGGGCGAGCGCGGCACGGATTTCCTCGTCGGTTGCGGCGGCGACGCGGGCATGAAGTGCGGAGAGGTGCAGCGCGGCGACCTCGGCATCGGCCAGGTGGCCCACAAGCTGGTGCGTGGGACCGCGCTGGATGATGCCGCCGTTGGTGCGGCTGATGTTGCCGATCACCTCGCCGTAGCGTGTGTGCGTATGTTCGGCGAAGGCCGGTCCGGCTGCGGCCAGGGCGATAACGAGGCAGATCGGAAGTGTGGTGCGCAGCAGCATGCTGTTCTCTCCCGCAGGTGTGGAAGCCAGATTGTATCAGGGACCGTGTACTTGGCGCATGGCCTTCCTCACACCCGTCATATCTGCGGACCTCACCCCCCTCGAGGCGTTCCATCGACAGCCCTGCCTCCTCCAACAGCATCCGCCCGTGGCCGGAAAATGGCAGACGCGACAAGATGATTTCATGACCAAACGCCGTGATCACGCCATTGCGAAAATCCGCGACCTCCCGATGCGCGCCAGGACGAAGCAGCAGAGCTTCTGTTGAGCGTGGTTTTCAGGAATGCCTCCGGCTCCGTTGTTCAGGCCCTGGCAGCGGCCAGGGCTGCGGTGCGTGCTGCCGCAGCGATCCCGTTCGCGGTATCCGGGTCTGCAACGGCGCGCGATAGCGTCAACCCACCGATCAGCGTGCTTAACATCGCCCAGGCGCGGGCACGGCGGGCCGCATCTGGGCCCCCGCTCAAACCATCAGCGATCAGGCCGACAATGCGGTTCATCTTGGCTTCATACGCCCTGTGAACCTCGGGGTCGGCCCGCGCAACTTCGGGCGACAGGGTTGTCATCGCACACCCGCGGCCAAGATCCTTGCGGTGCGCCTCGCCCAGGTAATAGTCGGCGAAAGCGTCCAACCAGGCCTCTCCAAACTCTGTCTGAAACTTCGGAATGGCCTCGATCACGTCGTCCATGCCGGTCGCCAGTGCGGCTGCAAACGCACCGTCCTTTGATCCGAAATGCGCATAAAACGCGCCCGAGGTCACGCCTGCGGCCTTTGCAATACCGTCGACGCCGGTGCCCGCATAGCCGCTGCTTCTAAAGCTCTGGCTCGCAGCGTCCAGAATACGCGCGCGGGTTTGCTCCTTTTTTGTGGGTGACGGGGCCATCGGCTGTCCTTTCGATGTTTTATAGCGATCGTTATTTTTTCATTGACGATATAGGGATCGTTATATATTGATCGTTATATTCTGAAGGTTCCTAGGACGCAACCGATCAAACCCGGCGCTGCGCCCAAACGAAACGCTGAACACTCACCCCATCTTATCCAAAGGAAACTGATATGATCCGACTCTCACTCGTCGCACTGGTCCTGGCGTCCGGTATCTCCCTCTCAGGCACCGCGAGCGCGTCCAGCGATGCGGCTGTCTGCTTTCCCATCGGAGGCGTCGCAATCCCAAACTTCTTCGCCGAAGGTGAAGGCAACCCCATTATCATCTCTGCCGCATTGACGGGCAGCGTGCAGAACGCAGCCGGCAAAATCACCGCTCAGCGTGAGACGACCACGGGCCTGGAAATGGATATGGAGCATTACTTTGGCCGTGACGATGGCGGCGCGTTCCAGACCAAGGATCTGGGGATTTTGACAGCCGTGCCCGGCAAACCTGGTCGTTTCATGATCGAGATCACCTATGACGTCCAGGACGGCACCGCACGCGGCACGCTGGAGGGCGCCAACGGGTCGCTCAACAGCTATGGCCTGGTTGATTTGCGAGACCCCGACAACATGCAGGGTCTGGTCCGCTACAGCGGCGAC
>CALIUG010000252.1 GCA_938048755.1 uncultured Alphaproteobacteria bacterium
GCGCGCCCTGACTGATCCGACACCACGATATGGCGGCGGTTGCCAACCGCTTCCGGCGGGATGTGCTCGTAGGTCCTGGGATCCTTCATGACCGCAGAGACATGGAGCCCGCCCTTATGGGCAAAGGCCGCCGAGCCGACATAGGGCGCGTGCCGGTTCGGTGCACGGTTCAGCAGATCATCAAGCAGGCGCGAAGCCCGTGTCAGATGGGAGAGATCGTCGTCGCTGACGCCGATCTCGTATCCGGACTTGAGCTTCAGGGTCGGGATGATCGAAACCAGATTGGCGTTGCCGCAACGCTCGCCCAATCCGTTCAGCGTGCCCTGGATCTGGCGCGCACCGGCTTCGATGGCAGCCAGGCTGTTGGCCACGGCATTGCCGGTGTCGTTATGGGCATGAATACCCAGACGATCACTACCAAGCTTGCCTGCCACTTCAGAGACGATACGACCCACTTCCCCTGGAAGCGTGCCGCCATTGGTGTCGCACAACACGGCCCAGCGGGCGCCGGCTTCCAGTGCCGCCTCGATACAGGCAAGCGCAAAGGCGGGATCGGCCTTGTAGCCATCAAAGAAGTGTTCGGCGTCGAACATGGCCTCGCGTCCGCGCGCCACGGCATGGGCCATGGACTCGGCGATCATCGCGACGTTCTCGTCCTTCGAAATGCCCAGCGCCAGATCGACATGGAAGTCCCATGCCTTGCCGACCAGACAGACCGCCGGGGTATCGGCGTCCAGAACAGCCTGGATCCCGGGGTCGTTTTCCACGCTGCGGCCCGGCCGACGGGTCATGCCGAAGGCCGTAAAGGTCGCGCGCTTCAGGGCTGGCGCACTGCCGAAAAAGGCGTCATCGGTAGGATTGGCGCCAGGCCAGCCGCCTTCGACATAGTCCACGCCCAGGGTATCAAGCGCATGGGCAATCTCGGCCTTTTCGGCAGCATTGAAATCGACGCCCTGGGTCTGGGCCCCGTCACGCAGGGTGGTGTCGAACAGATGGATGCGGTCACCCATCAGGTGCGCCTCCAGGTTGTCCCTTCCGGGCCATCCATCAGATCGATGCTGCGGGCCTTGAGCGCATCACGAATGCGATCAGCCTCGGCGAAGTCCTTGTTGGCCCGCGCCGCAAGACGCTGGGCAATCAGGTCCTCGATTTCACCGGCTTCATCGTCATCACCGCTCTGGAACCAATCCTTCGCCGAAGACTGCAGCAGGCCCATGACCACACCGGCACCACGCAGGGCGGCACCTGCACCCTTCTCACCCCGGAACACGCCATCAGCCAGGCTGTGCATGATGGAGATTGCCTGGGGCGTGTTGAGATCGTCGTTGAGGGCTGCCAGCACGTCATCGGGCACGGGACCCGCGGCCGGTTCGGCTGACTGGGCGAGCGCGTTGTAGAACCGGTCGAGCGATGCCTTGGCCTGCTTCAGCAAATCAAACGTGAAATCGAGGGGCTGACGGTACTGTGCGGTTAGCAGCGCAAAGCGCAGCGCCTCGCCAGGCCAGTCCTCCAGCAGGTCCCGCACCGTGTGGAAGTTGCCGAGAGATTTCGACATCTTCTCGCCGTCGACCGAGAGATACCCGTTGTGCATCCACATGCGCGCGAAACCGCTTTCGGGATCGGCCGCGCAGGTCTGGGCAACCTCGTTTTCATGATGGGGGAAGATGAGATCACGCCCACCGCCATGAATATCGAAGTTCGCACCCAAATGCTTGTGGCTCATGGCCGAGCATTCCAGATGCCAGCCCGGACGGCCAAAGCCCCAGGGGCTTTCCCAGCCCGGCTGATCGTCGGTGGAAGGCTTCCAGAGGACGAAATCGGCCGCATCCTTCTTGTAGGGAGCCACTTCGATGCGCGCGCCAGCAACAATCTCGTCGCGGCTGTTGCCCGAAAGTTTGCCGTATGGCGCGTAGGACGGCACATCGAACAGGACATGGCCTTCGGCAACATAGGCATGGCCACGGGCAATCAGCGTTTCCATCAGCGTGATCATCTCGGGGATATGCGCGGTTGCGCGCGGCTCCACCGTCGGCTCCAGGCAGCCCAGGGCCGCCGCATCCTCGTGGAAGCGCTCCGTGGTCGTGGCCGTCAGCTCGAAAATGGCGATGCCACGCTCTTTAGCTACAGCATTAATTTTATCCTCTACATCCGTGATATTACGAACATATTTGACATTTCCATCGCCATATTCCAGGCGCAGCAGGCGAAACAGGACGTCAAACACGACCAGAGGCCGGGCATTCCCCAGATGGATCAGGTCATACACGGTCGGACCGCAGACGTAGAACCCGACCTTGGCCGGCTCGATGGGCTCGAGGGGTTCTTTCTGGCGGGTCAGGGTGTTGTAGGCTTGGAACGTCATGGGTCGGGTCTCCGGAGCAAGGGACAGGCGTCACCGCACCGGCGCAGAAGCACGCGGCACGGTCAGGCGATAATTCGCCCGCATGCTCGGCAACATCGTTGAGACCGGTTGTTCATGGGCGCGGTGTATAGCCCTGTTAGGGAAGTGAGGCAAACGCCCATCTTCTTCACGCCTCCTTGCCCGACAGACGTGCCTTCACACGCCCGGAACCCATATGGGGCAGAAGACCTGCCAGCTCGGGGCCATGGTCCAGTCCGGTCAGGGCGAGGCGCAGTGGCATGAAGAGTTCCCTACCCTTGCGCCCCGTGTCTTCCTTCACGGCCTGGGTCCAGGTTTTCCAGGTGGTTGCGTCCCAGGGTTCTGCCGGCAGCACCTCAGCAGCGCGCTGGGCGAATTCGGCATC
>CALIUG010000253.1 GCA_938048755.1 uncultured Alphaproteobacteria bacterium
CAACGGCTATTGCGTGGCCGGCGGGTTCGAGCTGGCGCTTGCCGGAGACCTGATGGTGGCTTCGGAAAACGCCGAATTCTTCCTGTCGGAGGTCAATGTGGGCCTGACGACCTCGGGCGCGAGCATTTCGCGCCTGATGTCGCGCCTGCCCCGCCACATCGCCATGGAGCTGCTGCTGACCGGCCGACGCATGAAGGCACAGGAGGCCTTCGATCTGCATCTGCTGAACCGGGTCGCGCCCCAGGGCGAAGTCATGAATGCGGCCCGCGAGTTGGCCGAACAGATTGCCGCGGCAGCGCCGCTGTCGGTCCAGGCAGAAAAACAGATGGTCGATCTGCTGGGTGACTTGCCCCCGCACGAGGCCGCCAGGCTGGAGAAGGAGGGCGTCCTGACCGCCAAGGCACGGGTCTATGAGTCCACCGATTCCAAGGAAGGCGCGCGTGCCTTCGTCGAAAAGCGCAAGCCGGTGTGGACAGGTCGCTGAGCAGGGTTTGCTCCGGCACCATCGCGCACCTACATAGAGGGTCAGCCTCAGGAGAGAACCCATGCTTGTTGTTGTGTCACCGGCCAAGGCGCTGAATTTCGATCCGGCACCCCACGATCTGCCTGCCACGCAGCCGGCCCTGATGGCCCAGACACGCGAGCTGATGAAGACCACGCGGCATCTGACACGCACGGAAATCGCCGGGCTGATGGACCTTTCAGACAAGCTGGCCGACCTCAACCACGACCGCTTCCGCGCCTTCCGCCTGAAACACACCAACGACAATGCCAAGCAGGCCGCACTGGCCTTTGCCGGCGACACCTATCGTGGCCTGGATGCCACGACCCTGGACCGTGAAGACCTGGACTACGCCCAGGATCATCTGCGCATCCTTTCTGGTCTTTATGGCGTGCTGCGGCCGCTTGACCTGATTCAGCCCTATCGCCTGGAGATGGGAACACGGCTGGCCACCGAGCGCGGCGAGAATCTCTATGATTTCTGGGGCGAGAAGATCTCACGCGCGCTCAACCGCGACATGAAGGATGAGGCGGTGCCGGTTCTGGTGAACGCGGCATCCCAGGAGTATTTCGGTGCGGTGAAAACCAGAAAGCTCAAAGCCCGCGTGGTGACACCGGTGTTCAAGGAAGAACGCGACGGGGTGGCCAAGATCATCAGTTTCTCGGCCAAGGTCGCACGCGGCATGATTGCGCGCTTCATCATCCAGAACCGCCTGGACCGGCCCGAAGGCCTGAAGGACTTTGCCCAGGACGGCTACCAGTTCCGCCAGGACCTGTCAGACGACGACACCTATGTCTTTATCCGCGCCTGAGGCGCGTTAGGGCCCCATCAGGCGCTCCGCCTCGCCCAGCAGGGGCTGCCAGGACTGTACCCAGCAGCAGACATGCGCCTGACCGGGAACAACGATGACATGGCTATGGCTCGTGTCGGACATGCGTCCGAGATAGGCCTCGACATCGGCCAGCATGACATTGGCGTCATCACCTCCGATGAAATGCACCTGTGGAATATGCTGGATATCCCGGGCGACATCCGCGGCATTGAGCGAATCGTGCATGGGTGTGACGCCGTTGCGGGTCGTCCAGACCTCGTGGTCGAGATTGCCGGTGACCGTGATGAGGCTCATCACATCATTCCTGCGCGCCGCCAGCAAGGCAGCGAGAACGCCACCGCCTGAAACGCCGATCAGACGAAGTTGCGAAGCGCCGGCATCGGCCTTGAGCCGGTCGAGCGCGAGGTCGAGCGCGGCAACCACATCCTCGCCATAACGTGCCCAGGTCCAGATATCAGGATCACAGGATACCAGTTCCCTGGCGGGCAGATAGAAGCAGGGGCGTGCCAGATACGCGGTGTTGCCGGTCTTGTCCTGCACCGCGAGCTTCAGGACGCGATCGACGCGTGGCGTGGGATCTTCGGAAATCTCGGTCCTGGTTGCCCAGGGAAAGCCGTCGCCTTCGAGATAGACCGAGAGGAGCTCCGTACCAGGCTCCGAGAACCTGCGATAGCTCAGCAGGTCAAACGGCCCGGCTTCGATCCAGACGGAATCCCAGCCGAAGGCCTCTGCCGTCGCGTCCGGAATGTGCTGCCAGGAGGATAAATCGCGATCCCGCGCGCTGATCCAGTAACCGGCAACCAGGCTCGACAGCGCCAGGAAAGCCAGCGCGAGTCCGGTCAGGCGGATCATGAACCCCGTGGCGGCACCGTGCCTGCGGTCTCGACGATAAGGTTGTAGTGTTCGGGGCGGCGGTGGGCTTCAAAGTTGAAGATGTTGGCCTTGATGTAGGCACCGGCATCGAGATCACAATCGGCCACGATGAGCTCGTCTTCCAGGGTGCTGGCCAGTGCCGCGACTTCGCCGTTGGGCGTGCAGATCGCGCTGGAACCCATCATGTGCACGCCGTCCTCGTGGCCGGCCTTGGCCACACCCACGACCCAGCAGCCGTTCTGATAGGCGCCGGCCTGCATGGTGAGCAGGTTGTGGTGGATGCGCAGGTGCGGCGGTTCGAAGGTCTGGCCGTTCAGCGTGGGCGTGTTGTAGCCGATCACGACCAGTTCGACGCCCTGCAGGCCCAGCACGCGGAAGGCTTCGGGCCAGCGCCGGTCGTTGCAGATCAGCATGCCGAGTTTGCCGCCCATCGTCTCCCATACCGGGAACCCAAGATTGCCCACCTCGAAGTAACGTTTTTCCAGATGCTGAAATTCCCGCTCGGGATCGAACTCGGCATGGCCGGGCAGATGGATTTTGCGGTACTTGGCAACAATCTCGCCCGTCTTGTCGACCAGGATGGCGGTGTTGAAGCGGTGCTCGCCATCGACTTCGGCATACCCCAGGTGAAAACCGATTCCGAGATCATGTGCGGCGTCAAACAGCGGCTGGGTGTCGGGTCCGGGCATGGAGAATTCATAGTAGCTGTCGAGTTCGGCCTGGTCCTCGATCAGCCAGCGCGGAAAAAACGTGGTCAGCGCCAGTTCGGGAAAGACCACGAGATCGCAGCCGCGACCGGCGGCCTGGCGCATCAGGTCAACCATGCGCGCCACGGCCGAAGCCTTGGAATCGGCGCGCTGGACCGGGCCCATCTGGGCACCGGCGACGGTAAGAACACGTTTCGCCACGGGACTGATCCTCTCTCTAGTTCTTTGCGGCCTGAACAACCTGCAAGGCCATGGCGGTTGCCGCCTGGGTGGGTTCGATCACGGGAATGCCGACGCGCTGCTCCAGGAGACGGCGATACTGCGCCATACCGGCACAACCCATGACGAGAACATCGGCGCCGTGATCCTTCTTCAACCGGCTGCCCACGGCGGTCATGCGGTCGAGCACCTTTTCGGCCTGGCCCAGTTCGGTCACACCCATGTCGATGGCAAGATCGGCCGCCAGCTTGTCGAGCAGGCCGAGCGAGCCGATGTGACGGCGATGGCGCGGCAGGGAGCGCGACAGGATGGAAATGACGCCGAAGCGCTCGCCGATGGCCGTGGCTGCGGCATAACCGCACTGGGCGATACCGAAGACCGGCACACGGCTGACTTCACGGGCAGCATGCAGGCCCGGATCGCTGAAACAGGCGATGACAAAGGCCGAGGTGCGGTTCTGCTCCTGCTCCACCGTGGCCACGATCGGGGCAACGACGTCGGCGATGTGACGGTCCGTCTCGATACCGGGCGGGCCTTCATCAAGTGTCACACAATCGATCTCGGGACCGTTGTCGAAACGCAGGCCATTGAGCGCTTTTGACATGCGCGCTGTGACATCCCGGCTGGAATTGGGATTGATGACAAGAATGCGATCGGCCATGGCGTTACACGGGCCGCACGAACCGGCCATCGCCGGGCGCGGTCAGGACATCGCCACCGGTGAAGGCTTCTGTGCCACGCAACCAGACCTTCATCACACGCCCTGCCATTTCCATGCCGTCATAAGGACTCCAGGGCGCCAGATTGCAGTGCAATGTGGCATCGTCATGGCGGTAGGCTTCACGGCCGACAACAGCAAGGTCGGCATCGGCTCCAACGCGGATCGCTCCCTTTTTGGGCCACAGGCCGAAATGGCGTGCGGGGCCTTCGCA
>CALIUG010000254.1 GCA_938048755.1 uncultured Alphaproteobacteria bacterium
TTTGCCATTTCGCACCTCTCTGATGCCGGCTACCGGGTCTATGTCGAGGTCTTCGGCGGTGGTTACGGCGCATCGGTCCGTCAGGACGGCAGCGACGCACTCGACAGCCCACTCTCGAACTGCTCGAACACGCCGGTCGAGGCGCTGGATATGGAGTACGACTATTTCCGTGTTGTCGACTACGGCCTGCGGCCCGATTCCGGCGGTGCCGGCTGCCATCGCGGCGGCCTTGGCTTTACCCGCGCCTATGAGATCACGCGCGACGACGTCACCTTCGCGACCTATTCGGACCGCTTCACGATCGCCCCAGACGGCATCTTCGGTGGCGAAGACGGCCAGACCGGACGCTGCGAAGTTCGGCGCGGCAGCGAGATCATCCCGCTCCACTCCAAGTCCAGCATGGACCTCAGGAAGGGCGATGTGCTCGCCATTCATGTCGGCGGCGGCGGCGGCTATGGCGATCCTGCGGACCGCACCCGTGACGCCATCGAAAGGGATATCGACGACGGTCTGATCACGCCGGAAGCAGCGCACCAGAGCTATCCGGCGATCGCTGCTGAGTGACGGCGCGCTTCATTCAGGATAGGGCAGCGCCATTCTCACGCGCTGCAGGTTCTCCTTGATCCCCAGCGAAGGCTGGGGTCCATACGCATCAGTGTGGAAAGAACGTCCAAGACATGAGGGCAGCTCAGATAAGCGATTAGGCAGACATCCAGCCAAGCAATCCGGCACCGGGCTTATGGACCCCAGCCTTCGCTGGGGATCACATAGGTTTATCCCTGCCACCGTGACCAGGACCACAATGCGGTCTTCGGGCAAGTGCCAAACTAGTAAGGTCGCTCGCCTTCCACCACGGCACGGCGCATGGTGCGGTTCTGGCCGCGGTAATCGTTGTGGGCGTAGTGGAGAGTGCAGCGGTTGTCCCAGATCACCAGGGTGCCGGGACCCCAGGTCACGCGGCAGGTGAATTCGGGGATGGCGCCGTGGGCGGCGAGCGCATCGCGCAGGGGTTCGCTCTCGGCCTCGCTCCAGCCCTCGAAGTGGGACGAGAATCCGGAGTTCACATAAAGCGCCTTCTTTCCCGTGACCGGATGGGTCCGTGCGACCGGGTGAGCGCTGGCTAGCTTCTCATGCTGCGGCGGCACGCTGACCGGTGTTGTCGTCACTGCGGATGAGCCGGTACCGCGCGAATGGTCCCCGAACCCACGCTTGGTCGAATGAACCAACCGCAGACCCTCCAGTTCGGCCTTCAGGGTCTCGGGCAGGGTGTCCCAGGCCAGATACTGGTTGGCAAAGCTGGTGTCACCGCCGACCGGCGGGCAGGTGACGCAATAGAGCAGGGTGTATTTGGGCGGGGTCCCGAAGGTGCTGGAATCGGTGTGCCAGGAACCGCCGAAGTTGTTGATGTCGGCTGGCCCGCTCACCAGTTCGGTAAGTTCAGGATAACCCGCCATCGGTTTGGCATAAGGCCACGGGATCACGTGACCCAGGTGGCGGGCGAGCGCAATCTGGGCTTCGGGAGAGAGATCGAGGCCGCGGAAGGCCAGCACCAGATGGTCTGCCAGCGCGGTCTCGATTTCGCTCATGAGGGGTTCATCAATCCGGTCCAGCGCCGCGCCCGTGATCTCCGCACCCAGGGCGCCCGAAAGCGGCCTGAGATCGAAGCACCGGTAGCGCCCCGGTTGGAACTGCGGTGTATGCCGCACCGCTGCAATCATGTCGTGGGCCCGGGGATGGACCATGTCAGGCAGGGACCGGAAGTGGGGTTGATCCTGCATCGGGTTACACGGGCCGCTCGCCCTCAACCACGATGCGGCGCATCTCGCGGCGATGGCCGGGATAGTCGCTGTGGGCGTAATGCATGCAGCAGCGGTTGTCCCAGATGGCGAGCGAGCCCTTCTTCCAGCGCAGGCGGCCGGTGAACTCCGGGATGACCGAATGGGCCCAGAGTTTCCTAAGGAGCGGCAGGCTTTCGGCCTGGGTCTTGCCTTCGAACGAGGCGGTGAAGCTGTCGTTGACGTAAAGCGCCTTCCTGCCCGTCACCGGATGGGTGCGCGCCACCGGATGCAGGGCTTCGTTGAACTGCTCGGAGGAGTACTGGACCGTGGTCGTTGCGTTGGCCAGAACCTCGGGATCCTGCGATCCCGTGCCGTAACCAAGCTCTGCCGACTGAACCGCACGCATGCCGTCCAGCTCGGCCTTGAGGTCATCATCCAGCGCTTCCCAGGCGAGATACTGGTTGGCGAATCCGGTATCGCCACCCACCGGAGGGCATTCGACGCAATAGAGCATGGTGTATTTGGGCGGGCATTCGAAGTTGCAGGAATCGGAATGCCATGTGCCGCCGAAGGCATACTTGTCGCGCGGCTCCTGGATCAGTTCGGTGATCTCAGGATAGCCCTCCATCTGCCTGGCGTAGGGCCAGGGGAAGGGATTGCCCAGACGCCTGGCAAAGGCGATCTGTTGTGCAGGCTCCAGGGACTGATCCCGGATCATCAGGGCCAGATGATCGGTCAGCGCCTGCTCGAGCTCGGCAATGGCTTCGTCGGATGCCGTGGCGAGATCAATGCCCTCGACATCGGCGCCGATGGCGCCGGTGACCGGACTGACCGAAAAGTGTTTGTACTCGCGCGGTGCAAACTGCGGCGCATGGCAGATCGCGGATTGATAAGCAAAGGTGGTGACATAGTCAGGCATCGGCATAACCCCTGCTGGACGTCCGTCAAGCTTATGCCTGTGCGATCACAACGCAAGCGATAGCCATGCGATTAATCGGCCGGTGCAGGACCACGCAGCAGGGAGAGACGCAGGACGTCGGGCATGGCGATGAGACCGTCATCGACGACTTCGCGCAGGGCTTCGTAGGCTTCGGGGCCGTTCTTTATGACGGCGAGCACCCAGCGATCAACCTCGGGCGGCGCAGCGGGATCGGCAGCGGGAACCCCGCGCACCTCGTGGCTATCGCCCAGCGGATTGAAGACGGCAACCACCTCGATCCCGGTCGAGAGCGCCGCCAGGATGCCGACCTCGAGCATCTCGTCATCGCCGCACAACACGATGCGCTTGACCCCGGCATCGGCCAGATCGCCATAAAGCCGGTCGAAGCTGGAAAGCCCGCGACGCAGTGCCCCGAAGGAATCGCGCAGGTACTGGCCGGTCAGACGGCTCTTCTCGGCAAAACCCTGGGGCGTGAGGTAGTACTTGTAGCGGCGGGAGGGGACCTGCTGGATCTTGATCAGGCCCGTGCGCACGCAGCGTTTGATGTAGGCATTGACCATGCCCAGAGCGACGCCGAGTTCATCGGCCAGATCACGCTGGCTGACCTCCTCGTCGATCTCGATCCGGTCCAGAATCTGGCGGATCGCCTGCTCTTCCGTGGCTTCGCGCCGTGTCGACACCGCTCGTCCTCAAGTTCGTGCGAGATTTGGATTACTCGCCCGATCTTGTTGTTCACTTTTCGAACACTGGTGTCAAGTCAGAGGTCTTCAAACCTGTCCGGGCGCGATCCCCTCAGGTGCCGGGAAACTCCGGGACGATGGCGTGAATTCTGCGCGGTGTTTCCTCGGCATCCCCGGCGCGCGCGTGCTCTACCAGTGCGTCGAGCGTCTGACGCAGGTCCTCCAGGCTGGCGGTGCGGCTCGTGGCGACATTGATGCCGGCCCGTGCCGTGGGCTTGAGCGTCTCGTCATCATAGATCAGCTCTTCGTGCATCTTCTCGCCCGGACGCATGCCGGTGAACGTCACATGCACCTCCTCGTCGGGCACAAAGCCCGCCAGGCGGATCATCTGGCGCGCCAGATCCTGGATGCGCACGGGTTCGCCCATCTCCAGAACGAACAGATCGCCGGATTCCCCGTCCAGCGCGCTGGCCTGCAGCACCAGTTCCACCGCCTCACGTACCGTCATCATGAAGCGGGTCATGTCGGCATGGGTGACGGTCAGGGGGCCACCATCGGCAAGCTGCTTCTGGAACAGCGGCACCACCGATCCCGCCGATCCCAACACATTGCCGAACCGCACCGTGGCAA
>CALIUG010000255.1 GCA_938048755.1 uncultured Alphaproteobacteria bacterium
GTCGCCCTGCGGCCCAAAAACCAGAACGGACAATACAGCGTCTGCTTTGGAGCTCAGACCATCGCAACCATCGATTTGACCAAACCATGAACTGTAAGGCATCAATCCGAACACGTGTCAGGCATCAGTCCGGGCTGAACATCAAGTTCGACGATGACCGAACCTATTTGAAACACCTGCGTAAACACCACTTCTCTTGTCATCGTCGAACTTGATTCGACGATCCATGCGCAGTCACTGGAAAGCAGAGGTAGATCAGGGCATGCAGCGGAGCCGTGCAAATACCCTGTCACCGGGATCCGGTCGTATTAGTTCAGGCCGTCCAGATTGACGCCCAGCTTTTTGTTCAGCCACAGGGCATTGTCGCGATGGTCGGCAACTTCATCGCCCGTCTCGGGGTGGATGAAGATTGCAAGGCCGTGATGGTTCACCATCAGCCAGGGCACGATCTCGGCAAACTGGGAAGGCTTGAACGCGACCTGGAACATGGGCTTGAGATGCGGGCCGACCGGTTTGTCCCAGACACGGCCCAGCACCACATCGAACTGCTTGCCGATCTCTTCGCGCAGAGCCACAGCCGTATCACGCGTCTCGGGATCGAAGTTGATGTGGGCGTGATAGCCGTAGATGACGTCGGAGCTGACGTTCTCCACCGGATCAGGCCGCCGGATCGAGCTCGATACCCTGCTCGGCCATGAACTGGGAGAGTTCACCGGACATGTACATCTCTTTCATGATGTCGCAGCCGCCCGCGAATTCGCCCTTCACATAAAGCTGGGGAATGGTCGGCCAGTCGCTGTAGGCCTTGATGCCTTCGCGGATGGCAGGATCTTCCATCACGTTGATGCCTTTGAAGCGCACGCCGAGGTGGCTGAGGATCTGTACGGAGGCAGCCGAAAATCCGCACATGGGGAAGACCGGGGTGCCCTTCATGAAAAGCACCACCTCGTTGTCGGTGACTTCCTTGGTGATGCGCTGCTTTGTGGCTTCGTCGAGTGACATGGTTGCTGGTCCTTCTTGGAGAGCGTCGTCTGGTTTGGACTTCAGTGTAGCAGATCAGGCAGGGGCGCGTGTCGTGAGCGCAAGAGCGTGGAGTTCACCACCCATCTTGCCTTTCAGTGCCTTGTAGACAAGCTGGTGCTGGGCAACGCGGGATTTCCCGGCAAAGGCTTGGGAGACCACGGTGGCGGCATAATGATCGCCGTCGCCGCGCAGATCCTCAATCTCGATGGTGGCATCGGGAAAGGCTTCCTGGATCATGGCCTCGATTTCGGCCGCCTGCATCGCCATGGTCGTTGTTCCCTTGTGGCTCAGTTGCTGCCGGCCATATAGCCGGGCAGCCAGCCTTCGTGGTGATCGCGAATGGTTCTCAGCGATATGGGTGAGCCGTCGCCCACTGTCAATGTGTCACCGCCGGTTTGTCCCAGGATCACGGCGGGTATGCCCGCTTCGCCGGCGCGAACCACCATGTCGGCGCCATTGCCGGGAACGGTGATGAGATACCGCCCCTGATCCTCCCCGAACCAGAATCCGTGATCGGGGACCTTCGGGTCCGGACAGGTGACGACGCAGCCGATATCAGATGCCAGGGCCATTTCGGCGAGCGCAATCAGGACGCCGCCGTCTGCAACGTCATGGCAGGTTTCGATGGCACCGTTCTTGATCAGCGCACGGACGAACTCGCCGTTCCGGCGTTCTGCCGCCAGGTCGACCGGGGGCGGTGCACCGTCTTCCCGGCCCAGGACTTCGCGCAGATAGAGGCTGGAGCCCATCATGCCTTCGGTCGCGCCGAGCAGGATGATGGCATGGCCCTCGGCACAGAAGCCGGCACGGGCGGTTCGGTCCAGATTATCGATCAGGCCGATGGCGCCGATACCCGGACTGGGCTGCACGGCACGCCCATTGGTTTCGTTGTAGAGCGAGACATTGCCCGAGACGATCGGCATGTCGAGCTCACGGCAGGCTTCGCCCAGGCCCTTGATGGCGCCGACAAAGGTGCCCATGACCTCGGGGCGTTCCGGGTTGCCGAAGTTGAGGCAGTCGGTCGTGGCCAGCGGGCGCGCGCCGACGCTGGTGAGATTGCGATAGGCTTCGGCCACGGCCTGCCTGCCGCCCTCGAACGGGTCGGCCTCGCAATAACGCGGCGTGCAGTCCGTGGTGATGGCAAGACCCTTGCCCGGCGCATCGGGTACCTCGATCACCGCAGCATCGCCGCCGGGCCGCTGTACCGTGCGGCCCATGACCAGATGGTCGTACTGCTCCCAGATCCAGCGCCGTGACGCCAGGTCGGGGGAGGAGACCAGGGTCATCAGGGCCTCTTCGGTGCTGCCCTTGGCCGCAACATCACCTGCCATGACAACGGGGCGTTTGGGCGTTTCGACCCAGGGGCGGTCATAAAGCGGGGCTTCGTCGGAAAGCGGGCTGACGGGAAGGTCGGCCTTGATTTCGCCGTCCTTCCTCACAATCAGGCGGCCGGTATCGGTGATGTGACCGACCACGGCAAAGTCCAGCTCCCATTTCTCGAAGATAGCGCGGGCCTGATCCTCGGCGTCGGGCTTGATCACCATCAGCATGCGTTCCTGGCTTTCCGAGAGCATCAGCTCATAGGCGGTCATGCCTTCTTCACGCTGGGGCACGGCGTCGAGATCAAGATCCATGCCGGCATTGCCCTTATCGGCCATCTCGATGGACGAGCAGGTGAGACCCGCAGCTCCCATGTCCTGAATGCCGATGATGCAATCGGTTGCCATCAGTTCCAGGCAGGCTTCCAGAAGCAGCTTTTCGGTGAAGGGATCGCCGACCTGTACCGTGGGGCGTTTCTCTTCAGAGTCCTCATTGAACTCAGCCGAGGCCATGCTGGCGCCATGGATGCCGTCACGGCCGGTCTTGGACCCGACATACACCACCGGCGCGCCGATCGAACCCGCAGCCGCATAGAAGATGCGGTCCGCCGGCGCGATGCCGACGCACATGGCGTTGACCAGGTTGTTGCCGTTGTAGCTGGCATGGAACGTCATCTCGCCGCCCACAGTGGGCACACCCATGCAATTGCCATAGCTGCCGACGCCGGACACAACACCACCGACCAGGAAGCGGGTCTTGGGGTGGTCGGGCGCACCGAAGCGCAGCACGTTCATGTTGGCGATGGGGCGCGCGCCCATGGTGAAGACATCACGCATGATGCCGCCCACGCCGGTGGCCGCACCCTGATGCGGTTCGATGAAGCTGGGATGGTTGTGGCTCTCCATCTTGAAGACGGCAGCCTGACCGTCCCCGATATCGACCACGCCGGCATTCTCGCCGGGCCCGCAGATCACCCATGGCGCTTCGGTAGGCAGGGTCTTCAGCCACAGGCGGCTGGACTTGTAGGAACAATGCTCGTTCCACATCGCAGAGAAGATACCCAGTTCCGTGAGGTTGGGTTCACGCCCGATGATCTCCAGGATCTTGGCGTATTCCTCGGCTGTGAGCCCATGCTCGGCAATGATGTTGGGCGTGAGTTGCGGTTCGCTGCTCATGACGCCGCTCCAACCTGATCGCCAGCGCAAATCTGATCCCCAGCGAAGGCTGGGGTCCATACGTCCGGTGCTGCGAATGAAGGCTCTGTCATAACGGAACCGCTCATACTGAATGTTCGGTTTGTTTCTCCATGCCTCACGACCTTGCCCGAAAGCTCCTCTTGTGCGTATGGACCCCAGCCTTCGCTGGGGATCGCGGTGGCGGGTATAGCCTGTTTCCAGCTCATGACAGGCCCTCTACGATGCCCTGGAAGAGGGGCACGGCATCCAGGCTCTGCTGGCGCGGCCCCGTGGCGTCTTCGGGATGGGGCA
This sequence comes from uncultured Alphaproteobacteria bacterium, assembly GCA_938048755.1. Taxonomy (GTDB): domain Bacteria; phylum Pseudomonadota; class Alphaproteobacteria; order SP197; family SP197; genus SP197. The sequence continues at coordinate 3,831 of CALIUG010000255.1, forward strand.
TCATGCCCAGCACGTTGCCCTCCGCGTTCACGATCCCGGCAATGTCGGCCGTGCTACCGTTGGGATTGGCGCGGGATTCCGGCTCGCCCGGCCCGGCGACGTAGCGGAAGGCGATACGGCCTTCACCTTCAAGACGTTTGAGCATCTCGTCGTCGGCAAAGTAGTTGCCGTCGCCGTGGGCGACAGGCACGCGGATCACCTCGCCCGCCTTCAGGGCGCCGGTCAGCGGTGCATGAGCATGTTCCAGCCGCAGGTGCACATCGCGGCAGACAAAGGCGAGGCTGGCGTTCTTCAACAGCGCACCCGGCAGCAGTCCGGTTTCGATCAGCGCCTGGAAGCCGTTGCACACCCCCAGCGTCGGCGTACCCGCCTTCGCCTTGGCGATAACATCGCGCATGATCGGCGAATGCGCGGCCATGGCACCACAGCGCAGGTAGTCGCCATAGGCGAACCCGCCCGGCAGCACGATCAGGTCACAGGCCGGCACCTCTGCATCCCCGTGCCAGACCATCTCGGTCTGCGCTCCGGAGCGCTCCAGCGCGTCCTTCATATCGACTTCCCGGTTGGTCCCGGGGAACAGAACAATGGCTGCTTTCATGGGCTCTCAGCTCTGGAGGTTTTCTCAGATGCCAATTCCCCTAAACCCGTCATGGCCCCACTTGATGGGGCCA
>CALIUG010000256.1 GCA_938048755.1 uncultured Alphaproteobacteria bacterium
AGGCCACACAGCTCGCTGGGCTACAAACCACCCGCTCCCGAAGCCATCTTGCCCCGCCCTGCAGGTCTGCCCTACGCTACGCTCCGGTCAGCCCAGCAGGGCGACCATAACCGCCGGACTCTAACATAGAAGGTGGACCACATCTGCGGGGCAGGCCAGCGAGATCTCGCTCGTCTGGCAGCCGTTCTCATCACATTTTCATGTGCCTTGCTATCTGCCTCGACCAAGGTAGTGAGCGAAGACGCATGCGCCCATGATCCTGAACGCTTCGCACTTGGATCACCTGGCAACGCCTTTGACGAGATTAGAGCGACAGGCGAACTGGAACTGGCGCGGATAGAGGATGTCATCAACGAAGGACTGGCATGTGATGCCTTCTCCTCGCTCTATTTCAGCTCTTACTACCTGATGTATCAACCGGATCGTTTCGATCAGGCGGTTGGGATTACAGCGCTGTCTTTGCTGGCCCGTCGGGGCTCATCTCAAGCGCTCCTCGCAGTGGGCATCTACATGACACAAAATGAGCCCACCGAAGCATTGATCACGCTCTATCTCGCGCGCGCTTGCGCACCCACCGATCCCTATTCAGACAAAACTCATGAGTCCCAGGAAGGGGATGACTCTCACTCAATGATAGAGATCAGAGACTCGGCAATTCAACTTCTCGAAGAAATGTTTGGCCCGAACGCTTCTAGTCAGATGGAGGTGCTGGCTGAAGAACTTGAGCCGGAGTTCTGTGCGTAAGCATTCCCTACTAGATCTGCACAACCGATATGCTGACCGAAGACCGCACCGAGAAACCCGACATCAACGCGCCGGCCTTCCCACAGAACAGAGGCCCTTCTGCCCCGATGGACGACTGACAACGCGATCGGATTTGCCCTACTCCGCAGCTTCCTTCGTGTTGAAGATTGGTTCGACCTCCGACAGCTCAGCGAGCGGGATGTGGCACTTGATGATGTGCCCGTCTGCCGAAACCTGGTTCTCCGGCTCCTTCTCATCGCAGATCTTGCCCAGGTAACGCGGGCAGCGGGTCGAGAAACGACAGCCCGTGGGCGGATCCATGACCGAGGGCATTTCGCCTTCCAGCCGGATGCGCTTCTGCACAATGTCAGGATCGGCAATCGGCACGGCCGAGAGCAGTGCCTCGGTATAGGGATGGTAGGGCGGCGAGAAGATCTTGTCGGAGGCACCGGCCTCCATGATCTGACCCAGATACATCACGACAATCTCGTCGGAGATGAAACGCACGACCGAGAGGTCATGGCTGATGAAAAGCAGCGTGGTGTTGTACTGCTTCTGCACATCGTTGAGCAGATTGATCACCGCAGCCTGCACCGACACATCCAGCGCAGACACCGGCTCGTCGGCGATCACCATGCTGGGGTTGCCGGCAAAGGCGCGTGCCACGGCGATGCGCTGTTTCTGGCCGCCGGAAAGCTGTCGCGGCTTGCGTGTCGAGAACGCCTTGGGCAGGCGCACGATATCGAGCATCTCGCCGACCCGGTCACGGATCTTCGCAGCATCGGTTTCGATACCGAACTTCTTGATCACGCGCCCGATGCAGTAGCCCACGGAATGGCTGGGGTTGAGCGTGCCGTCCGGGTTCTGGAAGACCATTTGCAGCGCACGGATCATCTTCTGATCGCGCTTCTGCACAGGAATGGGCCCGATATCGGTGCCCTGGAACATGATCGAGCCTTCTGTCGCCGTTTCCAGGCCGGTCAGAACCTTGGCGAACGTTGATTTGCCACAGCCAGATTCACCCACGATGGCAATCGTGCGGCCCCGGTTGGCGTTGAAGTTGAGGTGTTCGTTGGCCTTCACATAGTGCCGAGTCTCGCCCTTCATGATCGCGGCGAGCGACATGTCGGTGATCTCGTAGAACTTGCTCATGGACTGGATGTCGAGCACGACTTCGCCCTCGTCACGTGCGACTTCACCGCCGGCACCTGTCGAAGCGACATGATCGATCTCATCAACCCGCAGGCAGCGCACACGATGGGTCTCGCTGGTATCGACATGTTCGATGGGGATGTGGCCCTGATCGCAGATACCAGGCTTGAAGTACTTGCAGCGCGGACCGAAGGAACAGCCGGGCGGGCGTTCGTGAGGCAGCGACACCTGGCCCGGGATCGGCTCCAGCTTGCGTGCGTGTTTGTCCGCACCCAGCGTGGGAATGCAGTCGAACAGGCCGAAGGTGTAGGGATGTTTGGTCTGCTTGAACAGCTCGTCGATGGTGCCTTCTTCGACCATGGAGCCCGAATACATCACACCGACCCGGTCACAGACCTTCACGATCAGGCCCAGGTTATGGCTGATATAGAGCAGCGTGGTGTTGTACTTCTTGCGCAGGTCCGCAATCAGATCGATCACGGTTGCTTCCACCGTCACGTCGAGAGCCGTGGTCGGCTCGTCGAGCAGAAGAAGCGACGGGTTCGAGAGCATCGCCATGGCGATGACGACACGCTGCTGCTGTCCGCCCGAGATCTGGTGCGGGTACCGGTTCATGACGTTTTCGGGATCCGGCATGTTCACGTCACGCAGCATCTCAACGCATCGCGCCGCAGCATCCTGGCTGGAAATCTCCTCGTGAAACTCCAGCACTTCCTTGAGCTGCGACCCGATGGTGAGGCTGGGGTTCAACGCACTCATCGGTTCCTGATAGACCATGGCGATCTTGGAGCCGCGGATTTCCCGCAGTTCCTCTTCAGACATGGTCGACATGTCACGGCCTTCGAAACTGATCCGGCCGTTCACGATGCCGCCGTTGCTGCCCAGGTAGTTCATGATCGCCATGGCGACCGTGGACTTGCCGCAGCCGGACTCTCCCACCAGGCCGTAACTCTCGCCGCGCTTCAGGCGCAGAGAGAAATCGGGCACGGCGGGAATCTCACCAATGCGTGTGAAGTAGGAGATGCCGAGGTTCTCGATCTCCAGAACGATGTCGTCGTCGTGGCTCTGATCTGTCATGACATCAATCCCTCACCGAGATTTCGCGCAGGCCGTCAGCCAGCAGGTTGAAGCCGATCACCAGACTGGAAATCGCGATAGCCGGAATGATCGCCATGTAGGCCATGCCCGGCACGGTCACCATGACCGAGCCATCCGAAACCATGCCGCCCCAATCGGGATCGGGTGGCGGCAAGCCAAGGCCCAGGAAGCCCAGAATACCGATGGTGATAACGGTGTAGCCCATGCGCAGACAGGCATCGACGATCAGCGGGCCCCGTGCATTGGGCAGCAGTTCAACGATCATGATGTAGAGGCCGGATTCACCACGGATCTGTGCAGCTGAGACATACTCGAGGTTGCGCAGATCCAGGGTCAAGCCGCGCACGATACGGCCGATGCCCGGCGAGGCTGCCAGGGTCACCGCGATGATGATGTTGAGCGCCGAAGCACCGAAGACCGAAATGATCACGATGAAAAGGATGATGAGCGGGAAGGACAGAATGATGTCGCTGACCCGGCTGATCACGTTGTCGATCCAGCCCCCGTAGTAACCCGCCAGCATGCCCATCAGGATGCCCAGGAAATAGGCACAGGCCATGGCCGTGGGCGCGATGATCAGTGTGGCTCGAGCACCGTAGGCCAGACGCGACCAGATATCGCGGCCCAGGATGTCGGTTCCCAGCCAGTGACCAGCCGAGAGCGGTCCCTGTGCGAACGCGGTGTAGTCCTGCTCGTTCGGGCCGTAACCCGTGAGCAATTCAGCGAACACCGCCACAAACACCCAGAAACCCAGAATGATGATGCCGATGATCGCAGCCGGCGATTCACGCAGCAGACCAAGGTTATAGAAGAGCTTGGCCAGGCCCTGGCGGTCCGGCTGCTCGGCACTGGTGACGGTGTCACCAACGGACGTCGGATTGGCGACCTGCTGGACTGGTGTCTCGGTCACGTCGGCATGTTCGTTTGTGTTTTCGGTCATGTCATCCCCCTCACGTAAACCGGATGCGCGGGTTGATGTACATGTACCCGATGTCACCAAGAAGCTGGGTCGAAACCGCGATGAACACGGCGACCAGCGTGGCGGCTTCGACCATGGTGATGTCGCCGAAACTGGCTGATTCCAGCAGCATCTTGCCAAAGCCTGGATAGCTGAAGACCGTCTCGGTCACCACGACACCCGTGATCAGGAACGGGATCTGCAACAGAATGACCGTGAACGGAGCAATCAGCGCGTTGCGCAAGGCATGCTTCATGATCACCGTCTTGTAGGGCAGGCCCTTCAGGATCGCCGTGCGGATATAGGGCCGGGTCATGACCTCGACCATCGAACCGCGCACCATGCGTGCGACGTAACCGAAGTCGTAAAGCACCAGAACCATGACCGGCAGGATCATCTGCGAAGCCCAGGACCAGTCCTCGAAATTCTGCATGTTCGCCGTGCCCGGCAACCAGCCAAGAGACAACACGAAGATCGCGATCAGGAACACCGCAGACGCGAACTCCGGAATCGAGGTGAGTGTGATGCCGGTATAGGACAGACTTCGATCAAGCAGGCTGCCTTCTCGCATGCCTGAGAGAACACCAAAGACAAGGGACAACGGCACGATGATGCCAAAGGCGATGCCCGCCAGGATCAGGGTGTTGCCCAGGCGCGGCCACAGCACGTCGTTGACCGGCAGCTTGTACTTGCTGGAGTAACCGAAATTGCCGAAATACTGATCACCGCGCGGGTCCTCGAAGTCCAGGCCCAGTTCGGGATCCTGCAACGGGTCGGGAATGCCCCCCGCAAGGACACCCAGCCATCTGCCGTATCGCACGAACAGCGGGTCACCCAGTTGCAGCTTTTCGTAGAGGATGTCTTTCTGCGCCTGCGTGGCATAGGGGCCCAGCGTCTTGCTGGCCACATTGCCCGGCGTGAACTCCATCAGCGAAAACACCAGGAAGGACGCGACCAGCATGGTCAACGCCATCATGAGCAAACGCTTGAGGACAAATACCGCCATACCCCGTCTCTCCCCGAGACTTCTTCCCCATTCGGATCACCACCCAATCGTTTGCCGATTTTTTTGGAGCGGTTCCGAGTCGATCAACCTTGGGCCATCGAGCAACGGACTGTCCATAGTGACAACGCCAGAAAATGGTCCAAAATCACCGCCATGCCACGTTTGTGACTGCTATCGTTGCCTGTCTGCTCGAACACCACACCCGGAGGCTGCCCGTGCCCTCACCAACATCCGTTGCCGAACTGACCGAATTGGGCCGCGAACGACTCTCCGAACACGTCTTCATGCGCGAGATGCTCTACAGCGAAGTCGCGAACTTTCATGGTCTTGCGAACATGCCGGATGATCCCGAACTTGCGCTGCAGGTCGGGCGAAAGATCGCGACAGGGATCATCGAACCGCTCAAGGCCGCCTTCGGCCACGTCAGCATCCGCAGCGCCTATCGTTCGCCCAGCCTCAATCAGTTCTGCCATGACCGGCACAAGGAACTGATCGCACAGGGCCTCACCGACGGTGCCTATTACTGTTCGGACAATGTCTATGGCGCGTCCCGCCACATCTGGGACCTGCGCGATGCCGAGGGCTATTGCGGCGGTACCGTCTCGCTCGTCGTACCCTGGTATCTGGAACAGTATGAAAAGACCGGCGACCCCAGACCTCTAGGCTGGTGGATCCGCGACAACCTGCCCGACTATGCCGAGGTGATCTTTTTCCCCTGGCTCTGCGCCTTCAACATCCGCTGGTACGAAGGCTCCCCTTCAAAGGCGGTCTTCATCGACGACGGCGGCAACTTCGAGGACGAAAAACTGAACGACGCAAGCATGGAGAACTTCGAGGGTGATCACAGCGATCAGTATCCTGGGTTTCCCAAGGCATGAATTCATGAGTGCCATCAAAATTCGCCGGGCCCGCAGGCGCGATGCCGAAGCCATTGCGCATCTGACCGGAATCCTGGGCCGCTGGATCATGAAACAGGACAGCCGCACGACAGCCGAGGATATTCGCAACCATGCTTTCGGCCCCAGGCGCTGGTGCGACGTCCTGGTCGCCTGTGACGAAGGCAGGGTCGTCGGTTACGCGCTTTACCGGTGTTTCTTTGAAGGGTTCACGGGTCACCGGCGCATGTTTCTAAGCGACCTTGCGGTCGCGCCCGACGCCCGACGTGGCGGTATCGGTGAAGCGCTGATGCGCGGCCTGGCGCGCAGGTCCCTGGCGCTTGATTGCGATGCCCTCACCTGGGAATGTTCTGACGACAACGGCAGCGCCATGCGGTTCTACGCCAAGCACAATGCCCAGCGTATCGACGCGGTTGTGACCTTGTGTCTTGACCGCGATCACATTGAATCCCTTGCGGACTGACACAAGGCCTCCGTTTTCGTGTCGCAAGGCTGTCATGACTCCTTGATGGTACCCGTCCAAGATTCACCATATGATGTAAAAAGACCGGAACATTGCGGTGTATTGACGAGGTTTCATGACGACAGAATCCCACACACGCATTCGATCCGTCTTTTCCGGGGAAACCCCGGACCGTCCGGCGTTTGCACTTTGGCGTCATTTTCCCGGAGCAGACCGCTCACCCGAGGAACTCACCGCTGCAACCATTGCGTTTGCACGAAAGTAGCGGCCCGATCTGGTCAAACGTACCCCAAACGGCATGTATGCGATCGAGGATTGGGTGTCCCAACAGGGCAACCAGCCTTCATTGGAGTTTGACCCCGACACGGTTCCCTATGCACTGAACCTCAACATCGACTGGCGCAGCTTGACGAAGCTGCAGGCCGGCGATGGTGCCTTGGGTCGGGAGTTGGATTGCCTGCGACGTGTGTGCGCGGAGATCGGTGAAGAATTTCCCGTCTACATGACCATATTCGGCCCCCTTACTCTCGCCGGAAAACTGGCGGGCAGAGGGATCATGGACGCGATGCGCGACTGTCCGGAAGATCTTCATCATGCTCTGGACGTGATCACGCAGACCATGGTGGATTTCACGATTGCAGTCAGGGAAGCGGGAGCGGCAGGGCTCTACTTCGCGACACAGTACGCCAGCGATCTGTTGTTGCCGGAAGAAGACCACGCGACGTTTGGTGTCGCCTATGACACCGCTGTCCTTGGCGCATGGGGCGATCCGTCATCGGTCATCCTGCATCTCTGCGGACCCGATGTCTTTTTTGACCTCTGTAATGTCTATCCCGTCGGCGCGGTGTGCTGGGACCATGGTCTTTCCAAGCCGTCCTTTTCAGATGCATTTGATCTGACAGATTGTGTCCTGGTGGCGGGCATGGAAGAACAACAGTTTCCCGCCAGTATCAAAACCGTCTATGCGCAGGCCTGTGAAGCCATTGCCGTCAGCCAAGGGAAACGCCATATTCTGGCACCAACCTGCGTCATCCCGGCCGAGGCAAGCGACGGGTCACTGGAAGCGGTTTTGAAGGCAGTCAGCCAGCATGGACTACCTGGTTAGGGCTTACATCTAGCGCGTGACCGCGGCGACGACTGCAACCTGGGCTTTCCACTCGGGATCAAGCAGACCGACGATACGCACGGTCTGTGCGACATGATGGCGGACATGGCGAGCCTGCTCGGTCAGGACCGCATCAAGATTCTCCCGGTCGGCCAGATCGATCTCGACAGCCACAATATGGCGGGTTCCCAGATTCTTCTGGGCCAGAGCTTCACTGATTTTCGACCATACAACAGCGCATTGCGCCGCTGTATCGCTTGCAACCCTGCCATCCGGGCCTGCGGGCGATTGCGCACCGACCATCACCAGCATGCGATTGCTGGGAACTTCCGATGCGCCCTTCAGATACTCGCCAACCGCCTTCACCATTTCCCACCTCGTTGGTTCACAGTTCCAATGCCAGTTTGCGCCCTTCATAAATCGCAGCAGAGGCGCGGCGCGCTCCCAGGCTGTCGCCGATCATGTGAAGAGCAAAGCCGTCGTCTTCTTCGAGAACATCGTGGAGGTCGCGCACGGGCCGGTTGACCGTTGCCAGGACCAGCGTGTCGAAACTGCGTTCAACAATGCCGGCGTCCAGATTGGACTTGAGCGTTGCGCTGCCGTTGTCCCAGGAAAGTGCGACCGTCTCCACAAGCTGCTCGATCTTCAGTTCCGCCATGCGGCGGACCAGAGGCGCCGTTGCTGCCGTGCGAACGAGCTCTAGCGCGATCATGGGATGACGCGTGGCAACCGTGACCTCGTGGTCGCGCTCAGCGAGATAAAGCGCGGTCCCGACACCTTTCCAGTTGCCGAGGTCATCGAGAACCAGAACGCGTTTGCCGCAGGTCGCGCCTTCGAGCACATCATCGATCGCCAACACGCTGTCCTGGTCCACACCGGGCAAGCGGTCCTGGAACGGCAGACCACGCTGATACCCGTCGCGTGCGGGAACCGATCCCGTGGCAACGATCACTTCGTCCCACTCACCGGTTCGGATCTCGCCTTCGGTCATCGCATGATTGAGCCGCACTTCGACCTGCAGTTTGGTCAACTGCGTGTCGAACCAGGCAATCAGATCTGCAATGGCATCGCGGCGCGGCTGACGCGCTGCCAGGGCAAACTGGCCGCCCAGGTGATCGCTCGCTTCGGCAAGCGTGACGCGATGCCCCCGCTCTGCTGCAACACGCGCTGCCTCGAGCCCGGCGGGACCACCGCCCACAACGAGGACACGTTTCGGTTTGTCGGCCGGCGCGAAGCGATCACCATCCCATTCGTGCTCGCGGCCTGCCGAGGGATTGACCAGACAGGACACCCAATAGTCCCTGGCCCGTCTGCCCCAGCACAACTGGTTGCAGGAGATACAGGGGCGCACATCCTCTGTTCTCCCCTCTTTTGCCTTGTTGGCGAGATGGGGATCGGCGATCTGGCCACGCACGATAGAGACCATGTCGGCCATGCCATCGGCGATGACCTTGTCGGCATTTTCAGGCGTGCGGACATGGCTTTCGGCCTGCACATACGCATGGCTCACGACCGAGCGAATTGCACCGGCTAGGGGCGGCCCCTTCATCTGGTCGTACATGAAGGTCGGGATGATCTGCGAGAAATCGACAAAGCTGCCCGTTCCGACCGAGACATAGTCCATGAGCCGGCGCGCATCGTGCCAGGCGACGATGCGCTTCATTTCCTCAAGCGGCAGACCCTTTTTGGTGAGGTCGTCCCCGGAGACCGAAAGCCCGATGATGAAGCCCTCGCCACAGGCTTGTCGTATTCCCTTCAGAACCGTGGCGGTAAACCGGCATCGGTTTTCCAGCGACCCACCCCAGCGGTCTTCGCGCCGGTTGGTCAGGGGCGACCAGAACTGGTCCGGCAGGGTGTTGTAGGCAGCCAGCAGATCGATGCCGTCCAGCCCTGCCTTCCTTGCGCGCAAAGCCGCGTCAACATAATGGGCAATGACGCTCTCGATCTCGGAACCCGACATGGCATGACTGCCATCGCTGTCCTTCATGGACGGCAGGCCAGAGACCGACCAGTTGGGCAGCCAGCTGTTGTCGCCATCGGCGTGCTGGCCCGAATGGTTGAGCTGCTGGACAATCACCGTGCCATGTTCGTGCACGGCATCGGCGATGGCGGCGAGCCCCGGAACGATCTCGTCGGACAATCGGAACCGACCGCGCGTCAGGGCTCCGTGTGCTTCGACCGACTGGCCCTCCATCACGATCATGCCGACACCACCGCGCGCGCGTTCGACGTAGTAGCCGAGATGGCGCGCACCAGGCAGTCCCTCATGGCTCATGTTGGCCAGGTGCGGCCCGAACGTCAGCCGGTTGCGCAGGGTCTTGTGGCGCAGGGTGAGTGGCTGGAAGAGATGCGGAAAATGCTCGCTCATCTCACAATTCCATGGCGATGCGGCGGCCGTCATAGATGGCGCCCGACGCCTTGTGGTGCGCGATGGCATCACCTGCGACATGCACATCAAGGCCGCTATCCTGAAGCTCACGCCAGATCTGTTCGTTGGGGACCGGGGTTTCTGCGATGACCAGCGTGTCGAAGGGCTGGGTCTGTTCGGCGCCCGTGGGCAAATGACGCACGGTTGCTGCGTCACCGTTCCAGGAAACCACGGCGCTTGCCGGGCGCATGTCGACACCTGCAGTGGCAAGCGCCTTGCGCATCGCCCCGTCGGAGGTGACGCGGCCCATATCAGCGGCGATATAGGCATCCTTGGCGACCAGAACGACGTCATGACCGGCCTCGGCAAGCTTGAGTGCCGTGCCGTTGCCGGGCCACGCACCGATGTCGTCGAGCACCAGAACCCGTTTGCCCGGCGTCACGGCACCCGACAGCACGTCATTGATGGAACAGGCATTGCCCTTCTCGATCCCGGGCAGGCTGTCCTGTTCCGGCATCGCACGCTGGTATCCCTTCATCGGCGGTCGCGCCCCCGTGGCGATGATGACGGTTTCAACGCCCATCTCGCGCACCATGTCGGCGTCCATCTCGATCCCGGTATCAACGGCCACACCCAGGTTGGAGAGTTGCAGGCCATACCAGGCGAGATGGTCCGCAATCTCGTTGCGGCGGGGTTGCAGGCTCGCCAGACGCCACTGCCCACCCAGATGCGCTTCGCGCTCGACCAGGCGCACGCCGTGCCCACGTTCCGCCGCCACGCGCGCGGCTTCCAGCCCGGCCGGGCCACCGCCAACCACCAGTACGCTGCGCGGGTTGTCCGAAGGCGTGATGCGATCGCCACACCATTCGAACTCCCGCCCCGCCGACGGATTGACGAGGCACGAGATCCAGTAGTCGCGGTGACGCCGGCCAATGCATTGCTGATTGCAGGAGACACAGGGCCGGATCGAGGATGCCTTCCCCATACGGGCCTTGTTGGCAAGGTGCGGATCGGCAATCTGGCCACGCACGATGGAAACCATGTCTGCCGTGCCGCTGGCGATGATGCGCTCGCCGTTCTCGGGCGTCTTCACACGGGCCTCGCACTGCACCCTGGCGTGCTCGCAGACCGAGCGCAGGCGACCGGCATACTCCTCACCCTTCATGGCCTGTTCGAAGGCGGGGGGAATGATGCGCGTAAAGCCCCAATAGCTGCCGCGCCCAAGGGTGATGTAATCGATCAGCCTGCGTGAATCGTGCCAGGCCGCAACCTCCTGAAGCATCTCGATCGACTGCACGACCTCTGCGCCGGGATCGATGCTGACGGCGACGCCACAGACGAAGTCGTCACCACAGGCCTTGCGGATGCCGTCATAGATTGCCTGCGAGAAACGCATGCGATTGTCGAAGGTTCCGCCCCACTGGTCGTCGCGACGGTTGGTGAACGGAGACCAGAACTGCTCCAACAGTGCCGAATAGGCCGCCATGATCTCGATGCCGTCGAACCCTGCCTCCTTCGCACGGCGTGCCGCGGCGATGTGGCCGTCGATAACCTCTTCGATCTGCCGACCGGTCATGGCGTGGCTGCCATCGGAATCATGCATCGACGGCAGGCCGGACGGCGACCAGTTTTCCGAGAAACTGGAGTCCCAGTCGCCATGGGCGCCGACATGATAAAGCTGCTGGATGATGGCGCAGCCGTGATCCTTCACCTCTTCGGTGATGCGGCGAAAGTGGGGGATGATGGCATCGTCATCGGCCAGGAAGTTGCCGCGGGTCAGAACCGCCGTGCGATGGACCGGCACCGGTTCGACCACGATCATGCCCGCACCGCCCCGGGCGCGCTCGCGGTAATAGCCAAGGTGCCGCTCGCCGGGAATGCCCTCTTCGCTCATGTTGGCGGTATGGGCGCCGAACACGATGCGGTTCTTCAGCGTGAGATGACGCAACCGCAACGGCGAAAAGAGCTGGGGATAGGCTTCGGGCATGGAACGAAGGCCAATTGCTGTGAAATGACAAATGAGCCTAGCGTGTCCTTCTGCCCCGACGAAAGAGCAAAGACATGAACCTGCAACCCGCCACCGATCTTGCCAACCTGGCCGTAAAGGTTCTCGAGGCTGGCGCGCGCCGACCTTTTGCACCGTCGGCGGAACTGCTCAGTGGAGCGGAGCTGATCCGGGGGCTCTCCTTCGACAACGCCTCGGAACCGCAATCCCAGCCGATCGTTGATCGTTACCTCGACAGCCATCAGGTGAACGATCCCGGAGCTGCAGCCATGCTCGCGGCACTGCGCGCGGCCTCGCCGCTGATGTCCTGGAACGACATTCATGACGGCTATGGCGGCGAGCCGGGCATGGAGCACTTCTGCCAGAACTTCAGCTTTGCCGCGCTGGCTGCTCCCCCGAGATGGGCGGGCGGCGTTGCCGTTGCCTCCAAGACCGTCGGCCTCACCTTCACCCTTCAGGGGCCGGATGTGTACTATCCCGACCACGCCCACAAGGCGGTCGAGATCTACTACGTAATCGCGGGCAAGGCGCTGTGGAAACGCGGCGGCGAACCCTGGGTGGAGCGCTATCCCGGTGACATCATCCTTCACACAGCCGGCATGCGTCACGCCATGCAGACCCGCGGCGAACCGCTGATCGCCATGGCTGTTTGGATCACGGATGTGGAATCCCCCATCGCCGTGGTGCGTGCCTGAGTCTGCCTGCGCTCTAAAGGAGAATACGCCATGAAGGTCTATATCAGCGTCGACATCGAAGGCGTCACAGGCATCACCCACTGGGACGAGGCGGAGATCGGCAAGCCCGGTTACGAGACGTTCCGAAACCAGATGACCGACGAAGCCGCTGCAGCCTGTGAAGGCGCGCT
>CALIUG010000257.1 GCA_938048755.1 uncultured Alphaproteobacteria bacterium
CAAAGCGATCCTTCCGGAGTAACGTCCTCCGTGCGCCGCGTGACGATGATGGCTCTGCCGGTGCTGCTTGCTGCCTTTGCCGGGGCCGGGCTGGGCGGTGTCATTGGCTCGTTCGTGATCGCGAGCGCACCAGCTTTGCCCGTGATGCCTGCCGTTGCGACCCAGCCTCCAGTGATCGTGTCGCAGTCCCGGATCGAGGTCGAGCCGCTCGAAGCACCACCACGGCCTGCTCTTGCCCTGACCATTCCCGGAGCGCCACACCGGCCGGCACTTTATGCTCTGCTGCTCAGCGGTGAGGTCGAGAGCCGTTCGGACCTGGTCATTGCAGGGGGGCCGCATCGGCTGAGTTCCTTCGCACAGCTCTTTTGGTTTCATGGACTTCAGGATCAAGCACCAGAGAGAGTCATACCCGGACCAGCACACAAACCTGCCGAGCTGGCGGCGCTCTACGCGCAAAGCTTGGACGCTGCCCCCAGTCACCTACAGGTGATACCTGGTGCGCCACATCGCCCTGCCGAGACTGGGGTGGCGGACCTTGCGCTGGACTCTCTGGAAGACGAATCAGGCGCCAGATTGGTTTGGGTCGAAAAACCCGACCCGGCAGAGCCGGGCAGACTGAACGAGCGGCTCGCCTTTGCGGATCAGGATGAAGAGTCGATGGTTGCATCGGCTGTCGCGCCCGAACCACACACCATGCCGGAAATCGTTTTGTTGCTTGCAGCGCAGGGCACTGTTCGTGAGGGGGCGACTGCTGAAGAACCGGCGATCAACGATCCGCAGAATACTGACATAGCGTTGCGCTCGACCTGGAACATCGCTTCGCTGGAAATCACGGATATTGCGCCGTTTGAGTCGACCGTAGTGGCCATTGTCCCTGTGCCGGAAGAGAAGCCGTTCATACCCGCCGTACCGGATGTGACCATCGAGAACGACGCGCGAGAGGTGCTGGTTCTGGACCCGTTCGTTGACGGTGCTCCCATGATCGCGATCATGATCGATGATCTGGGCATCAGCGAAGATCGCGCGCGTCTGATGAGCGCCCTGCCTGGCCCGCTGACCCTTGCCTTTATGCCTTACGGCGAAAACGTTGCGGCTCTGGCCGAGATCGCAACGGATGCCGGACACGAGCTCTTTCTACACCTCCCCATGGAGCCGATCGATGCGACGGTCGACCCTGGGCCGCACGCCCTGTTGGGTGGCATGAGCTCTGAGGAGCTGATGCGTAAGCTTCTATGGAATCTCGGGCGCTTCGACGGCTATGTGGGGGTCAACAATCACATGGGAAGCGAGCTGACTCAGGATCTCGCGGCCATGAACCTCGTTATGGCTGAATTGCGCACCCGTGACCTGATATTTGTCGACTCCCTGACAGCACCCGCGTCCGTGGCGTACAGCACGGCCCGTCGGCACGGCCTGCCTGCTGTCCGGCGGGATCTCTTTATCGACAATGTTGCCGAACGTGATGCAATCCTCGCCCAGCTATACGCTCTGGAAGCCATGGCGCTGCACCGGGGATATGCGCTTGGCATTGCCCATCCCTATGACATCACGGCCGAGGTCCTGGCCGAATGGTTGCCCAGTGTTCAGGCGCGCGGCTTCAGGCTTGTCCCTGCCAGCGCCATCGTGGAGCACAACGAAAGTCAGCTCACGCGAACTGCCGCCGAATGATCGGGGCGCACCGATACGGATCCTGACGAGGGTTAGCGGTTTAGTCCGCCACGGCCGGAGAATCGGACGGCTTCCTCTGCGGCGCGCAGAAGCGCTCGGGCCTTGTTGCGGCATTCCTGGTGTTCGGATTCAGGATCACTGTCGGTCACCACGCCGGCTCCTGCCTGCACATGCAGAACGCCATCCTTGATGATGGCGGTCCGAAGGGCGATGCACGTGTCCATTGAACCGTTTGCCGAGAAGTAACCGATGGCCCCGCCATAGACGCCGCGCCGGTCGGTCTCGAGTTCGTCGATGATCTCCATGGCACGCACCTTGGGCGCACCGCTGACCGTACCGGCGGGGAACCCCGCCACAATGGCGTCAATGGCGTCATAGTCCGCATTGAGGTCGCCCTCGACGTTGGAACTGATATGCATGACGTGGCTGTAGTACTCGATCTGGAACCGCTCGGTGACTGCAACCGTGCCGACCTTGGCAACGCGACCAACATCGTTGCGGCCAAGATCAAGCAGCATTAGATGCTCGGCCAGTTCCTTGGGATCGGCCAGAAGCTCCTTGCGCAGGGCATCGTCTTCGGCCTTGTCGGCGCCGCGTTTGCGCGTACCGGCAAGCGGCCGGATCGTGACGCGGTCATCGCGTACGCGAACCAGAATTTCCGGACTGGAGCCCACAACCGAGAAACCGCCGAAGTCCAGATAGAACAGAAACGGTGACGGGTTCACCCGGCGCAGCGCGCGGTAGTAAGCAAGCGGTGACAGCGTGAACGGAATATCGAAGCGCTGCGACAGGACGATCTGGAAGGCGTCGCCGGCGTTGATGTAGTCCTTGGCTTCGCCGACGATTTCCAGGAACCGTTCGTGGGGCGTGTTGGAAACCGCTTCGCCCAGATCATCATCGACCACGGCATCGTCGCCATGGGGCAGGTTCCGGTCAAAATCAGCGGTGACATCGGCAAGCCGTTCGCAGGCGCGAGCATACGCGGCGCGCGCATTGACGCCTTCGCTGGGCCAGACCGGGGTGACGACCGTGACCTCGTCGGCAACGTTGTCGAAGATGGCCATGATGGTCGGGCGAATTAGCAGGCCGTCGGGCACATCAATAGTGCGCGGCTTGTCGGTCGGCAGCTTTTCCATCAACCGGACCATCTCGTATCCGGTGTAACCGACCAGAGCGGCCGCCATCGGAGGCAATTCCTCAGGCAGGTCGATATGGCACTCGCGCACCAGGCGCTTGAGGGATTCAATGGCGCCAACATCTTCCGGGACAAATGCATCGGCGTCGTACCGCGCTTGCCGGTTGATTTCTGCACGATCATCGCTGCAGCGCCAGATCAGATCGGGCTTAAGGCCGATGATGGAGTACCTGCCGCGAATCGCTCCACCTTCGACGGATTCCAGAAGGAAGCTGTTGGGCTGACCGCTGGCCAGTTTCAGCATGGCCGAAACAGGTGTTTCAAGATCGGCAACCAGCTTGGTCCAGACGACCTGGGGCTGGTTTTCGCGGTAACGCGCCTCAAAGGCGTCGCTGTCGGGCGCGTAGGTCGTCATCTCAGAAATACTGTTCCAGCAGGCGCTCATCGATTTCAATCGACGTCGCATTGAACATCGCCGCACTGTTCTGATCGATCACATCGGAGATCATGCCGTTGGTCACCGAAATCTCGACGCTTCGGTAACCGTCCGGATCGACCAGCGCATCGGTTTCCACAACATCAAGGATACGCGCAACAACCTGCGCCGTGTTGTCGACGGATGGGCTGACGACAACCGCCCCGGCATCGGCAGCAAAGACTGCCGTCACGGTTTCAAAGCCGACATTATCGAGGGTTGGCGTCTGGGTCCGCGTGAAGGTCTGAAGTTCGTCGAAGGAGGCGCCGGTTTCGGCAAAAACCTCCGTGACGTCACCGAACGACCCGACTTCCTGCGCAAGAGCCATGGCGGCTTCTTCGGCCTGGGCTGCCAGCTCTTCGTGTTGCCAGTCCTGTCGCACCTGCTCTTCGACCTCATCAAAGGGACGCAAACGCTCCGGCGTGATTTCGGTAACTTCCACCACCAGAAGCCCGCCATCGTTCGTTTCGATCACGGTTGAAGGAAAATCGAGCTCGCCGAAGAACACCTCGTCCAGAAAGCCGGGGACGGTCGGGATGATCTGCAATGACATGGGGTCTTCCGGCGTGCCGTCAGGATCAATGTCCGTCACGGTTTTGACGTTGAGGTCCAGCGCCTGGGCAGTTTCCTGCACGGTCGCGCCGGCCGCGAGTTGGTCGTCGAGTTCGTTGGCCAGGCCATAGATCGACTCGCGCGCCTTGCGCAGCCTCAGTTCGCTCTCGATGGTCTCTCGGGCATCCTCGAAGGAGGTCACGTCCTCCGGCTTGATTTCCGCAACCCGAAACAGAAGCCAGCCGCCCAGAGGAGAGGCAAGCGGTGCTGTCACCGAGCCTTCCGGCGTTGCGAAGATCGGATCGGCAAGTTCGGCAAACAGATCGGCGCGTGTGAACCAACCCAACTCCAGTTCCTCTGCCTCCATGCCTGCTTCATCAAAGGCAACCTGTGCGAAGTCGGCTCCACCCTCGATTGCCTGATGGGCGCTGACGGCTTCTTCTTCCGTGGCAAACGGTATCTGTTGCAGGCGGCGCTGCTCCGGGTCGGTCCATGCGCCTGCGGAATTGGCATAGGCCTCTTGAATGGCTTCCTCGGTGATCTCGACGGTTTCGGCCAGATCATCAGGGTAGATCAGAAGGTAATCTGCCGAACGGTATTCAGGCGCTTCATACTTACCGAGATTCTCTTCGTAGTAGTTCCGAAGGTCACTGGTTTCCGCTGTGGGAAGGGGCACCAGCTTGTCATTGGGTATGACCGCCAGTTCCACGACCCTTTGCTCCGTGCGATGCCGGAACACACTGTCGATCAGTGTCGATGGAGGCGGAGGCACAGCGCCGATGCTGTTGACGAACTGACCTTCGCTGATCTGGTTGGAGAGAATGGCGAGGTAACGTGCTTCCGACAGCCCGTTGGTTGCCAGAACTCCCTGGAAGACGGCAGGGTCGAAGACGCCTGAATTATTGAAGAACGCAGCATTGCCCGCGATGTCGTTGCGCAGGGTCTCGGCATCGATTGTGATGCCCATGTCACGCGCGGCGTTTGATTCCAGGGTGCGCAGAATCAGTTGGTCCAATGCCAGCCGTGCCAAGGCCTGTGCCAGTTCCGAACCCTGTTCGACAGGAACACCGGAATTCTGCAGCGGCTGCACCTGGTTGCGATAGGCAAGCTGCAGGTCGCGAATGTCGACCTCGCTGGATCCGACTTCGGCTACCCGTGTTTCGCCACGATTGATGAAGATATCGCCGACACCCCAGCCGACAAAGCTGAGAGCGATCAGGCCGAGAAGGATCTTAGCGGGCCATGAAGAGGCGCCCTTGCGCATTTGCGTCAGCATGATGGGTCTTTCTCGGCTTTCGTTGGGGCTCTTGGAAGGGCACGCATCTTAGTTTGGCACCCAGAGACGGTCTATAGGCAGCAACGGGTCTTTCACGCAAGAAATCCATGGTTTCGCAGGATTGATCGGGCGTGATAGCAAGGCAGCAACACGGTCGAAGGAAGGAATCGGAACATGCGTTCGCTGGTCGCAGGAAACTGGAAGATGAATGGACTTGCCTCAGACGCCCTGGATCGCGCGCAGGCAATCTGTGCAAAGGCAGGGGATGGTTTGCCGTGCGATGTCCTGGTCTGCCCGCCGGCAACTCTGATCGGCACAATGACTCGTGCTTTCCAGGATTCGGGAATCACCCTGGGTGGCCAGGATTGCCATGCAGAGGATTCCGGAGCCTACACGGGTGATGTTGCCGCACCCATGCTGGCGGACCTTGGTTGCAGTCATGTCATCGTTGGTCACTCCGAGCGACGCCGCGATCATGCCGAATCCGATGCCTTGATCGCATCGAAAGCCGCCGCAGCGCATCGCGCGGGCCTTGTTGCGATCATCTGCCTTGGCGAAAGTGCTACGGAACGAGAAGAGGGCAGGGCCAGTGACGTGGTTTCGGCGCAACTCGCCGGTTCGTTGCCACCGGGCGCAACGCCAGACAATACGGTCGTGGCCTACGAACCCGTCTGGGCCATCGGAACCGGAAACACGGCAACACCTGCCGATGTCGCTGAAATACATGCCTTGCTCCGTCAGCAATTGGTCGCGGCTCTCGGAGAGGACGGAAATAACGTGCGGCTCCTCTACGGTGGCTCTGTCAATGCCGGTAACGCGGATGAATTGCTCGCAGTCGACCATGTCAACGGCGCTCTGGTCGGTGGTGCCAGCCTGAAGCCCGATGATTTCTGGGCCATTGTCTCGGCGGGACGGTCGGCTTGACCTTGTGACCACGAAGAACCAATTGACCCATCAAGGGCTATGGCGCTCCAACAACCACTGTGCTAAACGCTCGCCGTCCGACGTCATAAGCGCCGGAAACTGTCCAACCGCAACCAAATCATAGGTCCCCGTGCAGACGATCCTCGTCATCCTGCATGTTTTGTTCGCGCTTTCGATTGTCGGCCTTGTTCTGCTTCAGCGCAGCGAGGGCGGCGGCCTTGGCATGGGTGGCGGCGGAGGTGGCGGCGCCGGGGGCATGAGCGGCCTGATGTCGGCCCGTGGCACCGCAAACCTGCTGACCCGCGCAACGGCGATTGCTGCTGTGCTGTTCTTTACCTCGAGCCTGGTGCTCAGCATGATGGTGGCCAATTCGAACGACAGTCGTTCCATCGTCGAAGG
>CALIUG010000258.1 GCA_938048755.1 uncultured Alphaproteobacteria bacterium
GAAAGTGGATCATCTTTCATTCCGCGCTTCAAGGAGCTTCCTTGCGATGCAGGGGCAGCATCACGCAGGACGGCCGTTGGGCATCATGGAACACGGTCTGGGTCGCGACGATGGGTTTGTCACCCTGACCGAAGGCTTCGCCGGTGTTCAGATTGCGGTCATAGCGGTTGAAGTTGCTGGACGAAATCTCGACGCGCAGCCGGTGGCCTGGTGCCAGAACGTAACTGGTCGACCAGACGTCGATCTCAAGGCCGTAGACTTCACCAGGCTCCATCAGGTCAGCGCGGTCGAGGCCGTTCCGGTAACGGCAACGCAGGATTCCGTCCTGGATCAGGTTGGCGCGGCCGTCTTCGAACACATCCACCAGAGAAACCGTTACGTCGGTATCGACGGCGCTGCTTGCAAAGTGGAGATGCGCGGTGATCGGGCCGGTCAGTTCCAGGCCGTCAGGAAAGGGTTCGCTGGAATAGACCAGGACATCGGGACGCGCCTCGATGGGCTGGCGGTCGCCTATACCACCTGCCAGCGCCCAGCAATCCAGACCCAGAGTCTCCGTATTGGGATTTGCCGGGTCGTAGTCGAACCGGTCCGGTGTCTCCTCGCCGTCGGGTGCCTGCCATGAAAGCTGCCCGTCGTCGGCTGCCGTGTTGGCGCTCCCGGCAGAGTGCAGGTAGATCGGCGTCATGGTCGTGCCGGCAGGCGGCCAGGCATCGGCGTCGCGCCAGGTGTCGCTGCCCAGGGTGTAGTAGTGAACCGCGCCGTTGCCGCCAAACCCGTTGTCCCTGCCCATGAGATAGCGATCAAAAAACGCAACATAGGCGTCCCAGCGTGCCGCACCGGTCCCGTCTGCGACGGGCAGGATGCCTGCGCGATGGTTGAGATCAGGGGAGTTTTCGTGATCCCCAGGACCGATCAGAAGGTGCTGGTTGCCGGTTTCGGCATTGTTGGCGGCCATGACGCGCCAGTCGGCGATGGTCGGGCCCAGATAGTTGTCGTACCAGCCGCCCCAATGGAGAACCGGAATCCTGATGCTCTCATAGCCCTCCAGCACGGAGTGTGCCTCCCAGAACGGTGAGGGCAGGGGATTGGCCATGAGCTCATCGAAGTAGGATGAGGGCGCGCCTGCGGCATCGGCCATCTCGGCCATGGGCAGGTGCCAGTAATTCAGCCTGGAAAGATCCTGATAGGTCTGGTCGGTCATGGAGATCGCCCAGGTGCCGACCGTGTTCACCTGCAGGCATCCATAACGCATGGTCGCCTTGTAACGATCCAGGCTGATGTCTCCGGGCGCCACGCAGACCAGGGCTTCGTGGCCACTCACCGCGCCGGCGTAACTGGTGAAGCCGAAATAGGACTCACCCCACATGCCGACCCGACCATTCGACCACGGCTGTCCGGCGATCCAGTCGATCGTGTCATAACCATCAGGCACTTCGTTGGCCGCAAGGTTGGGTTCGAACAGGCCTTCGGATCCCCACTTTCCACGAACGTCCTGCACCACCGCAGCGTAGCCCTGACGTACCCAGTGGTCGGCGATGACCGGCATATAGCAATAGGGCTCGGTCTTGCCATAGGGCATGCGGGTCAGGACCGTGGGAAAAGGCCCGTCGCCTTCCGGTAGGTAGACATCGGTGGCCAGCCTGGTGCCATCGCGCATGACAACCTTTTCGTCACGCAACACCTCTCCTGCCGCAACACGATCGGGCAGGTTGCTGGGAATGCGCGTATAGGCGGCTACTTCAAACTTGTCTGTCTGGGCCGCCAGGCCTTCGGTCTGATCTCCGGACATGAAGTCTGCTCCTGTTAAGTGTCTGAATGCGTCAGCACACTTTAGCCACGTTTTCTCCGTGTTGCCTGCCCTGGTCGCAGGACAGGCTCCCGCAAGAGTCACCAGACCTGTTTGGGTCCTCTGGGCGTCATCGCGCTGTTGATGCCGTGCAGGGCACGGGCTCGGGCTTCCAGACCCGCGGCCAGCGTTTCGGCAAGGTCCAGAGCCGCGCGTAGTTCCGTGGTGCTGTAGTAGGTCAGATAGTCGTCGGCGAGATCGGGCTTGCCTGCGTCGATCAGCGTTTGCGCGGTTGCAAGCACGCCGGGCATGGCCTTCAGCAAACGTTGCTCGACGGCTTGCCAGATTTCAGTGACCTCGGGCAGATAGGTCTCGTGATGCTGGCAGATCAAATAGAGCAACCGTTTGAAGACCGCTGTCGCCGAGCGCGTTGATTCCACGCCCTGGGAAACCTCAGACACGCTGCTGGTGTCGCGTTCCGTGGCATGGCGCAGGTCGATGAACCGGGCATCCTCACCGGTCGTGAGATAACGGTGCTGGCGAAACTCTTCAGGCACCTCGCGCACGCCCATGAACACCGGTACGAACGGTGCGGCGATGGATCCGATCTGGGTATGCCAGAGGTGGCGCAGGGCGGTGTGATCGGGATGATGCAGCGGCACGATCTGACCGTATCCGGCGGTGTCACCGGTCAGGCGTTCGGTGCGGATGGCCCACATCATGTCGGTGATGCCGATTTTTTCAGGACGCGCTGCGCGTTTGCGCATTTCGTCCTCGATCCAGGCAACGCCTTCCCATTGCATCTTGTCGTCGCCATAGATGTGGCTGGCATTGAACGGTTTTCCGGCAGCAGGGTCATACCAGCCCTGGTCGACGGCAAAGCTCAGGTAGTTGGGTGCGTAGAGAAAGTCTGGATGGCCCGGTGTATCGACGGGCACATCACCGATGTAGCCAGGCCGGGACGCGCGAATGTCATCGGCACCGACCCGCTCAGCGCACCACAGACCCTGACTGCCGGCATACTCGATGACAATCCAGGCCTCATCGGGATCGGCGATGATGTGGGAATTGCCGCCATAGGTCGAATAGCCATGTTCGGCAATCAGGGCACCGATCAGCTCGACCCCTTCGCGCGCCGTCGTTGCACGTTCGATCACGATCCGGGCGAGGTCGCTGTAGTTCGGCCCGGACTGGTCGGTACGTGTCATGTCGACCAGTTCCTGGCGCGACGGTGACCAGATGTCGCGCACGGCCACACCATGCTCGTTCAGCCCGCCATTGGTCAGGGGTGCCGGAACGCCCAGATAAAACGTGTAACTCACACGGATATGCTGGGCGGTTTCGGCTGCCTGGGGAATCTGGGTCATCACACCGGGCATGGCCGCCTGGGGCGTTACACCGACCGTGATGGTCGCATCGGAATCGTGGGTCCGGCGCGGCATGATCTCCAGCCAGTGGCTTGAGGGTTCGTCGCCGTAACCGGCCAGATAGGCAATGCCGTCTGCCGTATGATTCTTGCCGACATACAATCCGTAACTCAAGAAAGTCCTCCGTTTTCCGTGCTCCGGCTGCCTTCAATCATCCCCGGGCCCGTCGGTTCGGGGGGAGGGGCAGCCAAAAAAATCGGGTTCAACCCCATGCAAAGTAGAAATCGTGCTTCAGGAACGTCGCACGATGGAACTTGATGCCCCGATCGAGCCAACCTGTTGACGAAGCTTCAGAGAAGTTCACTCCGGATTCGCGGACATAGCAAGGCAGGTTTGAAGCGAGCGGTTTCTTCGGAGCCGAACCCTGATCGGGCTCTAGCCTCAGGCAACGTGATCTGCTCTAACTCCGCGGGCAAATTTGGATCAACGGGGCGACCGCACAAGCGAGCGCCGCGCATGGAGGGGTGTCATGCAGGACAGTGCCAAGGTCGTAATCATCGGTGGCGGGGTTGTTGGCTGTTCCATTCTTTTCCATCTGGCCAAGTACGGCTGGAAGGACTCGCTCCTGATCGAGCGCAGCGAACTGACGTCAGGTTCGTCCTGGCATGCGGCTGGCCAGATCCACACAATCTCTTCGGACCCCAACATCTCCCGTCTGCAGGGTTACACGATCAACCTCTATGACGAGCTTGAGGAACTGTCGGGTCAGTCTGTCGGCCTGCACAACACCGGCGGATTCTACCTGGCTTCCAACGAGGTCTGGCACGACTACCTCAAGCGTGAACGCTCCAAGGCGCGCTACATGGGCCTGGATCAGGAGTTCATCAGTGTCGAGGAAGCCGCAAAGCTCCACCCGCTGATCGATCCCTCACGTTACATCGCCGCCCTGTGGGATCCTCTGGATGGTGATATTGACCCCTCTGGCGTGACCTATGCCTATGCCAAGGCGGCCAAGGCGCTGGGTGCGGCCTACGTGACCCATAACCCCGTTCTGGAAACCAACCAGCGCCCGGACGGCAGCTGGGATGTGGTGACCGAGCAGGGCAACGTGCACGCAGAATATGTCGTCAATGCCGGCGGTCTGTGGGCGCGCGAAGTCGGCCATATGGCTGGCATTCATCTGCCCGTGCAGCCCATGGAACATCACTATCTGATCACCGAGGACATTCCCGAGATTGTCGAGCGCGAGGAACGGCTGCCCGCAGGCATTGATTACGAAGGCAACATGTACTTCCGCCAAGAACGCAACGGCATGCTGCTGGGAACCTATGAACCCCACGCCACGCCATGGTCGGTGGGTGGCACGCCGATGGATTTCGGTCACGAACTGCTACAGCCCCAGATCGACCATATCGCCGAACGGCTAGAGCTTGGCTTCGAGCGCATTCCCGCCCTGGGCCGTGCCGGCATCAAGAACATGATCAACGGCCCCTTCACCTTCGGCCCCGACGGCAATCCCATGATCGGCCCCGTTCCCGGCATGCGGAACTACTGGGTCGCCGTGGGTGTCATGGCCGGTTTCTGCCAGGCCGGCGGTGTCGGCCTGTGCATGGCCGAATGGATGATTGATGGTGAACCTTCCATCGATGTCTGGGCCATGGATGTGGCCCGTTTCGGACCCTTCGCCACGCCCGAATGGGGCACGGTGAAGTCGTCGGAAAACTACGAACGCCGCTTCGTGATGACGTTCCCCAACGAAACCCTGCCCAAGGGCAGACGCCAGATGACGACCGCACTTTATGATCGCCTCACGGCCAAGGGTGCGGTCTGGGGCACGGCCTTCGGTCTGGAGAACGTCCTTTGGTTTGCCGACGGGCCCGAAGACGCCCATGAAGACCCGACCTTCCGCCGTTCACGTGCCCATGACTACGTCGCGCGCGAGGTTGAGGCCGTGCGCAACGCTGTCGGTGCGGTCGAGGTGGCGAACTTCG
Organism: uncultured Alphaproteobacteria bacterium; assembly: GCA_938048755.1. Classification (GTDB taxonomy): domain Bacteria; phylum Pseudomonadota; class Alphaproteobacteria; order SP197; family SP197; genus SP197. Next base: position 5,145 of record CALIUG010000258.1, read on the forward strand.
CCAAGCACGAGTTTAGAGGAGCCGGGGCGCGGGCCTTCCTGGACAACGTTCTTGCCGGACGCATTCCCAAGCCTGGCCGCCTGACCCTGACCCCCATGCTGACGCCCAAGGGCAAGCTCTATGGCGACCTCACCGTTGCCTGCCTGGCGGATGATCACTTCGTTCTGTTCGGTTCTGGCGCCATGCAGCAGGCGCACCGCCGCTGGTTTGACGCACGCTTGCCCGAGACCGGCGTGACCTATCGCAACCGCACCGACGAACTCCACGGCATCGCGATCTCGGGCCCCAATTCCCGTGATCTCCTCAGCCGCATCACGCGGACCGATGTTTCCAACGAGGCGCTCCGGTTCCGCGACACCCGCGAGATGT
>CALIUG010000259.1 GCA_938048755.1 uncultured Alphaproteobacteria bacterium
CCTGCTCGGCCGGCGCGCTGGCCTGGCTGAACTCCGCCATGGCCGAAGTGCTGATCAGCAGGCAGGCGCCCATCACCGTTCCCAGACGGTGTTGCTTGTTCATCGAAATTCTCCCTGTTTCAGGTTCAGCGCAGCGCGATGCGGCCGGCCTCGTACTGGCGGCGGCAATCGGTTGCGTCGTGATAACGGTCTTCGTCGAGCAGCGTTGTGGTCGTCATGCCTGCACCATAGAAACGCGGGTCATCGCACACGCCGTCATAGGCCCACTGGCTCTGGTCATCGCCGAAGTTGATCGACGAACCATAGGTGTTGTTGTTGCTGCCCGAGGCAAGCCAGACAGAGCCGGCGTAGAACTGGTTGCGGCAATCGGTCGCGTCGCGATAAGCGTCTTCCTGCAACAAGGTCTGTGCCGTACCGGGACCGGCGAAACGCGGATCATCGCATTCACCATCAAACGCCCATTGGCTGGAATCGTTGCCGAAGTTGATCTGGTTGCCGCCCCCGGTCGTTGCGTTACAGGCCTGCAAACCCAGCATGGTGGTCAGTGCCACCGCACACATCAGAATCTTTCTTGTTGTCATGGCGCTCGATCTCCCCGCGTTGCCATATTCCTGACAACTTCACGCGCCAGCGCTGCGATCCCTATGCAGGATCGTCCATTTTTGAGTCGGGGCAGAGGTCGGAAGTGCGCTCAGCCGGGCTGCGAGGGGTTCAGCGGGAAGGTGATTGTCACAGTGGTACCGGCTCCCGGCGTGCTCTTGATGTCGAGAGTGCCGCCCAGCTTGACGGCGAAGGCGCGCGCCAGAGGCAGACCCAATCCCGTCCCTTCAAAGCGCCGGCTGAGGGTGGAATCGACCTGGCCGAACGGTGCCAATGCCACGGCAAGGTCATCCGGCTCGATGCCGATGCCGGTATCGCTCACGGAAATCACGACCTTGCCGGAGGGATCATCGCGTCGCGACCGGACTTCAACCGATCCTTCGGGCGGTGTGAACTTGATCGCATTCGAGAGCAGGTTGAGCAGGATCTGCCGCAACTGCCGTTCGTTCGACGCGATCACACCGGTGTCCATGGCAATCACGCTCGACAACGATACGCGGTCGTTTCTTGCCTGTTGTCCGACCATCTGGACCGCCGATTCAATGACCGAGGCAACATCAACGGGCTTGAGCGGGATCAACGCATCTTCGGCCTGGGCTGTGCTGAGATCGAGAATATCGTTGATGACATCCCGCAGATGATGACCCGACTGCTGGATATCATCGACGTAACCGGCGTAACGCTCATCGCCAATGCTGCCATAGGGCTCGGTCTTCATCAGCTCGGAGAAGCCGATGATGGCATTCAGCGGCGTGCGCAGTTCGTGGCTGACATTGGCAAGAAACTCGCTCTTCGCCCGGTCGGCAGCGCGCGCTTCGTTGAGCGCTGCGGCAAGCACTTCGCGGTCGGTTTCGATCTGCTCGGCCATCCTGTTGAAGTAGAGACCCAGGGATGAAAGCTCCTTGGGCTCATGGCCTGACAGGGTAACTCGGTCGCCAAGGTCGCCCTGGGTCAGCTTCTGGGCCGTCGCCTCGACCCGGCTGACCGGCCGCGTCACGAGACCCGCCAGCAGCCAGCTGATGATTGCCGCGATCAGCAGGCCCATCGCAGCCATGCCGATGGCAAAGATGCGCACATGAGCGGCAGCAGCCTGAAGCTCCTCAAGCGGTTGGGGAATCATCACACCCCAGCCGGTATAAGGAACAAAACTGTAGCCCGACACCATGTCCTTCTGTGCAGCGGGCGAGAAAAACGTCGTCACGCCGGTCTCGCGGTTCATCATGGCCTGAACGGCCGAAACCGCCGAGATGTCCTTGGAGATGCGCGCCCATTCCTGGTTGGGATGGGCGATGACATGGCCGAACTGGTCGACAATGGCGGCATGCCCGCCTTCACCAAAGGCAATGCTCTGCTGTTGTTCCACAATGTAGTCGGTCGAAAGCGCACCCATGACCAGGCGTGTGTCATCGATACGCTGAACGATATAGATCGTGGGGATACCGTCGCCATCGGCCATGACGCCCGAAAAATGAACATCCCGATCAACTGCTAGAGATCACAGCAGTTCATACTGCCCGGGGGTCAGGTCCGCGGTCCGAGTCTCGTCCATGATGACGTGGTTGGTGACCGGTCCGGTGATGTCGAGCGTGCAGAAGTAGACAAATCCGAGTTCCCGGCCCAGAGCCGTCAATCCGTCAATCGGCATCTCCAACTTGCTCATGCCGCCGAACATCTCGACGACGGCGCCGGCATCATCGGCGTATCGCTCCAGCGCCAGGGTCACGTTGCGTGCGATCAGAAGATGGCGCTCGGAAACCTCGTCCATCTCGCGCTGGAAGGCGGTCGTCTGAATCCAGGATCCCAGCACCAGAACGGGCACGGCTGCCACGACCATGAAAATGACCATCAGAAGTGTGCGTAGTCCGAACTTCACGTCAGTCGATTCCCAATATCAACGGATCAATCCTTGCAGCGCACAGATTGACGTGATCGATCCCCCAACAGACCATGGCCTTGCGCGCAGGAATGATACACAGATGCTCAACAATGCACAGGTCCGCAATCACAGACCTGCACGTTTCCAGTTGCAAAGGCACGATCCATGCCAGCGGCAAAATTGTAAGGGAAATACTACAAATGACGATTCGCCACGGTCGCGAGTTTCTCAGCATCCCCGGCCCGACCAACGTCCCTGACGCCGTTCTGGGCGCCATGCACCGCCCGGCCATCGACATCTATTCAGGCGAGATGGTCGAGACGACTATGAGTTGCCTTGAAGACCTCAAGAAGATCTTCCGCACCGACGGCCACACCTACATCTATGCCGCCAACGGTCACGGCGCCTGGGAAGCCGCACTGACCAACAGCCTGTCGCGCGGCGACAAGGTTCTGGTACTGGCCTGTGGCGTCTTTGCGATGGTCTGGGGCGATATGGCGCGCAAGCTGGGCCTGGATGTCGAAGTTCTTCCCGAACGCCCGCGCCGCGCGGTTGACCCAGAAGCCCTGCGTGACCGCCTGGCACAGGATGGCGATGCCACGATCAAGGCTGTTCTCACCGTACAAGTCGACACCGCATCAGGCGTCGTCAACGATATTCCGGCCCTGCGCAGAGTCATGGACGATACTGGCCATGATGCCTTGCTGATGGTCGACACCATCGCATCCCTTGGCTGCGTGGAGTTCGAGATGGATGCCTGGCGCGTCGATGTCACCGTAGCAGGTTCCCAGAAAGGCCTGATGGTGCCGCCGGGTCTGAGCTTCGTGGCCGCCAACCAGCGGGCGCTTGAACGGCACAAGTCGGCCAACATGGTGACACGTTACTGGGACTGGACCGAACGCGACGGGCCCGAGCATTACATGAAACACTGCGGCACTGCGCCCGAGCACCTGCTGTTCGGCCTGCGGCAGTCGCTCGACATGATCCTCGAAGAGGGTCTGGAAAATGTCATCCGCCGTCACACCCTGCTCGCCGACGCCACGCGCGCGGCCGTCGCATGCTGGGCACAGGGCGGCGCACTGGAAATGAACATCACGGAAAACGCCGAGCGCGCCAATTCCCTCACCACCGTGCGCATGCTTGGAGTCGACCCCGCACCGCTTCTGGCGTTCTGCAAGGACACCTGCGGCGTGGTGGTCGGCATCGCCATCGGCCCCGACCTTTCGGGCAAAGGCTTCCGCATCGCCCATATGGGCCACACCAACGCGCCCATGGTGCTGGGTACCCTGGGCGTTATCGAGACCGGTCTTGCCGCCCTGGGCATTGCACACGGCAAAGGCGGGCTTGAGGCCGCGACCGGTAGCCTTGCCGCAGCCCTCTCGCAACAGACATCAAAGGCAGCCTGATGGACGATACCCAGCCCATGACCATCGCCAAGGCCTATGTCGATGCGTCCAACGCCCATGATGTCGACCGCATCGCTACCCTGCTCGACCCCGATGTCGCCTACCGATCCAGCGGTGTTGGCGCCCATGACGGGGCCGAGAAGATCCTCGCCATGAACCGGACCTTCTTCGGTGATTATCCGGATGTGGCCTGGGAACCCAGAAACTGGCGCCAGATCGATGACGGCGGAGTCGAGTTCGATTTCACGATCACGCTGGGCGGCCAGAGCCATCGCGGCGTTGAACGGGTTTTCGTCAATGACGCGGGATTGATCACAAGGGTCGAAGTCGAGCGCTGATCCTGCTGGACGCGAGCCTCGAATTTTGATCAAGCTGCAATGCCGTCCCATGGGCTGGCTGGATAGCGCGGCAATCCTCAACCTTGAGGCAGACCCGCGCTGACGGAGTGCTCTGTTCATGTTGCGCTGGTTCCAATCCGATTCACGCTTGCCCTGGGTCATTCTGGCCCTGATGCTGGCCATGGGCTGGAGTACCAGCGGACTCATCTTCCGCAACATTGAAGCCGCCACCGCCCCGCAGATCATTTTCTATCGCGGTCTTTGCCTCACCGTTGCGGTCATCAGCTTTGTCGTCTGGCGTCATCGCTTCTTTGCTGTTCGCGCGTTCGTTTCCACGGGCAAGGCAGGCCTTGCCGGTGCGTTCGGGCTGGGCCTGGCCAGCGTCGCCTTCATCTCGGCGATGGAACACACGACCATCGCCAACATCAGCTTCATGATTGCCGCCACACCATTCTTCGCAGGTGGACTTGCATGGCTGCTCCTGCGGGAAACCATGGCGCTGCGCACGGTCATCGCCACGCTCATCGCCATGTGTGGTGTGTTGATCATGGTCGGTGAAGGCTTTGCCCTGGGCAGCCTGCACGGCAACCTTCTGGCGCTTTCCTGCGCTCTGCTCTCCTCGGTTTATGTCGTGGCTGTCCGGTTTGGCAAAGGCGTCGACATGGTACCCACCGTCGCCATGGCCGGGGCAGTTGCCGCCGGTTCGGCTTTTCTGATGATGGAGAGCTTCGAAATCAGCCTGCACGACCTTGCGCTTTGCGCGCTGCAGGGCATTTTTATCAGCGCCCTGTGCAACGGCCTCTTCACGCTCTGCGCCCGGCACCTGCCTGCCGGCGAACTCACCGTGCTTTCGCTGCTGGAATCAGCTCTCTCCCCGCTCTGGGTGTTCCTCTTCCTCTCAGAGGTTCCCACAAGCGTCACCCTGGTCGGCGGCACGGTCATTCTCGGCGCCGTCCTGATCCAGGCGTTCTGGCCGGGCGCCCGGCGTCGCGAACAGGACTGATCGCGTCCAATCGGGCGCAGATTCCCGGACCCTCTGCTGGTTCTCTTCACCCCAACAAGCAACCCCTCATCACAGGCACCATCACCATGAAGATCGGCTTTATCGGCCTCGGCAATGTCGGCGGCAAACTCGCTGGTTCCATCCTGCGCAACGGCTTTGACCTCACCGTGCGTGACCTCGACAAATCGGCAGCCCAGCCCTTCCTCGATCAGGGCGCCAAATGGGCCGACAGCGCCAGGGAACTAGCGCAGGCCTGCGATCTCATCATCACCTGCCTGCCCTCACCCGCGGCCAGCGCCGCCGTGATGGAAGCCGAGGACGGCGTTCTGTCAGGCCTCTCGGAAGGCAAGGTCTGGGCCGAGATGAGCACGACCGATGAAACCGAAATCAAACGTCTGGCCGAGCTGGTCAAGGCGACCGGCGCCGAGGCCATCGAATGTCCGGTCTCGGGCGGCTGCCACCGGGCGGCCACCGGCAACATCTCGATTTTCGCGGGCTGCGAGCGCGCCACCTTTGATCGCATGCTACCCGTGCTGACCACCCTGGGCCGCCGGGTCCTCCACACCGGCCCCATCGGCTCGGCCTCGGTGCTGAAGGTGATGACGAACTATCTCGCCACAGCAAACCTTCTCACCCTGTGCGAAGCGCTCACCACGATGAAGATGGCCGGCATCGACCTCAACACGACCTATGAGGCGATCAAGATTTCCTCGGGTAATTCGTTCGTGCACGAGACCGAAAGCCAGGTCATCCTCAACGGCAGCCGGGATATCAGCTTCACCATGGACCTGGTGCTGAAAGACATCGGCCTCTTCCAGGACATCGCCGAACGCCACAACGTCCCGCTCGAGATTTCCCCGCTGATGATCGAGATCTTCAAGGACGGTCAGGACCGCTACGGCCCGCGCGCCTGGTCTGACGACATCATCAAACGCCTGGAAGAAGCCTGTGATGTCTCCATCACCGCGCCAGGTTTCCCCGCCGAAATGATCGACGACGAACCCGAAGAGCCCGGCTACGAGGTGGTGCCGACGGGCAAGGCCTGAACGGCGATCACCCCAACGCCGCCCTCACCTCCCCTGCGGCGCGTTCGCCGCTGAGCCAGGCGCCGCCGCAGGTGGCGTAGTGGGCACCGGCGGCGGCTTCGCCTGCGAAGAACAGGCGTTCGTCCAGTGGCCTGGCCAGTTCCTCGCGGGCGCCCGATGCGCCGGGCCGCAGGGCGGCATAGGCGCCCAGGGTCAGGGGATCGTGGGCCCATTGGGTCAGCTTGCCCTTCACGAATGCCTCGCGTGCGCGGCTGCCGACCATGGCTTCGACTTCAGCTTCATGCGCCTCGGCGAAGAGAGCTTCAACGAGATCGGTGTGAACGACCGGGACGGTCACCTGATCACGATGGTCGAAGCCCGAACCTTCCACGGCG
>CALIUG010000260.1 GCA_938048755.1 uncultured Alphaproteobacteria bacterium
AAGCGCGACAAACTCCCGCCGTTGATCCAACACAGAAATCTCCTTCCACGGCATGCCGATCCTCCTGTGAGAAAACATGCCAAAAGTGTCAGGGATCTCTCCGAACAACTGTAAGATATCTCTCCGGGCTGAACACTTGATGGGGCGATCCATGCACAGACACCAGTAAGCAGCGGTAGCCCTAAAGGTCCCGTGTCATCAGCAGGACGTCGCCGCCGTAACGGATTTTGTCGTGCCCGACAGCAGGTTCGCGGGCGACTTCCCTGTAGCCGAGGGATTCATAGAGCCGGACGGCACTCTTGTTCTCCGCAAAGACATTGAGGCTCATCACCTTGAAGCCCTTGGCCCGCGCGACCGGCTCTGTTTCGGCCATCAGGGCCTGGCCGATGCCCGAGCCCTGAAACTCCGGGTACACTGCCAGAGCCATGATGTAGTAGCTGCCGTCGGCGTGCATGTGCTCGAACGGCGCAAACAGATAGTGCCGATCTTCAGGCACCAGCGGATCGGGCGGACCCTCGCCCATGGCATCCATGGGAAAGGCGTGTACGGAACCCAGCACCCCTCCCTCGTTCTCTGCAACCAGGCAGTTCGTCACCGACGTCGTCGCCTCGGCGCGCGAGAACAGATGCTCGACAATCAGATGGGCCTCGCGCCCGGGAATGACGCCTTCATACACCGCCTCCACCAGACCGCCCGAGGCTTCCATGAGCGCGATGGCCAGATGCGGGATGTCGGCGATGTGTGCGGGCCGGATGGAACACTGCATGCTGGATGGCTTTCTGGTTTGGTGATGGATTGGTTGGGTCAGAACTCTATCCCGGCATCCCCGTATGATCCAAATGGAGGCGGCATGGCCCGAAATCTCCGAGCGGGCCCTGGCGACCGTTTCGAAGCTGGGGAACCATTCACGATAGCGCGTTTCGTACCAGTCGCTTGCAAGAAGGAAGTCGACAGCTTCTTCATCGTTCATGCCCTCGAAGGCCGATTCCTGCTCGGCAAAGATCAGGCAGCGGCCACCGTGGGCCGTATGATCGACATTGACTGTGAAGATCTCTCCGTCCTCAACCTTCCCCTCGAGCATCCAATGAGAGGGATACATCACCGAAATGCCGGTTCCGGGATCGACATAGCGGGCGAGATCCTCAGCCTCCAGGGCTTGCGTGCACCACAGAGTCACAAGACCGGAAATGATGCTGATGTGCAGGCGCATGGGGCGGCTCCTCAAGTTTCGACGCAAGAACACAGGGTGTTTCGAGCATTCGGCCCTGGAAAACCTATCACGATGTGGAACAGGCCCATAAATCAGGCTGACGCCTTCGCACCCGCACACAAAATTTTGCACCTGCGAAATGGTGATTCATGTCTTATATTACGGGCAACAGTTTCATCAGGACTCAGGAGATCATCATGACCGAGATCGTCATCGCCAGTGCGGCGCGTACCCCTGTCGGCAGCTTGGGCGGCGGGCTTTCGAGCCTTCCGGCCCATGAACTGGGCAAGGTCGCCATCGAAGGCGCCCTGTCGCGCGCCGGAGTTGATGCGGCCGAGGTCAACGAGGTCATCATGGGCCAGATCCTGCAGGCGGGCGAAGGCCAGAACCCGGCGCGTCAGGCTTCCATCGGCGCGGGCATTCCCGTCGAGGCGCCGGCATGGAGCCTGAACCAGCTTTGCGGTTCCGGCCTGCGCGCGGTGGCCGTGGGGTATCAGCAGATCCTGCAGGGTGATGCCAGCATCGTGGTGGCCGGCGGCCAGGAAAGCATGAGCCAGGCGCCCCACTGCATGAACCTGCGCAACGGCACCAAGATGGGCCCGGCCGAGATGGTCGACACCATGATCAAGGATGGCCTGTGGGACGCCTTCAACGGGTATCACATGGGCAACACGGCAGAGAACGTGGCGCGCAAGTGGCAGATCACGCGCGAGGACCAGGACAACTTCGCCGTCACCAGCCAGAACCGCGCCGAGGCCGCCCAGAAGGCAGGCAAGTTCAAGGACGAGATCGTCCCCGTTACCATCAAGACCCGCAAGGGCGAGACCGTGGTGGAGGATGACGAATACATCCGCCATGGCGTCGAATACGATTCGCTCGCCAAGCTGCGCCCGGCCTTCGAAAAGGAAGGCACGGTGACAGCCGGCAACGCTTCGGGCATCAACGATGGTGCTGCTGCCCTGGTTCTGATGACGGCCGAAGAAGCCAGCCGCCGCGGCATCACGCCCATGGCGCGTATCGCAAGCTGGGCCCATGCCGGTGTCGATCCGGCCATCATGGGGTCGGGGCCCATCCCCGCCAGCCGCAAGGCGCTGGAGAAGGCAGGCTGGTCGATCGGCGATCTCGATCTTATCGAAGCCAACGAAGCCTTCGCTGCCCAGGCCTGCGCGGTCAACAAGGAACTGGGTCTCGATACCGACAAGGTCAATGTCAACGGCGGCGCCATCGCCATCGGCCATCCCATCGGCGCTTCGGGCGCACGGGTGCTGAACACGCTGCTCTTCGAAATGCAGAAGCGCGACGCCAGGAAGGGCCTTGCCACCCTGTGCATCGGCGGCGGCATGGGGGTCGCCCTCTGCATCGAACGTTAAGAGGGTTTGGCGCCGTCTTTCCGTGTCATCCCGGCCTTCGTATCGATGTTCGGGGCAAGCTCTGCGCAGCGGAGAGCCGGGACCTCGACACATGCGATCCCCAGCGAATGCTGGGGTCCATAAGCCCGGTGGGTAACGTTGGCAGGCTCCATGACCGCGCGCTCCTGTTTTCCCTGTCCTCGACGTGTGAGCGCGTCGTCAACGCTTGTGCGTATGGACCCCAGCCTTCGCTGGGGATCAGGGAAATTACGAGCCGCAACTCACACACTTCTCCTGTGTCATCCCGGCCAAGTGAGCATAGCGAACGCGAGCCGGGATCCCGGTCCGCACGTTGCTTCTGAAATGCGTCATGACGCGATCCCGGATTCCCGCTTTGCGGGCTCCGGGATGACACGGGTGTTTTGCAACGCCACGACTGTCTCGTGGAGATGAACACCAACGCCAAATGGCGCGCCATCGGTCTGCTCGCGTTCTGTGAGCTGGCAGCCATGGCGTTGTGGTTTTCCGCTTCGGCAGTCGTGCCATCGCTGGTCCTGGAATTTGACCTCGACGGCAGCACGGCGGCCTGGCTGACCAGCAGTGTGCAGATCGGCTTTGTTGCGGGCACGCTTGCCAGTGTGTTGTTGGGTCTGGCGGACAGGATTGATCCCAGGCGGTTTTTCATGGCTTCGGCTCTGGTCGCCGCACTCGCAAATCTGGGGCTTCTGATCGTCGAACCGGGATCGTTTGCCACCATCGTCCTGCGGTTCGTCACCGGGGTCTGCATGGCCGGCGTCTATCCCGTGGGCATGAAGATGGCCGCTGGTTGGGCGAACCGTGACCTGGGTCTTCTGGTGGGCCTGCTGGTCGGTGCCCTGACGCTGGGCTCGGCAGCCCCGCATCTCTTCAACGCAATTGGCGGTATCGACTGGCGTTTCACCATTGGTGCTGCGTCGGTCGCGGCCCTGATATCGGCCCTGCTCATCAACTTCGTGGCACTGGGCCCCAACCACGGGCGGGCTGCACGCTTCCGGCCATCGGTGGCGCTGAAGGCATTCACCGTGCCCTCGTTGCGTCTGGCAAACCTGGGGTATCTGGGCCACATGTGGGAGCTCTATGCCATGTGGGCCTGGCTGGGTGTCTTTCTTGATGCCAGCTTCCGCCTCTCCATGCCCGCTGACGAGGCAGATCTGTGGGCGCGGCTGGGCACGTTCGTCATCATCGGCCTGGGCGGTTTTCTGGGTTGTCTGGTGGGCGGCCTGTTCGCCGACCGGCTGGGCCGCACGACGCTTACCATCGTGGCCATGGCGATCTCCGGCACCTGTGCCCTGGCCGTCGGATTCCTGTTCGGCGGCGCACCCTGGCTTCTGCTCGTGGTGTGTCTGATCTGGGGCATCAGCGTGATTGCCGATTCCGCACAGTTCTCGGCCAGCATCACCGAGCTCTCCGACAAGGAGCATGTCGGCACCATGCTGACACTCCAGACCTGCATGGGGTTCCTGCTCACGCTCGTCACGATCCAGCTCATGCCGTTGCTGGTCGATGCCGTCGGCTGGCGCTACGCCTTTGCCGCCCTCGCCGTGGGACCCCTGCTGGGTGTGGTCGCCATGGCACGTCTGCGCCGGCAGCCCGATGCCAGCCGGCTGGCAGGCGGGCGCGGCTGAACCAGATACTCGAAATCAGCCAAATCAGCAGTTTTTTGGCCATTTTCGTCGCAAACGCGATGGACTCTTGCCAAACGACTCGCTAAATCCGCTTCACCATCTCAACACCTGAGTGTGGCGAACGCGTCGACCCCTTTGGGCCGGGCGTGCAGATGATGTTCTTTCGGGAGTGAAGACCATGGGTCGTGTTGCCCTAGTGACCGGAGGCAGCCGCGGAATCGGCGCCGCAATTTCCCTCGCGCTCAAGGAGGCCGGTTACACCGTAGCGGCAAACTATGCCAGCAACGACGATGCTGCCCGCGCCTTCACCGCCGAGACCGAGATTCCCACCTTCAAATGGGATGTCAGCGATCACGAGGGATGTGCCGCAGGTGTTGCACAGGTCGAGGAGCAGGTCGGCCCGGTCGATGTCCTGATCAACAATGCCGGCATCAGCCTTGACGGCTTCCTGCACAAGATGGAGCCGGAGAACTGGAACAAGGTCATCGATGTCGATCTGACCTCCTGCTACAACATGAGTCATGCGGTGCTGAACGGCATGCGTGGCCGCAACTTCGGACGCATCGTCAACATCAGCTCGATCAACGGCCAGGCCGGCATGATGGGTGTCGTGAACTACGCCGCCGCCAAGGCCGGCATGCTGGGCTTCACCAAGGCGCTGGCCCTGGAGAACGCCTTCAAGGGCATCACGGTCAACGCAATCTGCCCCGGCTATGTCAAGACCGACCTGATCGCCCATGTCAGCGAGGAAGTCATGGGTGCCATCGTCAAGCGTATCCCTGTGGGCCGCATCGGTGAGCCCGAAGAGATCGCGCGCTGCGTCACCTTCCTGACCTCCGACGATGCCGGCTTCATCACCGGCTCGACCCTCTCGGTCAACGGCGGCGCCTACATGGCATAGGGCTCAGGCCGCAAGCGGCTTGATACGTTCTATCTGGTCGCCGCTGCGGTCACGCGCGCAATCAAGTTCGAAACGCGCCTGAAGATTGAGCCAGACCTCCGGGCTCGTGCCGAAGAACCGTGCGAGACGCAAGGCGGTATCGCCACTGATCCCTCTACGCCCACGGACAAGCTCGCTGATCCGGTTGGCAGGAACGCCCAATGCCTTTGCCAGAGCACTGGCGGTGAGACCGTTGGGCACCAGGAATTCCTGGGCCAGAACTTCTCCTGGGTGAACGGGTTCAAGCTTTGAAGTCATTGCCGGATTCCTAGTCATGATAGTCAACAATCTCGACATCCCAAACGTCACCATCCGCCCACCGGAAGCAAATGCGCCATTGTCGGTTGATGCGGATCGCGTACTGTCCTTTGCGATCACCTTTCAGCGCCTCAAGACGATTACCAGGCGGTGATCGCAGATCGTCGAGCCGTACTGCAGAATCGAGATACCGCAGCTTGATCAGGGCTGCACGTTCAAACTCGCGAAACCTGCGTACAGACTGCCGGTCAGCCAGCCGTCTGGAGTCTTTGTCAGCAAAGCTCCTGATCATGCATGCCATATACCATACGTATTGCGTACGCCTCAAGGTCGAGACTCTTGCCAAGCGGGGCGATTTTGCGTCATCTGCGTTGGCCATGTTCGAAGACCTGTTCAACCCCAGCCACTACAGTGCCGTGCGCCTTCCCGTTCTGGAGGCCTCGACCCTGCCGGCGTGGTGCTACACATCCGACGCCTTCTTCGAACGTGAGCGCGAACGTGTTTTTGCTCAGGGCTGGCAGTTTGT
>CALIUG010000261.1 GCA_938048755.1 uncultured Alphaproteobacteria bacterium
ATCGCTCCTCGGCCTCCCGCAGAAAGCCAATGATCTGCTCAGGCGTATATCTCTTCCGGCTCATCTCTTCCTCCTCCCGTGGAGTTCAGATTAGCCGGACTCGCTCATTCAGCATGGACCAGTTTTCGGGGGAGCAGGTCATGACCATGCGGGGCCTGGCCCTGCGCGAGATCACTGTGCGGCAGTGGTTTTCCGTAACGACGAAGGAAGTCAAGGTCGGCTTTGTCAACGGTATTGCTGTTGCCGTCACCTGCGCTGCAGGCGTCTATTTCTGGAGTGGGTCACTGGGTTTGGTGATTGTGATCGCGATTTCGATGGTGATCGCCATGGTCGCGGCCGGATTCGCCGGTGCGGTTGTCCCGATTGTACTGACCCGGCTCGGCCAGGATCACGCTCAATCTTCCTCCATCGTTCTGACAACCGTGACCGATGTCGCCGGCTTTCTCTCGTTTCTCGGGATCGCCACTTTGCTTTCGGGAATGCTTGAGGCGGGCTGACTTTCCAGCGTTGTTGTCGTAAATCTCGTTCCCTAAAAACAGGAGCGCCGTCATGATTCTGCAGGGCCAACCCAATCCGGACCTTGTCACCGGATTCGACAACAAGGCGCAGTGGAACACACCAGATGAACGGCGGCGTGGCTTCCACAATCTCAATACGACAGCGCGTTATGCTCTGAGCTTTCGCGCTCCGTCCGTTTTGCCCCTGAGGAAGGAAATCGATTGGACGATCAGTCGTTTTCCGGGAGTCGAGCAGATCCTGGAGGTGGACCACTTCTCCGCCTTTTGCGTCGTGCGTGGCGATCGCGTGATCTATGAGCGTTATGCGCCGGATTTCGGCGTGGACCGTACCCACAGCATTCAGTCGATCACCAAGATGGCGCTGAATCTTATGCTGGGCCGCATGGTTGCCGATGGCCGGATCGACATGGAACGGACCATGGGAAGTTATCTGCCCGAACTGGGCAGCGGCTACGCAGAGGCAAGCGTTCGGAACACGGCCGATATGAACGTCGTGAACGATTTCAGCGAAGACTATACGGACCCCAAGACTGGCAGCTACATCATGGAAACCGCCATGGGCTGGCGCTTGCCCGAGGAGGGTGCACCGGAACCGACAATCCGTTCATTTGTCGCTTCGGTAACCGGTGATGATCTGGAAAACCGCAGCGGCGGCATGCTCTACAAGTCAACCAACTCCGACGCTCTGGGCTGGCTGATCGAGCGGCTCAGCGAGCGCTCCCTGCGCGACTGGTTGATCGAGATTGTCGAAGCCGCGGGTGTTGCGGGCTGCTACCACATCACCTGCGACCGCGAAGGCGTGCCGCTGATCGATGGTGGCGCCTGCATGACGGCACGTGATCTCGCACGGGTTGGGCTGCTGTTTGCGCGAGGTGGCGAGGGTGTCGATGGGCGTCGGGTCGGAGATGCCGATTTCATCGACGACACCCGCCGCAATCCCGGACCATCCATTCCCGAGCCGCGTGATTCCATCCGCTACAGCCGCCAGACTATGACCGATGGAACCTGGCTGGGTCACGGTGGTTACGGAGGCCAGTTCATGCTCGCCAATCCGGACACCGATACGGCCGTGGTCTATTTCAGCGTGCTGGAAAACAAGGACGCCTATGATCCCGACTTCTATGCTCCGCTCATCCAGACAATGGGCGAGATTGCCGCGCGTTAGACAGGATTTGCTCTAACGCGGCACGTCTTCATCGATGACGGCGTAAACGTCGATTTCCATATCCATGTAGACACGGGCAAGTCCGGTGATCACCACGGTATTCATGACGACATGAATGCCGCGGAAAGCTTCGGCCAGAACGGCATGAACCTGCTCGATGAAGGCGCGGTCCCGCACCCAGACCTTCACCTTGCAGATGTCCTGAAAGGTTGCGCCACCTTCTTCCATAAGCGTGGTGAGGTTGCGGATGGCCTGACGGGTCTGCTCGGCGGGATCGCCCAGACCGTGAAACTCACCCTCCAGGTCATGACCGGTCTGACCGCGAATGGCCAGCCAGTTGCCGGCCTTCACCACCATGCAGAGCTGGGAATTGAGTTGCTGCTGGCCGCGGTACCATTGGTTCGTCTCGAACTTGCGCAGGCGGGTATGGGCACTCACGGCTTGTTGCCCATGACACGGTCTGACAGGTTGGCAGCAGCCTTCACCTTGCGTTTGGGTGTTTCGAAATCAAACGTCATGTATTCGGCGTTGAGATGGGCAAACGGCGGTGACTGGGCAAAGAGCGCAAAGGTCAGGCGGTGGCCGGCGTGGTCGGAATTGATGAGATCGCGCGCATAGGCCAACAGCTTGCGCCGGTCGTCCGAAATCCAGCGATCGTTGACGGTGTAGAACTTGTCCATCCAGGGCGCTGTGTCCACGCCCTCGAAGGCTCCGGAATCCGGTGTGATGCAAATTTGGCCGCCGACGAGTTCACGGGCCAGATGCATCATGGCGGGAAGGCCGGTGCAGGCATGAATACGACCGGCATAGATCATCGACTGGTTGGGCATCATCAGGCCACTGGCGCTTTCCTCTGCCAGTTCAATGGAGGCCAGGACATGGGCACGGATGCCCTCGCGCCAGGCCGCCAGGGTCGCGAGCTTCTCACGCACGGCAGGCTGCTTGTCCAGGCCAGTCTGTTCGGCATTGAACATGGCCGCGCCGATCAGCAGGTCGGCCAGATGCTGGATGCGCAAGACAAAGGGCAGGGCGCTGTAGCGATGCAGCATGCTGCGGATGAAGCCTGCGGCCTTGGTGTGCTGGTAGAAAAACACCTCCTCCCAGGGGATCAGGACATCGTCGAAGACCAGCAGGGTATCGATTTCGTCGAACTTGGCGGTGCTGGGATAGTCGTCGGCGGAACGGTCGCGCATGTGGCTGGAACGGCAGATGTGCTTGAGACCGGGCGCACCCATGGGGCACATGAAACCCAGGGCATAGTCCGACATGGCCGCATCGCCCCAATTGGCGATGGTCGGTTTCACGAAGGCCTGATGGGAATAGGCTGCTGCGGTCTCGTATTTGGCGCCGCGCACCACGATACCGGCATCGGTTTCCTTGACGGCGTGGAGCAGCATGTCGGGATCCTGCTGCTGGGGCGGCAGTGAACGGTCGCCCTTGGGGTCGGTGTTGCCTGATACGGTGAAGAGATCGCTGCGAAAGGCGTGATCGACGTGGCGTTCGATATTGGGCGTGTACTCGCTGGTGATGGCGTTCAGGACATCTTTTCCGTCCAGCAGAGACCAGACCGCACCGATGGTCTCATCGCCGAGACGAAAAGCGACGCCCTCGATATCTTCCATGACCGCATCGACCCAGCGCTGCTTTGCATAGAGGTTCTCTTTGGTCTTGGGCGGCTGCCAGGAAACCGAGCAGATCTCGCCGTCATCTGCCTTGACCGTCATGGTGTCGCGGTACTTGTCCTCGTGGGCCATGTCGTAGACGCGGGCACGGACATCGACCATGGGCTTGAAGGCCGCGTGGTTGGGAACGTCCTTCACACGGTCGCCATCGATCCAGACTTCGCGACCGTCCTGAATTGATTCGATGTAATCCTTGCCGGTGAGCAACATGACGGTTTTCCTGATGTTTTGGCGACATTAGAGGAGATTCAGCGTCGGGAGAATGCGCTGGTTCAATGGCTTCAGTATTGAAGGCGGGTGTCGATACGATTCCTGAGTGGTTTGCCCAAGAGATAGCGCTCCAGATTGTCGAAGAACATATCGAGCGTCTTTGGGATGTAGTCGCGGGCATCATCAGACGAACAATGCGGTGTCATGATGAGGTTAGGCGTCTTCCACAGAGGAGATGAACGGGGCAGGGGTTCGGGATCGAAGACATCCAGCACCGCGCCGGATAGGTGACCGCTTTCGAGAAGTTCACGCAGCGCGTCATAGTTGACGATGCGTGCACGACCCATGTTGACGAGACCCGAGCCCGGCTTCATGAGGGCGAGGCGGCGGTGGTCGAGCAGGTTCTCGGTCTCGGCTGTTAGCGGTGCCATGACGACGACGACATCGGCCTTTGGGAGAACTGAGTCCAGACGGCCGGTTCTGACCACCTTGTCGGCATAACGGTGCGGTTTGCCCGACCGGGTCACGCCGATCACGGACATCTTCAGGCGCTGCTTCAGCCAGCGGGCCGTCGCGCCACCCATGCCGCCAAGGCCGATCACAACGGCGGTGCCACCCTCCACGCGGGTCGTGAAACACTTTTCCCAGCGCCGCTCACGCTGTTTCGTGGCCATGAAGGGGATGCCGTGGCCCAGCATGAGAACCGCGGTCCCGGCAAACTCTGCGGCCTTGTCGGCATGCACACCGCTGTTGTTGATGACCGAAACGTCCTTGGGCACCCAGTCGAAGGGCTGGAGATGTTCGGTACCGGCGCCGGTTAGCTGGATCAGGCGCAGCTTGGGCGCTGTGGCGGCGAAGTCATCACGCGGGAAACGCCAGCCGATCATGATATCGGCCTTTCTGACGCCTTCGGCATAGCGGTCGTGATCCCAGCTCCAGTCGAAGGTCAGGCGTTTGGCGAGCGCGCGATGGCGTTTGCAGGCTGCCGCCACGCGCTCCTCGGTGACCCAGAAGACTTCGGGCTGGGAAGAGAGCGCGGAAACGTGGACGCGGAGTTTTTCAGCCATGGAACATCAATCTGGAGGCCCGCTTCACTTCGAAAGCACCCGGTCAAGAACCCAGTTGTCGATGGTGTGGACCAGAGGTTCCATGTAGCTGAAGCGTCCGGGCTTCACGAAAGGTGAGCGCAGACCGATCTGTTGAATGTCGGAGATGACATTGTCTTCGACAATCGACTTCTCCCAGCGGTCATAATAGTTGCCGACCAGTTCCTCGAAATCGTCACGCTCGGTCGTTTCCTTCGGGAAACAGGAACCAACGATGAGTTTGGTCTTCTCGGCGCTGACGGGATGGAGCTCCAGCCACCACATGCAGTCGAATGTGAGACCGAACATGGTCGAGGGGTTGATCAGCACGTAATAGGTGCCTTCCGCGGCCGGGCCTTCCAGAGTGGGGATGTAAGGGAAACCCTTGGCACCGGGCAGCAGCGCGCGACTGCCGGTATGACGGGTCAGGAGGCCGCAGTATTCACCATTTGTGGGAATGGGCGGATTATGATCCCGGTTCTGTTTCTGCAGGGTCTGTTGATGGACGGTCGGAACGTGATAGCTCTCCATCGCGTTTTCGACATAGACCTTCCAGTTGCAGTCGAGGTCGTACTCGACACGGCGGGTCGTCACCATGGTCTCGAGATTGTAGGACGCCAGAACTTCGGGCAGATCACCCAGCCAATCGGAGAGGGGGGCGGCGTCGTGATCGAAGTTGATGAACAGGAAGCCGGCCCAGGTTTCCAGGCGCAGTTCGATCAGACCGAAATCCTTCTTGGCGAAGCCTTCGGTCTCTTCCATTTCCATGGCGCCGATCAGGCGGCCATCATCAATGGCATAGGTCCAGGCGTGATAGGGGCAGCTCATGACGGTGCAGTTACCGTTGCCCTGCATGACCTTGGCACCGCGGTGGCGGCACGAATTGGAGAACGCGCGCACCTTCCTGTCGCGTCCGCGCACCAGAACGATGGGCACGCCGACAAACTCGAACGCAGCATAGTCGCCGGGATTGGGAACGCGGTCCTCTCGCCCGATGAAATTCCAGACCTTCATGAAGATCGTTTCGACTTCGCGTTTGAAGAATTCTTCGGAGATGTAGCAATCGGGCGGCAGGGTTTCTGCCTCAAGCAGGGGTTTGCGGACATCGGCGTACCGCGCCGGGTCAAACAGATTCTCGATGATGCTCATGCCTTGCTTGCCTCCTCTTTCTTGCGTCGCGCCACGAAGGCGTCGAGTTCTTCGGCGATTGCGGGATTGAGTTCGGGTGCTTCGAAGGTGCGCAACAGGTCCTTCCAGATCGTGTTGGCACGCTGGGTGGCATCCTTGGCGCCATCCTCTTCCCAGGTCTCGAAGTTGCGCCAGTCCGACAGCATGGGATCATAGAATGCCGTGGCGTAGCGCTCCAGCGTATGGGCTGCCCCGAAGAAATGACCTCCCGGTTCGACTTCCTTGATCGCCTCAAAGGCCATGCTGTCGTCATCGATAGTCATGGGCTGCATGAACTTGGCCATCATCTGGAGCATTTCGGCATCGAGAACCGCCTTCTCGAAACTGGCGGTCAGACCGCCTTCGAGCCAGCCCGCACCGTGATGCAGCAGGTTGGCATGGCCCATGATCGCACCCCAGATCGACATCTGGGATTCATAGGCGGCCTGCGCGTCCACGGCATTGGAGGCATTGGTGTTGCTTGACCGGTAGGGCAGTCCGTAACGCCGGGCCATCTGGCCACCTGCCATGCAGGCCTGGGTGTACTCGGGCGTGCCGAAGGCGGGGGCACCGGTCTTCATGTCGACATTGCTGGTGAAGCCGCCATAGAACACCCGCGCGCCGGGCTGGATGATCTGGGCAAAGGCGATGCCCGCCAGGCCCTCGGCATTCTGCTGCACCAAGGCACCGGGAATGGTCGCAGGGCTCATGGCGCCTGAAAGCGTGAAGGGAGTCAGCGATACGGCCTGGCCGTTCTCGACGGCTTCCATCAGGCCGTCGAGCATGGGCCCGTCGATCTTGCGCGGTGAGTTGACGTTGATGGTAGTGAAGATGCCGGGCTCATCCTTGATCTGATCCCGGTTCATGCCGCGCGCGATGCACAACATGTCGATGGCATCGCTGACGCGTTCGCGTCCCAGGCCTGTGGCATGCCAGACCTTGTCGGACTCGTTCAGGATGACGTTCATGCAATCGAGATGGCGCGTCTCAGCGTCGAGATCGATCGGAGCAATGGGCACGCCGCCGCACAGATGCAGGATGTTTAGGCTCTGCATCAGCTTGATGAAGTTCTTGTAGTCGGCAAAGTTTCCGGGCCGACGACCGTTGTCGAGATCGCTGGCATTGGGCGGCCCGCCAACGGAGTTGAAGGCAATATGGTTGCCGCCGAAGGTCACGGCGCGATCGGGATTGCGTGGTGTCAGCGTGAATTCGGCCGGCGCCTTGGCGATCTGTTCCTCGATCAGGCCACGGTCGAAGCGCACCAGGCTGGTCGAAAAATCGACATCGGCACCCGCAGCCTTCAGGCGTTCGAGTGCGGTATTGGAGAGGAATTCGATACCCAGTTCTTCCAGCACACGCATGGAGGTGTTGTGGATCGCCTCGACCTGATCAGCCGAGATGACGGCCGTGGGCGTATAGGGGTTGCGCAGGCGCTGCCAGGGGACCTGGGTAACGGTTGGGGCAACGGGCCTTCTTTTTTTGCTCTTGTCGCCGCGTCTGTTCATGCTCTGATTTCTCCGTTCAGAATCACGCGTTCACGACGGAACCTCACGTCGCCTGGATCGGCTTCCTGGAATTGCCGGGCAAACTTGTGTCCGGCGTAGACGGCATCAACGATCAGGCCGGGCGCCAGGGCGTCGCCGATGGCCGTGATGCTGGGTGTCGGGTGGTCAGATGTCTCGCCTGTTCGCGTCGAAAGGGTCCGAAACAGACTATCGTTGGGCGTTCGCGAGGTAACGAGAATCAAGGTCGCACAGGGTTGTTCACTTTCTGCACCGGATTGGGCCTGCTTGAGCGCGAGATGATCGTGTCCAATATGTTCGATCCGGGTCAGGGTAATGGGTTTGACGCCCGCAGCATGCAGTCCGGGCATGACCAGATGGTGTTCATCAGTCTGCTGGGTCCAGACGCTGACCTCGGGAGCAGGAGTCAGCAGCGTGACGTCATGACCTTCGCCGGCCAGGCGTTCGGCCAGGGCACCGGCCATATAGTAGTGGTCATCATCATAGATCACGACAGGCCCGCGGGTTGTTTCGGGCGTTGCGTCCAGAACGTCATCGGGCGTGAAGACATGGGGCTGATCGTGACCTGCGATGGGCTGGACGTGGCTGCGGCCACCGCCATCCCGAACCCAGGAACAACCGGTCGCCAGAACGACATTCGGGAAGCCGAAGGCAGAGACATCGTCGGGCCCGAGCAGGCTGTCGCGATAGATCTCGACATTGGGCATCTTCTCGATCTGGCCAATGCGCCAGTCGGTGACTCGTTTCCACGCCGCCAGACCGGGCAGGCGGGCAACCCGGGTGACATGACCGCCAAGCTCGACACCGGCCTCGGCCAGGGTGACGGGATAGCCGCGTTGCCCCAAGGCGCGCGCCGCCTCAAGCCCGGCAGGACCGGAACCCACAATCAGGATGGCGTCATCGCTGGTTTTCTCGGAAATGACTTCGGGATGCCAGCCGCTGCGCCATTCCTCGCCCATGGTGGGATTCTGGGTACAGCGGATGGGCACGCCGCCCTTGAAGGTGGCGCGACAGATGTTGCACCCGATGCACTCGCGGATGTCGTCCGGCCTGCCTTCCTCGACCTTCTTTGGCAGGAAGGGGTCTGCAATGGACGGCCGCGCGGCCCCGATCATGTCGAGGATGCCGCGTTTGATCTGGCTCACCATGGTGTCAGGGCTGGTGAACCGTCCCACGCCGACGACCGGCTTGCTGGTAAGCGGTTTGACCCACTTCTGATGCACCTCCTGAAAGCCTTCTTCAAAGAAGCGCGAGCTGCCGGAATCGGTGCGGTAGTCGGCGATGTTGACGTCCCAGAGATCAGGCAGATCAGCCAGCATCTCAACCACTTCGTGGCCTTCGGCGTCGCTCACCAGACCGGGCTCACCGACCAGTTCGTCCATGGAGAAGCGGATGGCTACTGCACAGGTGTCACCGATGGCATCCTTCGTATCGTCGATCATCTCCCGGATCAGGCGCACCCGGTTCTCAAGACTGCCGCCATACTCGTCGGTGCGCTTGTTGAACCGCCGGCTGATGAACTGGGCAGGCAGATAGGCGTGCCCGGCATAGACATAGACGATGTCGAACCCGGCACGCTTGGCCCGCACGGCGGCGTCGACCTGCCAGCGGCGCAGCTCGCGGATGTCGGCCTTGTCCATGGTGCGGGCATGAAGCGGCGAGAGGTAGCCGATCGGGCGACCGGTGGGCGCAATGGGGACTTCACGGGTCAGCTTGACCGGTGAATAGATACCGCCGTGCCAGAGCTGTGTTCCCGCCAGGGCATCGTGCTCATGGATCGCAGCGGAGGTGACGGCCATGGTACGCACGTCGTCCTCGTCCCACAGGCTGCAGGTGGGGAAGGCGGCATCGTCGCTGGTGGGATGGATGGACGTGTATTCCGTGCAGACCACGCCCCATCCGCCTTCAGCCTTGACGCCACGCATCGCTGCCAGGGTCTGAGGGCGGTCGTAGCCCATGCCGGTGCAATGGGGCACCTGATAGAATCGGTTCTTTGCCGTAAGGGGGCCAATCCTGATCGGCTCGAACAGGATGTCATAGCGGGGGTCGCGCTGGTTCATCACATGTGATCGCGTGGGATCTTCTCGTCCCAGGTGCGCTCCAGAATCTTGTTGTCGCCTTCGAAGGCTTCCAGCGTTGCAGTGATATGAAAGTTCCCGACATCACAGGCAAAGGTGAGGCGGGTTTCCGTGCGCGGTTTCCAGTTGCCCCGTTCGGCCCGGACAATGCGCACCATGTCCGTGCGCGCGCTGGTCGGATCTTCCGGCGTGATCGAAAACGTTTCTTCGGAGCGTTTCTGAACGATGAGGTCGATGTCCTCGATCAGGGACTTGCCCGTATCTTCGACATGATGAAGGACCGATGTGCCGGTCGCGATGTCGGTAGTGCGTTCACGGTGTGTGATCGAAGGCTCGATCTCCCGCGAGCCGTGATCCGAGGCCATCTCCACAGGTTCGAAGGGCTGGAGCGCGTCATCCGCAACCGTATCGGCGCGAACGGGAAGCAGGAGCTGCGAGCCTGCGGTATGCAGGCTGAGCGCAACGGTCTCCGGCGAAGGCCACACCATCGGCCAGTAGCTCGTAGAAACGGCGATGCGGATGCGGTTGCCCTTGCGAAACCGGTAAGCAACGTCGTTGAGCTTCACCGTGACCTCTTCGGTCTTGCCGGGCGTCATGGGCTCGGGCGTCTCGCTCGACCTACGGTGCGACAGGTTCAGCAGTCCGAAGGTGAGGCGGCTGGAGTGTCCGTCCGGCGTGACCTCGGTCAGACGCACGGCAATCATGGCCTGGGGTTTGTCGACTGCCAGGCGCAGAGTGACCTGCGGTGTGCCCAGGATGGTGAGATCTTCGTCCAGTGGCGCTGAGTCAAAACTAAGCGACATCATGTCGTCGGCATGCTGATCGCCCTGGAACTCCGGACCAACACCGCCGCCGTCACGCGGGCACCATTCGCCGCCCGACATGCCGCAGAGAAGGGGCGTGGTGTGGTCGGGCATGATCAGATCCGTGGGTTCATCCTGCAGGCTTCCATTGCCCAGATGCAGGGACCTGGACGTTGTGTCTGGCGGCCAGGACGCTTCGCCGATCCAGTGCCCTCCGATGCGGAAGTCCATGGGATGGGCATAAAGATCTTCCTGCATCCAGAGTGCCAGTTCCGGCTCCTGATCGATGCCGTTGTCGATGTCCTTCAGCCAGCGGTCCCACCAGCGCAGGCTTTCCTGCATGAATCCCATGGGTTCGCCGGGCGTGCCGAAATGCGGGTAGACGTGGGTCCATGGGCCGATCAGGGCGCGTTTGGGGCCGGGTAGATGCTCCATCAGGCGCAGCAGCGCGTTGGTATAGCCGTCTGTCCAGCCGCCAACGCAGAACACGGCAGCTTTGATGGCGCTGTAATCCTCACAGACGGACCCGTGTTTCCAGAAGGCGTCGCGCCGTTGATGACGCGTCCAGTCGATCAGGGGGTTTTCAGTTTTTTCTAATCTTTCCAGCCATTTGGAGCGCCATTCCTCACCGGATACATCAGGGTCGGGCCAGCGTGAAATGGCGGCAAAGATACCGCTGCCCCAACTGATATTGTCGTTCAGCAGGCAGCCGCCCATGTAGTGGACGTCATCGTTGTAGCGATCATCGGTGGCACAGCAGGGAATGATGGCCTTGAGCGCAGGCGGACGGCACGCTGCGACCTGAAGGGCGGCAAAACCACCCCAGGAAATGCCAATCATGCCCACGGAGCCGGTGCACCAGGGCTGATCAGCGATCCAGGCGATGGCATCGCAGATATCCTGCTGCTCGCTCTCGAGATACTCGTCCAGCAGAAGGCCGTCAGAGTCGCCCGAACCCGCGATGTCGAGCCGGATGGAGGCATAACCATGCCCGGCCCACCACGGATGGGTGGTGGCATCGGCAAAGATGGTGCCGTCGCGACGACGATAGGGGATTGATTCCAGGATGGCCGGAACCGGATTGGCCTCTGCGTCATCGGGCAACCACATTCGGGCAGCCAGCCTGCGACCGTCTGGAAGCGGGATCCAGCGTGGTTCGATTTCACGGATGGTTCGGGGAAACGTGGTACGGATCGTGGCGTTCATGCTGCCGTTATAGAGGCATTTCGACGTATCCGGAAAGGCTGTCTTTTGTTCTGACCCACGATTGTGATGCGGTGCACGGGGATTCCGGATCACCGATCATGGTGATGGATGAAAACGGTAACCTGTCGTTGCTCGCCCTTCACAGCGCAACAGGTGAAGCCAACGGTCTCACCGTTGGCATTGCAGTTTCCATCTCTCAACTTGATGACCGATGATGGGATGAACCTCGAACGTCTTCACCAAAGGTTTGGCGCACATGCCCAGTATTGTTGATCGAGATCGTTGGAAACATGATTCAGCAGATCTCGTGCCGGACGTCTCGCCGCTGGAACGGTATCTGGACGAAGGTGAAGAGATTATCTGGCATGGGAAGCCTCGGGGCGGCCTGGTGTTTCGGGCGAAGGATGTCTTTCAGATTCCCGCCGCCATCTTCACTCTGGCGCTTGCTCTGATCTGGGTGATCCCCGTGTTCTCCATCGCTGACTTCGGAGTTACGCTACCGGACTTCTTGTTGAGCGGAATGTTTGCGACCATTGGGTGCTGGTGCTGGGCAGTTTTCTTGTATCCACGATCCTGCGCCTCATCTTTGAAGCGATCTCCATGGCACGAAGCGATTATGCGCTGACCAACAAACGCGCGCTGCTTCGAAAAGGCATATTCTCCCTGACGGTCACGGGCCTCTATTTTCCGCCCGATATGGTCATTCACTTTTCGGAAGGAAGGAACGGTTGGGTCAAGTTCGGTGCGGATGCTCCCCGGAGCATTTTCACCAGACATGACGGCTACAAGGACTGGCTTGGCCCGGGGCATCCCTTCATGTTCGAGCGCATCGATGATGCCGCAAGCGTTGCTCGCATGGCGCGCAAGGTTCAGGCCGACACTGCGGACCTTTGGTAAAAGTGAATCGGCTCAGCCGCCCCGTCCGGCCGTCGTGCCGCCATCTACCGGAAGCGCGACGCCGGTGACAAACACGGCATCATCGCTGGCGAGATAGGCAATGGCCTTGCCGATTTCATCGGGCTTTGCGATGCGCTTGAGCGGCGCGTAGTCGATCAGCGCGGCTTCGGCTGCGGCCGAGTCTTCGGCCCGTTCGATGCCGTCGCGGCGCACCATGTCGGTGTCGACATAGCCTGGGCACACGCAGTTGCAGCGGATCACGGGCGCGAGTTCCATGGCAAAGGTGCGGGTGAGATTCACGACACCGCCCTTGGATGCGCCATAGACCGAAAGTCCCGGTTCGCCGATCAGTCCGGCATCGGAGGCGACGTTGACGATGTTGCCGCCGGATTCCCGCAAATGGGGCAGGGCGGCCTGGGATGCGAAGAAGGTGCCCTTCAGGTTGACGTTGATGGTCGCGTCCCACATGGCTTCCGTGCTGGCTTCGATGGCAGCGCCGTCGCCAATGCCGGCTGAATTGACGAGGACATCGAGCCCGC
>CALIUG010000262.1 GCA_938048755.1 uncultured Alphaproteobacteria bacterium
CTGGGAAGTGTCGCTGGAGAACATGCCTGGTTCCAGCTCTATGCCATGCCCACCCCCGACCAGACCATGGCGCTGGTCGACCGTGCTCGCGCTGCTGGTTATCGGAACCTGATCCTCACGGTCGATGTGCCGCAGGTTGCCCGACGCCTGCGTGATGTCCGCAACGGATTTGAAGCGCCGTTCCGCATGGGGCCGCGCCAGCTTCTTGACTTCGCCATGCATCCGGCATGGTCGCTGCCGATGTGGCGGTATGGACGGCCCTATCCGGTGAACCTCGACAACAACCGGTTCGACCGCAACGCCAGCCGGGCCGGCGCCAACTGGGCGTCTCTCGATCAGTTGCGTGAACTCTGGACGGGCAACCTGATCGTCAAGGGCGTGATGTCGGTGCCGGATGCTCTGCGTATCCGGGATGCCGGCGCCGACGCCATCTGGGTATCGAACCATGGTGGCCGCCAGTTGGCTAGCGCGCCGGCAACGGCAAATGTTCTGCCGGCAATCCGGACAGCCGTTGGCCAGGACTACCCACTCATTTTCGATAGCGGCGTGCGTAGCGGTGAAGACGTCGTGAAGGCGCTCGCACTTGGTGCAGATTTTGTGATGCTGGGCAGGCCCTTGCTGTTCGCCCTGGGCGCCAATGGCAGGAAGGGCCTCGCGGGTCTTCTCGATGAGTTTGCTCAGGATATCAGCACCGTCATGGCCCAGATCGGTGTCTGCAGCGCATCAGAGATCGGTCGTGCAAACCTGTATGATTCAGACGCGGAAACCCAGCCTGAACTTCCTGCTGCGCTGCAGGATTAGAGCCACCACGGCAGATTCTGTTCGTCCGATTCGCTGACCCGATCCGGATCGGACCTTCATGCGTAAGCAGGCACCAGTGTTCAGACGTCTGTTCGCAGACAAGCATGGAGCATCCAGGTGCCTGAGTCCCTTAACTCATCGAACCGCGCGGCGATTGCTGTTGTTGTCGGCGCAACCGGTGGCATCGGCCGTGCCTTGCACGAAGCCCTGAAGGCAGACAGGCGCTTCCAAACGGTGATTGGATTGAACCGCTCAGGCGATCCAGCCATGGACCTGCTTGATGAGGCGAGCATCAGGCACGCCCTGGACCGTGCCGGTGCTAAAGATGAATTGTGCCTGGTGATCGATGCTACCGGGTTTCTTCACGACAAGGGCCAGCGACCGGAGAAAAGCTGGCGTGATCTGGATGCGCACAGCCTTGCCCGGGCATTTGCACTGAACGCTACTGGCCCGGCACTTCTGATGAAGCATGTTCTTCCGCGCTTGCCGCGCAGGGGTCGAGCCGTATTTGCCACACTCTCGGCGCGTGTGGGCAGTATCGGAGATAACCGATTGGGTGGCTGGTACGGATATCGCGCTTCCAAGGCTGCGTTGAATCAACTGGTGCGCACAGCTGCCATCGAACTCGCACGTACCCACCCGGAGGCGTTGTGTGTTGCACTTCACCCCGGGACCGTGGTGACACCGCTATCAGCCCCCTTTGTCAGGGGAGGCAGAAATGCTGTCCTGCCCCATGAAGCCGCCAGGCATCTGCTTTCGGTCATCGACGGGCTCGGCGCGACGGACAATGGTAGTTTCTTTGACTGGCGCGGCGCTCCCGTTCCCTGGTGATACCTGCATTCAATTCACAGTGAACCGCAGGCTCGAACGTGGCGTACAGACTTCACAATCACTATGTTTTCCGACAGAAGAGCCCGTGTTCACAGGACTGCGGGCCAAATGGAGCGAAGATGACTTTCACGACAAGAACGTCCGGCCGCATGGCCCTTCCTTTGGCCATGATGGTGGTTTTCATGGTCATGGTTGTGTCCGCCGCATCGGCCAAGGCTGAACAGACCATGGTCCGCATTCCCACGCAGTACATCGCCGCTCTGGGTGATCCGTTCACGTCATCCGGCAACGATGCGCACACCTGGGGTTGGTGGGAAGTCGATCCCGGACCGCGTGGCGTGAAACTCGCCAACTACGACAGTCTGGTCTCCAGCAATGGTGTCGCGCCCGCCGGATGGCAGTTTGACCCAGAGGGCTGGTGGGTCGAAGAGCGCGGTTACATCATGGAAGCGCCGAAATTCCCGTTGCCGCCCGGCGAGTATGTCGTCACCGGCGGACGTATGGCGGTTTCGGTGCTCTCTGTTGAGGCTCCCGATGACGAGGGCAATCAGGCCTGGAGTCTTTCGGACGGCGCCATGATCTATGACGTTACCCATCTGGGCTGCCGGGCAGCCTTCTACACGCCACTGGATGGTGCACAGATCTGCACACCCGAAAATACACCAACCGATGTTTTTCCCATGGTTCCCGGTGTCGTGATGCCTGAAGTGGAGGGCTGCAACAAGCAGGATTGGCAGGTCCTCATTATCGTCGGCATGATGGTTGATCAGGGCTGAGCCGCGACGTCAGCGACGGTCAGGCTTGCCGGGCACCAACTTGCAAGGCTGCTCCGAATTGACCAAAGTTGATCCCTGAACTGACAGACTGCGGGGATCTCATGAGCGAGCACGAGAACGAGTACACCGATGATTTCGTCGGCGCGCTGGAACTGGTCTGGGGCGACGGTTTCATGTCACCGGGTGGCGAGGAAGAACTCGCGCTCTTTCTCGAAGGCGTTGATCTCGCGGGCAAGGACGTTCTCGATGTCGGCTGTGGCGTCGGTGGTTGTGATGTGGTGCTGGCCAGGGACTATGGCGCGCGACACGTTCTGGGAATCGATATTGAACAGCCGTTGATCGACCGCGCCATAGAGCGTGCAGCGAAGCATGGCTTGTCGGATCAACTGACGTTTCAACTGGTGGAGCCCGGACCGTTTCCCCTTGCCGATGAAAGCTTTGATTTCGTCTTCAGCAAGGATGCGATGATCCACATCGAAGACAAACACGCGCTCTTCAAGGAAGTCTTCCGTGTCCTGAAACCCGGCGGCCTGTTTGTCGCCAGCGACTGGATGCGGCGCGACGAGGAAAAGCCGGGCCCCATTGCCCAGCACTGGATCGATACTGTGGGCCTTTCCTTCGGCATGCATTCGCCGCCCTTTTACCTGGATGCCCTGGAAACTGCGGGTTTCGTCGACACCTCGACCACGGACCGCAACGAATTTGCCACCGCAGCAATGAAGGCCGACTACGAACTGATGACAGGTGAGGGCCGCGAAGAACTCATCTGCCGCACGGGCGATGCCGCCGACCATTACATCGACGTCTGGCATGCCGGCTGGAAGGCCGCCGAATGCGGTGAGCTAAGGCCCGGCCATCTCAGGGGCGTGAAACCGGCGGGGTAACGAAACTGCCGTCAGCCTTCCCCGTCCGAACTTGCGCGCAACAAGGCGCAGATGTGATCAGCCGATCTCTCGAAGTCGAACGTTGGCCGCCAGCCCCAGTCCTGTCTTGCTGCCTGATCCTCAATCCGGTCGGGCCAGCTTGCGATCAGGTGTTCCACCGCGTCGATCGGTTCGAAGCTGCAGTCGAAACCGGAGAACCGCTGCCGCGCTGCTGCCGCCACCATGCCGGCTGAGAGATAATAGCCATGCAGGTTGTAGGCCGGGCGGCTCAGGCTGGCGCGATCGGCGGCACAGAACGCAACGATGGCGTCGATGGCATCGTCCAGGAACAAGGTCGACATGCCGGTCGCCTCCGAAACGGGAAAGCGGAAGCTCTCACCCCGGCTGGCAGCCTTGAAGGCATGGGACGGAAAGGCTGACACCGCGCCTTCGGGCGCAAAGGGCGAGACCACCAGGGGCAAGCGCAGACAGCGGAAGTCCATGCCGTGCTTCTGCCGGAAATAGGCACCCATCCGCTCGACCGCGACCTTGGTGGCGCCATACAGGTTCTCAGGCCATTGCGGGAAATCCTCGGGCATCGGATTGGTATCGACCACGCCGTACGTCGCCACCGTGCTGGCAAAGAAGAATGTTCCCACACCGGTTTCCCGGGCGAGATTGAGCAGGCCGAACGAGGCGCTTGCATTGATGTCCCAGGTTGCCTGCAGATTTTCTTCGGAACTGCCCGACAACAGGGATGCCAGGTGATAGATCGTGTCGGGTTGGTGTTCGGCCAGAACGTTCTTGAGCATATCGGTTTCGCGAATGTCGCCGCCCAGGACCGCTTCGTTGGCCTGCAGAAGCTCAGGCTCGGTGCCTGGAACATCGAACTTGATGACGTGTTGCCCCTGATTGAGCAGCCGGTCTGCCACCAGCCTTCCCAGGTTGCCGTTGCCGCCTGTGATCAGGGCTCGCTTCGGCCTGTCACCCATCTACTATGCTGCTCTGCAACTAGCTTGGTTCATGCGGCAACGATAGTCAGCGCCCCATTGCAGGGCAAGGCCATGCTCGCGTGATCACACCGTCGATGCGATGCGATAGCAGCGTTGCATTCACTTCAACCTGCCCATTGCGTATGGTGAGCCAACGCCCGCGAGTTACCTGGGCGTATTGGGGAGTATCGTCCGGCATGCCTGTGATGACTGACGCCATTGACCGCAATTCCGCGGCCTATGCGAGAAACCGGGACGATCTTCAGGCGCGCGTTGCGAAGCTGCGTGAAGACGTTGCGAGGATTGCCGAAGGTGGTGGAGAGGCATCCCGCGAACGCCATATCGGCCGTGGCAAACTGCTCCCCCGCGAACGTGTGCGTCTGCTGTTGGATCAGGGTTCGCCGTTTCTCGAGTTTTCGCAGCTTGCAGCCAAGGGCATGTATGATGATGCCGTGCCGGCCGCAGGCATCATTACCGGTATCGGATACGTATCGGGCCGCGAATGTGTGGTGGTCGCCAACGACGCCACGGTCAAGGGCGGAACCTACTATCCCGTCACGGTGAAGAAACACCTGCGCGCTCAGGCCATCGCCAGCCAGAATCATCTGCCCTGCATCTATCTGGTCGATTCCGGCGGGGCCAATCTGCCTAATCAGGACGAGGTGTTCCCGGAACGGGAGCATTTCGGTCGCATCTTCTACAATCAGGCGACCATGTCCGGGCAGGGCATTGCCCAGATTGCCGTTGTCATGGGTTCCTGCACGGCAGGCGGCGCCTATGTCCCGGCCATGGCCGACCGTTCGATCATGGTGCGCAACCAGGCCACGATCTTTCTGGGTGGACCGCCTCTGGTGCGCGCCGCGACAGGGGAGGTCGTTTCGGCTGAGGAACTCGGCGGGGCCGAGGTGCATACCCGTGAAAGCGGTGTGGCCGATCAGATGGCCGAAAGCGACATGCATGCTCTGGGCCTGGCCCGTGAAGCCGTCGCCAGTCTCACGAAGGCTGGCTCCCACGGCCCTGCTGTCGTTGAGCCACGCGACCCCGTGCTGGATCCAGGCGACCTCTACGGTATCGTTTCGGCCGATCCGCGCAAGCCGTTCGACGTGCGCCAGGTCATCGGCCGTATCGTGGACGGCTCCG
>CALIUG010000263.1 GCA_938048755.1 uncultured Alphaproteobacteria bacterium
CGTTCAGATCCAACTTGATCAGGACGTCGGGGACACCAAGGAAGTCTTCAACGCCATCAACCTGCGGCTCCAGGCGTTGAGCAAGTCTCTTCCCGAAGGCGTGCAGCCGATCCAGTTCAACGACGCGTTTGGCGAAACTGCGGCCCTGCTGCTCACGATTGCCAGTCCAACGGAAAGTGATCTTGAGCTCGAAATCCGCGCGCGGGACATCAAGGCAGCGATTGAAGAGGCGCGATCAGAATCCGGCACCGAAGGTGAGACCCGTTTTTCCGTGGTGGTCGTTCTGCCACGCGATGTCGATCCCGAGGTTGCTCTGCGCAGCATGCGACTGTTTTCCGACTATGCGGTCGACACGGGAGACATGACTGATCCCAAATTGCTCCTGGGGCCGGGCTTTGTTGGCGTCGATGGCGCGTTTGGCGGTGATGCATCCTCGGTCCAGGCCCTGATCGACCAGTTCCTGAACGAGCGGCTGGGCCAGGTCCGGTTTCATGAAGATGCATGGGATGCAGCCATCGTGGCTGCCCCGGCCAAGACCCTTGTCGCGCTCGAGGCTGTGCGTGGCTCGAAGTACAGCCACCACCAGCTCGATCAGTTCTCCGAATTTATTGCCGATGGTGTCCTGACGGTTCCGCTGGTGTCTGAGGCCCAGCGTTCCGGTCTGGTGAGCCAGCAGGTCCTTCTGGGGTACGAGCAGGCGCGTCTTGCATCCTATGGCGTCGACCCGTACCGCCTCTCGAACATCCTTGATGCGCGCAACACGACCACACCGGCAGGGTCCATCCGTGTGGGTGACGTCGATGTTCTCATCGAAGCATCCGGAAGTTTCGACAATGCGCGCCAGATTGGTGGTGTGATCGTCACGACCAACGAAGAAGGCTCGCCGCTTTATCTGCGCGATCTCGTCGACGTCAGCCTGAGCTATCAGAATCCGCCGCGCCTGTTCGATCATTACCTGCAGCGTGATGCCAGGGGTGACTGGGAGCGGCTCCGTGCCGTGAATCTGGCCATCGACATGCATGACGGTGAGAAGATCGGTGACTTCGGTGCAGCGGTCAGTGCGCGGATCGATGAACTCAAGATTCTGCTGCCCGAGGATCTCATCATCGCGCGCAGCTCGGACCAGCCCGAACAGGTCGCCGAAAACCTTAACCTGTTCACCCGTGCTCTTGTCGAGGCCATGATTCTGGTCGTCATCATCGCCTTCATCGGGTTCTGGGAATGGCGCTCGGCCGTGCTGGTGATGATCTCGATCCCGATCACCCTGATGCTGACCTTCGGCATGATCGATGTCTTCGGCATCAAGCTCCAGCAGGTCTCGATCGTGAGTCTGATCATCGCCCTGGGGCTTCTGGTCGATGACCCTGTTGTCGCCAACGATGCCATCAAACGCGAGATGGCTGCCGGCAAGAACCGCCTGCTGGCGGCCTGGCTTGGGCCGACAAAACTCGGCAAGGCGATCATGTTTGCGACACTGACCAACATCGTGGCCTATCTGCCGTTCCTGCTGTTGACCGGGAACACGGGCGACTTCCTCTACAGTCTGCCCGTCGTGATGTCCTGTGCGCTGATTGCCTCGCGACTGGTCTCCATGACCTTTGTCCCTATGCTGGGATATGTCCTGCTTCGCCCGCGCAAGAAGCCCGAAAAAACGATTGAAGAGCGGCGCGTGAGCGGCTTTGGCGGGCTCTACTGCAAGGTCGGATCGTTCGCGATCGAAAACCGCAAGAAGGTGATGGTCGCTTCGTTCGCCATCCTGGCTGCGGGCGCCTTCTTCAAGAGTGAAATCAAGACCTCGTTTTTCCCTGATGACGTGGAGTACCTGTTCTTTATCGATGTCTTCATGCGCAACGGTGAAGACATCATTGCGACCGACAGAACGATTGCCGAGATCGAACAGGTCATCACCCAGGTGAGCGAGGAGTACGGAAAAGCAAACCCTGATGAAGACGGCAATCCGCGCGAGATCGTGGTCTTCATGAGTGACTTTATCGGGGGTGGTGCGCCGCGGTTCTGGTTCTCCGTCACGCCGCAGCTCAACCAGACCTCTTACGGCCAGATCCTCGTGCGTGTTTCCGACAAGGACGATACGCCCAACTTCATCCTGCCCCTTCAGGAAGCGCTGACCAACGCGGTGCCGGGGGCCTTCATCGATGTCCGGCAACTGCAGACCAATCCTGTGGATTACCCGGTCGCCATGCGCCTGTTCAGCCGCTCGACCCTGGGGACATCGGACGAACTCATGGCCTATCGCGAGATGATCAGGCTGGCCGAAGAGGTTGCCGCGATCATGCGTTCCTCGCCCCTGGCGACCCGTGTGCGCCAGGATTGGGGCGAGGAGGTTTTCCGAGTCGCGATGGATATTGATGTCGACCGTGCGAACCTTGCCGGTGTCACGAACCAGAACATTGCCGCCTCATCGGGGGCAGGCATCAGCGGGTTCAAGGTCGGTGAAATGCGCGTGGGTGAGGACCAGATTCCGATTGTTGCGCGTATGCGCCTGGAAGATCGTGCGCGGTTGTCGGATCTCAACAGCCTTTATGTCTATGGCGACAGCCCCGAGATCAAGGTTCCCCTGCTGGAACTGGCGACCCTGGACTACGGCATGGAGATCCAGCGCATTCGGCGGCTTGATCATTACCCCGTGGTGACGATCTTTGCGTTCCCCACGGGCGATCACCTGCCATCGGAGGTCTATAACACGATCGCAGATGATCTGGCGGCCTATGCCGATACGCTGCCGCCGGGTTATGAACTCCTTGTGGATGGCGAGCAGTCCAAACAGACCACCGGATTCATGCAACTGGCCATAACCCTGCTGATCTCGATGACCTTGATCTATGTTGCGCTGGTCGTGCAGTTCAACAGCATCATCAAACCGATTCTGGTGTTTGCCGCCGTGCCCTATGGCATGGTCGGCGCGTTGGGCGGGCTCTGGATCATGGGAAGTTCGTTCGGGTTCATCGCCCTGCTGGGCATGATTGCGCTGATGGGCGTCATCGTGAGCCATGTCATCGTGCTGTTCGACTTCATCGAAGAACGCCGTGATGAAGGCGAGGACCTCAAGACCGCACTCCTGGATGCCGGCATCCTGCGCTTGCGCCCGGTCATGATCACGGTGGGTGCGACGGTGCTTGCCCTGTTCCCGCTTGCCATTGAAGGCGGGCCGCTGTGGCAGCCGCTTTCCTATGCCCAGATCGGCGGCCTGATCGTGGCCATGGGCGTCACGCTGGTTCTGGTGCCGGTGTTTTATGCCATCTTTGTTCTCGATCTGAAGATCGTCGCATGGGATGTGCCGGAACCAGAGGAGCAGACAGGGCAGGGTGCTCCTGAGCCTGCATGAGCGCGATTGACCCAGGCTGAGGAGAACTCGGCCACGAAGTTGTCGCAGGCCCGTCAGTGACTCGTTAGTCTCAGCGCATGTACCTGAACCCCCGCCTCTGGGCGTTCACGAAAGGTGTTCGTGGGCGCATCGTCTTTTCTGTCATCGTTGGCCTTGCTGCGACCGTGGCCGGCATCGGTCGCCTTGCGCTGCTGGGCTGGCTGATCGCGCGAGTCTTTGCT
Source organism: uncultured Alphaproteobacteria bacterium (assembly GCA_938048755.1). Taxonomy (GTDB): domain Bacteria; phylum Pseudomonadota; class Alphaproteobacteria; order SP197; family SP197; genus SP197. Next base: position 3,565 of record CALIUG010000263.1, read on the forward strand.
GGTGAGCCTCTCTCGGAGCTGATCTGGCCTGTCGTGCTGATCGGCCTTGTGATGCTGGCGCGCGGCGCGCTGGAGTATCTGCGTGTCATGGTCGCACACGAGACCGCCGCGCGCGTCCAGCTGGCGATCCGCAAGGCGATCTATGACAAGGCCGTCGATCTGGGACCGGCCTGGTTCGGGCGTGAACGCACCGGCGACATCATCCTTTCGGTGGTCGATGGCGTCGAGCAGCTCGAAACCTATTTCGGCGAATTCATGCCGCAATTGCTGATTGCCGTGCTTACGCCCATCGGCATCTTTGCCTTTGTCGCGTTTCTGGACCTGCCCGTGGCGGCGGTGCTGGTGGGCGCTGCCCTGATCGCGCTCATTCTTCCCGTCGCGTTTCACAGCATGGACCGCAAGGCGAGCCTGGAACGTGCCCGCACCTATGCCGATTTCGGTGCGGAATTCCTGGATGCCGTGCAGGGTCTGGCAACCCTGAAAGCCTTTGGCCAGAGTGCTGCACGGGCTGCTGCCCTGGCTGAACGGGCGGCAAAGCTGGCCTATGGCACCATGTGGGTGAACGCGACCAACGCGCTGGGCCGTGGCATCACCGATGCGGCCATTGCCATCGGTGCAGCCGCGGCGCTGGCCGTGGGTGCCTGGCGTGTCGAGGCGGGCACCATGGAGCTTTCCACCCTGCTGATCGTGCTGATGATGGGCGTGGAACTCTTCCGGCCGCTGCGCGATCTGCGCGCGCAACTGCACACCGGCATGCTGGGCCAGGCTGCAGCCAACGCCATCTTCCGTCTGCTGGATGCCGAACCCATTGTGCGTGAGCCCACCAACCCGTCGGGCGTCATCCGGGGCAGCGCCATCGAATTCGACAACGTCAGCTTTGCCTATCCCGGTAACGAGGAACGCGCCCATGAAGGGCTCAGCTTCACGGTGGGCGAGGGCGAACGTGTCGGCGTTGTCGGGCCGTCCGGCGCGGGCAAGTCCTCCATCGTGCGCCTGCTGCTGCGCTTCTATGACCCTCAGTCGGGCGCGGTGCGCATTGGCAGTTGCGACCTGCGCGAGATGAGCTTCGTCGACCTGCGCGGTCAGATTGCCGTGGTCAATCAGGACACCTATCTCTTCCATGGCACGGTCGAGGACAATCTGCGCTTCGGCAAGCCCGATGCCAGCCATGAAGAGCTGGAATCAGCCTGCCGTGCCGCCAACGCCCATGAGTTCATTGCTGGGCTTCCGCAGGGTTACGCCACGCTGGTGGGCGAGCGCGGCATCCGTCTTTCCGGCGGGCAACGCCAGCGCATCGCCATCGCGCGCGCCCTTCTTCGGGATGCACCCATCCTGGTGCTCGACGAGGCGCTGTCAGCCGTCGATGCCGAGAACGAGTCCGTGATCCAGCAGGCGCTTGACCGCCTGATGCAGGGCCGTACCACGCTGATCTTTGCCCATCGTCTGTCCAGCGTGATCGATGCCGACCGTATCCTGGCGCTCGATCACGGGAAGATCGCCGAGGAAGGCACCCATGACGAACTGATGGCCAAACAGGGTGTCTACTGGACCCTGATGGCAGAGCAGGCGCGCGAAACCGGCAACCGGAACGAGGATGTGCTGGATGTCGAAGCGGTCGTCTCCCAGGCGCGCGACCGTGACGTCGCCGACATGGTGGAGGCTGAGGCCGAACCCACCGACGCCATCCTGCGCGCCGAAGGCCTGGGCTGGGCCGGTGCGACCCGTGAACTGCTGCGCTTCGTCACGGTGGAGCGCCTGAAGCTTGCTTTCACCTTCATCTTTGGCGTCACACGCGTGGTCGCGCTGATCGCCGTGGGCGTACTTTCGGCCCTGGTGGTGGCGAACCTGAAGGCGGGTGAACCCTTTGAAGGGTTGCTGATCGCACTCGCCGTTGCCGCGCCGTTGGCGGGCATCGTCCACTGGCTGGAATCCTGGTTTGCCCATGACATGGCGTTCAAGCTGCTGGCCGAGATGCGCCGGCGCCTGTTCGACAAGCTGGACCGTCTGGCACCGGCCTATCTGCTGCACCGGCGCACCGGCGACCTCTCGGCCATGGCGACCCAGGACATCGAAACCGTCGAGATATTCTATGCCCACACCGTCGCGCCGGCCTTTGTTGCAGTCCTGATCCCCGCGGCCATTGTCGGTGTGCTGCTGTGGTTCGGCTGGCCCATGGCAGTGGCGCTGCTGCCGTTCCTGGCCATCGTGGCGCTCTCGCCCTTCCTGATGCGCAACCGGCTGGACCGGCTGGGTTCGCGCGCCCGGGAAGCCCTGGGTGAACTCAACGCCTTCACTGTGGATTCGATCCAGGGCCTGGCCGAGATCGTGGCCTTCCGACAGGCCCGGCTGCGCGGCGAACGGTTCATGGAGATTGCCTGGCGCGTGCAGAAGGTGCGCCTGCCGTTCTATCGCGATCTCACGTTCCAGATGGCCGTGCTGGAAGTCGCCACGGGTCTGGGCGGCCTCGCCATCGTGGTTGCAGGTGCCATGATGGTGGTGGCCGGTGATCTTGATGCAGGTCTGCTTCCGCTCTTCACGCTGCTCGCCATGGCGTCGTTCCTGCCGGTCAGCGAGATTGCCCATATCGGCCGCCAGCTTGCCGACACGTTGGGATCGACCCGTCGCCTCTTTGCGGTCGAGCACGAGAAGGTGCTGGTCGAAGACGGCCCCGGTGTTCCCGAACGTGCGGGACCCGGTGGTGCGTCCCTGGCGCTCGATGACGCCACCTATACCTATCGCGGTCGCCGCGAACCGGCGCTCGATTCCATCACGCTCGACATCCCGGCCGGTTCCACGGTTGCGCTGGTCGGCCCCAGCGGTGCGGGCAAGACCTCGCTTGCTCATCTGCTGATGCGTTTCTGGGACCCCGATACCGGCCATGTCGTGATGGATGGCCACGACATCCGCGAGCAGAAGCTGGACGACCTGCGCCGCCAGACCGCGCTGGTCGCCCAGGATACCTATCTC
>CALIUG010000264.1 GCA_938048755.1 uncultured Alphaproteobacteria bacterium
AGCGCGCCGGCCGAGCAGGATTTTTCGCTCGGACTGGTCGAAGACAATGGCGGTGTACGGGACTCAACACGCCGCCGTGTTGATGCCGATCCGGTTGCCGAAACAGACACATGGGTCGATCCCGGCCTGACCATGGGTGCGGGCATCGACTTCGGTGATGACCTGAGCGAATGGGCGAACGATGGTGATTGCGACGATCCGCGGTTTGTCGGCGCGGGCATGACCTGGACGCCGTTGCTGGATGAAGACCGGCTTCATGACGCCAGTGACTGCCTGGCCGCCTTCCAGACCGGAGAGATCGCCCTTGCCGATGGCAACCCGCTGCGGGTTCTAGGTGTGGATTTTGGCGACAATTCCAGCCCCTGGGCTTATGACGGTGAATGCGACGATCCGCGTTTCCAGGGTGCGGGCATGGTGCATGCCACGCCGGTTGAGTCCGATCTCTATCGCGATGCGGCTGATTGCAGCTCGCTTTATGTCGACGGATTTGTCGCGCTGCTCAACCCCCAGGTCGATCCGGTGATCGAGCCTGATCCTGTCGCCGTGGCAAGCCTGGACGGCATCGACTTTGGCGATGACCGCAGCCAGTGGGCTCATGATGGCGAATGTGATGATCCCCGGTTCGCCGGTGTCGGCATGACGCCGACCATCCTTCTGGAAGAAGATGCCTATCACGACGCCAGCGATTGCAGCGAACAGTATGCAATGGGCCGGATCGCCCTGTCGGTAACCGCTGACGCTGACTTCGACCCTTATGCCAATGCCTATGACGAGCCGCTTACCACTGCGACCAGCGGATTTGGAGCCACCAGTTCGGGCGGCGGAACGACCGACTATGGCGTCGGTGGCGGCAATGTCCCGACCAACGCCGACACGGTTGTTGCCAGCATCGACTTTGGCGATGACCGCAGTCAGTGGTCCTTCGACTACGAATGTGATGATCCGCGCTTTGCTGGTCCGGGCATGACCTCAACCGCATTGTTGAACCAGGACATGTATCACGACGCAACCGATTGCCATCGCGCCTACGTCGCCGGTGATATCTGGCTGCGCTGATCGCAAGCCAAACATCCTCCCTCAACTTGTCGGCGGCTCCCGAAACGGAGCCGCCGATTTTCTTTGTGGCAGGTCGTGACTCTGGCGCAATTCGGGATTAGAGCGGAACTCTTGCTCGCGAACGGGCAGAACAGGACACGAGGGGAGACTTGGGCATGGCCCAGACGTGGGATGCGATCATCATCGGAGCAGGCATTATCGGTGCCAGTGTTGCGCGCGAGCTCTCCGCCAAAGGCTTCAAGACGCTGTCGATCGATGCGTTGCCCGCCGCCAGCTACGGCTCTACCTCCAATTCCTGCGCCATCATCCGGCCCTACTATTCGACCGTGCATGGTTCCGGTGTCGCCTATGAAAGCCATTTCTACTGGGCCGACTGGGAGAACTTCTGCGGGGTCGAAGATGAACTCGGCATGGCCCGCTACAACAACTGCGGCTGTCTGGTCATGAAGACCGAACACAACGACTTTCTGGAAGGCATCCTGAAGGTCATGGACCAGATCGGCTGCCCCTATGAGGAGCTCAGCCCGGAACAGGTCAAGGAACGGGTCCCGCCGATCTGCACGGACTCGTTTGATCACCCCCGCAGGACGGACGATCCCAAATTCGGCGAACCCCAGGGACGTTCCGTGCGCGGTGCGGTGCTGTTCCCCAAGGGCGGCTACATTTCGGACCCGCAGCTGGCAGGCCACAACGTGCAGCGTGCTGCTGAGGCCAAGGGCGCAACCTTCCGGTTCAACACCAAGGCGACGGCAATCCGCCGCGATGGCGATCAGGTGGTCGGCGTCACGCTGGACAATGGCGATGAGATTGATGCGCCCATCGTGGTCAACGTGGCGGGGCCGCATTCGTCCAAGATCAATGCGATGGCCGGCATTGCCGGAACCACGCGCATCACGACACGTGCCCTGCGTCATGAGGTCGCCCATGTGCCTTCGCCGAAGGGCTATGACGTCGAGAAGGACGGTTATGTGTTCTCCGACAGCGAGATCGGCGCCTATACCCGCCCCGAAACCGGCAACCACATCCTGATCGGCAGTGAAGACCCTGCCTGTGATGAAAAGGAATGGGTCGACCCCGACGAATACCTCACCGAGTTCACCCACATGTGGACGACCCTGGTAATGCGTCAGGCCCAGCGGTTCCCCGAACTGCAGATCCCCAACTCTGCCCGTGGCGCGGTGGACCTTTACGACGTTACCGAGGACTGGGGCCCGATCTATGACAAATCCGACCTGAAGGGTTTCTACCTGGCGATCGGAACTAGCGGCAACCAGTTCAAGAATGCGCCCATTGCCGGTGAGATGATGGCCGACCTGATCGAAGCCTGCGAGAACGGCCGCGATCACGACAAGGATCCGGTCCACTTCCGTCTCAAGAACATCGATCTTGATATCGATCTCGGCTTCTTCTCGCGCAATCGCGAGATCAACGAGAACTCCAGCTTTTCCGTTCTCGGCTGATGGTCGCCGAAAAGTTGATGTGTCATCCCGGCCAAGCGAAGCGCAGAGCCGGGATCTCGAGAGTTCAACGCCGCACGATCGAGATCCCGGATCGCGTTCGCTGCGCTCACTTGTCCGGGATGACACCAATTGTTGGAATTGCATATAGGACACAGAGCAAAGGAGCTGCTTCATGAAATCGCATGTGAAAGTCGCGGTGATCGGCGGTGGTGTCGTTGGCTGCAGTGTCCTCTATCACCTGACCAAGGGCGGCTGGTCCGATGTTGTTCTGATCGAACGCTCGGAACTGACCTCGGGCTCGACCTGGCATGCAGCAGGTGGCTTCCACACGCTCAATGCCGACCCCAACATGGCTGCACTGCAGGGCTACACCATCCGGCTCTACCGCGAGCTTGAGGAAATTACCGGCATGTCCTGCGGGCTGCACCATGTTGGTGGGCTCACCATTGCCGATACGCCCGAGCGGCTGGATTTTCTCAAAGCCGAACGCGCCAAGCACCGCCATATGGGTCTTTCGACCGAGATTGTCGGACCCGAAGAGATCGCAAAGATCAGTCCGATCACCAATACCGAAGGCATTCTGGGTGCGCTCTACGATCCGCTGGACGGGCACCTCGATCCCTCCGGCACGACGCACGCCTATGCCAAGGCCGCGCGCATGGCAGGAGCCGAGATCTATCTGCGCAACCGGGTGCTGGAACTGAACCAGCGTCCGGACGATCACTGGGACGTTGTGACAGAACAGGGCACCATCGTTGCCGAACATGTCGTCAACGCGGCGGGCCTGTGGGCGCGCGAAGTCGGCATGATGGCCGGGGTCTATCTGCCGCTCCATCCCCTGGAGCATCAGTATCTCGTCACCGACGACATTCCCGAGGTCTATGAGCGTGGCGAGGAACTGCCCCATGTCATGGATCCCACCGGAGAGAGTTACCTGCGCCAGGAGGGCAAGGGGCTGGTCATCGGCATGTACGAGCAGAAGTGCGAGCATTGGGGTGTCGACGGCACGCCCTGGGAATTCGGCCACGAACTACTGCCGGACAAGCTCGAACGAGTCTCCGACAAGCTCGATATCGCGTTCAAGCGATATCCGCTGCTCGCCAAGGCCGGCATCAAGACTATTATCAATGGTCCCTTCACCTTTGCCGGCGACGGCAACCCCCTGGTCGGGCGTGTGCCCGGCCTGAAGGGGTTCTGGGCCTGCTGTGCCGTGATGGCCGGGTTCAGTCAGGGCGGCGGTGTCGGGCTGGCACTGGCCGAATGGATGATCGAGGGCGAGCCGACACGCGACATCTTCGCCATGGATGTGGCCCGCTTCGGCAGTTACATGACGCCGGCCCTGACACGCGACAAGACACGCGAGAACTATCAGCGCCGCTTTGCGATTGGTTACCCCAACGAGGAACTGCCTGCTGGTCGTCCGTTCCATACGACGCCTGCCTATCCGATCTGGAAAGAGCAACGCGCAGTGTTCGGCAGCGCGTTCGGCATGGAACACGTCAATTACTTCGCGCCTGAAGGCGAACCGCTTTGGGAGACCCCGAGCTTCCGGCGCTCCAATGCGTTTGATGCGGTGGGCGCGGAATGCCGCAATGTGCGCACCAATGTGGGGATCAACGAGGTCCACAACTTCTCGAAGTTTCTGATCGAGGGGCCCGATGCGGAGAACTGGCTGAACAGCATCATGGCGGCACGCATGCCGGCCGAAGGCCGGCTGACCTTGGCACCCATGCTGAACAGCATGGGCCGGCTGGTGGGGGATTTCACGGTTTCCAAGGTTGGACTAGAGAGCTTCCGGGTCAATGCGAGTTATGCTTCACAGGACTATCACATGCGCCTGTTCCTCGACCTGGCACCCGAGAAAGGTGTGACGGTGACGAACGTCTCGCGCAGCCAGATCGGCTTCCAGATTGCTGGGCCCAACGCCCGCAAGGTTCTGGAGAAGACCACGCGAGAGGATGTCTCGAACGCGGCGATGCCGTTCCGTGCGGTCAGGCGCATGAATGTCGGGCTGACGGACGCCATGGTCTGTCGTGTGACCTATACCGGCGACCTGGGCTACGAGATGTATGTTGCACCCCATGAGCAGGCTGCGCTCTACCATGCGCTGGCAGAGGCCGGTGAAGAGTTCGGCATGCGACCCTTCGGCATGCGCGCCATGATGAGCCTGCGTCTGGAAAAGTCCTTCGGTTCCTGGTTGCGGGAGTACAGGCCCGACTACACGGCCGCCGAAACGGGCCTGGACCGCTTCATCTCGTTCAAGAAGAACGATTTCATCGGAAGAGATGCCGCACTGAAGGAAAAGGAAGATGGCGTGAAGCGCCGCCTGTGCACCTTCAAGGTGGATGCCGCTGACGCCGACGTCGTTGCCGATGAACCGATCTGGAAAGACGGCGAGGTGATCGGCTTTGTCACTTCAGGCGGCTATGCCCATTTCTGCGAGACTTCGGTGGCCATCGGTTTCGTGCCCACGGGAATGATCGCAGAAGGTGCGGAGTTCGAGATCGAAAGCGTTGACACCGCATCGGGACGGACAGCAAGCGGCCGCGACTATCGAGGTATCAATCCCAATGGCTATGTGCCGGCGGTAGAGATCGACGAGGATGTTTATCTCACCGAGGGTGTCGCGATCCTGCAATTCATTGCCGACACAAATCCCGACAAGGCTTTCTCGCCAAAGCCCGGGTCCATCGCACGTGCGCGGATGCAGCAATTCCTGAACTTTGCCGCGGCAGAGCTGCACA
>CALIUG010000265.1 GCA_938048755.1 uncultured Alphaproteobacteria bacterium
ATGGTGTTTCAAGACAACAGGCCTTTGAGATGGTATCAAACCAGGACATATCAATAGCGAGGCAGCACGCCTCGCGAATCCGTGTCCGGCGGATGACAGCATAATCGCAACCGGGTAAGGATCGGACACCAACCTCTCGGAAAGTTTGCTGCCATGTTGTCTGATTCCTCGTTCTCCGGCCGGATCGTGTTTCTCGGCTGTGGCACAGTCGCGAAATGCGCGCTGCCGATGATCATGAAACTGGCCGGCCTTGGGGCTGACCGGTACACCGTGATCGACACGCTCGACCGCAGCGATCGTCTTGGCGATCTGATGGATCAAGGCCTCGTGTTCCTGCAGCGCCATGTCGATCGCGACAGCCTCGATGCGATCATGAGCGAGGCGCTCAAGGACGGTGATCTTCTGATCAATCTGTCGGTCAGCATCGATTCCATGCCTGTGATGGACTGGTGTCATCATCACGGCGTGCTTTATGTCGATACGGCCCTGGAAATCTGGGGTGACCAGATCGGCAATGCCGACGTGCCCATGACCGAACGCACGGAGTACTATTCCCACCAGAAAGCGCGCCGCATGGCGCGCGAGACCTGGCGCCCCGACGGCCCCACGGCCATCGTCACCCATGGTGCCAACCCCGGCCTTGTGAACCACTTTGCCAAGGCTGCGCTGATCGATCTGGCCAAACACGAGGGCCATGAACATCCGGAGCCACAGACTCAGGAAGACTGGGCGCGCCTTGCCCGCGACCTCAAGGTGCGCGTCATCCATATCTCCGAGCGCGATACCCAGGTCGTGAATGCACCCAAGCAGGTCGATGAATTCGTCAACACCTGGAGCATCGAGGGTTTTGTCGAGGAAGCCATGATGCCCTCGGAACTGGGTTGGGGAACGCACGAAAAAACCCTGCCCGAACGGGCCCACGGCCATAACGAAGGTCCCGACAACGCGATTTTCATCGCCAAGCCCGCCGCCGAGATCATGCTGCGCTCCTGGGTTCCCAACGGCGGCCAGATCGCTGGCTACGCCCTGCCCCATGCCGAATGTGTCACGCTTTCGGACTACTTCACTCTGCGTGAGGAAAACGGCGAGCTCTATCGCCCGACCGTCGCTTTTGCCTACATGCCGTGTGATGCCGCCATGTCCAGCCTGCACGAACTGATGATGCAGGGCTGGACCATGCCCAAGAAGGAGCGTGTCTTCGAAGACGAGATCATCTCGGGCATCGACGAGCTCGGCATCCTGCTGCTGGGCGACGGCCCCACCGGTTGGTGGTACGGCTCGCAGCTCGACATTCACGAAGCACGCGAACTGATCCCAGGCACGAATGCCACGGCCGTTCAGGTCGCTGCAGGTGTCGTGTCTGCTGCCATCTGGGCCTGCCGTAACCCCAATCGCGGTTTCAACGAGCCCGAGAACCTGCCCCACGAAGCGATCCTGGAAGTCGCGCGCCCCTGGCTTGGCCCCATGGTCAGCACGCCAACGGATTGGTCACCGCTCAAGCAGCGCGCAGACCTCTTCGAAGAACCGGAGGTCGATCAGAAAGACCCCTGGCAGTTCGTCAACTTCAGGATCGGCTGACCGGAACGCTACTCGGCCGCCTGTGCCGCAGCAGCCCGTTTTTTCACGTCCGTCAGACTGTCATGACCGACGAAGAAATCATCGTCATCAACCTCTTCGAAGTTGACCCAGATGTTGGTCAGCGGTGAACCCGTCGCCTCGTGGACCGCATCGGCGATCTTGGCAGCAGCAGCGGCTTTCTTCTGCTGATCCGGACCCTTGGCCCAGAGTACGTTGATGACAGGCATGGTTCGCTCCTTATTGGATGAATAGTCTGGCCGGTATCATGGACCAATCTGGCGCGCTGTGAACAGCCCGATTCACGCCTTGTGGCGCAACAGGTCCCATTCCGCCGGATAATCCCTGGGCCATGGCGTGAACTCGGCTGCAAAAGCTCCCACCTGTGTCACCGTCCGGGATGCCGCCAGCGCGCCACGTTCCATGGCTGCCTGCACGCCACCACCCTTGGCATAGACACTCAGGAAACCCGCAGCGAAGGTATCGCCCGCCCCGGTGGTATCGACAACATGGTCAACCCGAACCGCCGCACAGCGGACCGGCTTGTCAGCCGAAAAGGTCACACTGCCTTCGGCACCCAGGGTCGCGACGATGATCTTGTCATGATTGCGCGCCATGGCCTCGATCTCGCCCAACAGGTGACGCAGCTCCGGGTCCAGGCCGACAAAGCCGACATCGAACCGTTCGGTGTAGCGGCGCATATAGGCCAGAGGGTCCTCAGGCGGTCCCGGATTGCCGTAATCGAGCGCGCGTAACGCATTGGCCGGAGCATCCGCCACGGATTCGAAGTAGTCGACCACCTGATTGAAGATGGCGGCGATCACGATATCGCTTTGCTGCATCAGCGCCTGCTCTTCGGCCGTCAGGCGGTGTGCCGCCATCGCTCCGGCGTCGTAGCGCACAAAGATCCGCTCGCCGGTCTCGTCCCGGTCGATGAACTGCACCGGCGTGATGTCGTTGCCATAGGCAATCGATGCGCCCAGTCCATGCTCGGCGATCGCCTGTTCCACAACACCGGCACCGCTGTCGTTTCCAAGCACCGTCAGCACACCGATCTCGTCTTCGGGATCGAACAGGTTGCGCGCGTTGACCGCGAAGTTGAGCGAGATGCCGCCCGGCCGATCCGCGCGGATATCGACATAACGGTCGACGCCGCAATCCCCCACCGCCAGCACCTTCACGCTTCGAAACTCCGCGCTGCATCAACCACAGCCGCAACCTTGGCAGCGTCGATCATGGAGCCCGATTTCAGGCTGGTGCCCACGACGGCACCATCACACGGTGCCAGCAGTGCACGCGCATTGCCGGCATCAAGGCCGCTGCCGATCAGTACAGGCCCTTCTCCCGCACCTTGCTTGGCCAGCGCCAGATCCCGCACCCGGGTCGGGTCACCGGTGGCATCGCCGCTCACGATCACCGCGTCTGCACCCGCATCGAGAGCAATCTGGGCCGACTCAGCCAGGCCGCGTTCGACCATCAGGCGGGCATACTTCACCTGGATGTCGGCCATGATCATGATGTCATCGGCCCCCAGCCGGTCTCGATAGGCCAGCAGACCCGGTGCATCGATCCTCATTGCGCCACCGTACTCCTCCCGCTCCATGGGATCGGTGAAGTAATCCGTGCGGATGAACCGGGCACCGGCGGCCTGGGCCACGGCAAGTGACGCCTCGGGGTCGTTGATCAGGATTTCGATGCCCACGACAGATCGTTTCGCCCCGGCCACAACTTCAGCCGTAATGCGCGTCATGCAGGCCACGGTTTCGCGTTCGGCCAGCAGCCTGTGGGGCTGATCGTATTCGTTCTCGACCAACACACCGTCGGCACCGCCGGCTTCCAGCGCCACCAGGTCGGCCAACGCCTTGTCGATGCAGGCGTTGATACCAGGCGAGTCCGGATAACCAGGCAGCGCAGGCAGGTGAATCACGCCGATGATGCTTTTCGCCCGTGGGAACGATTTTCTGAAGGAACTCATGCCGGGAGATGATGCACCACGTGCCTCGGCTCCCGGAAGGCCGCGACTGCGGCCCGCGCACCCTTGCGCGTAGCCAAGGGATGCGGACGCACCCCGCCCGGCGCCTGAGGGCTGAAAAGCCGAGCCGTCAGGTTTGGCTTTTCAATTGAACAATTCATGCCTGGGCGACACCCCAAATCTCGACGGTATTCTCGACCGAGTGCATCTGCGGTTTGGCGACCAGCGTCGTGGGCGGCAGAGCGCCCCCGATACAGCCCGCCAGAGTGTCCAGGAACAGGCGCGTGGTTTTCTCGCCGTCGGCGCAGGTGAAGTAGCAGACCATCAGCTTCAGATCGGCGGGTGTGCGGTTGAAGCCGCGCATGATGTCTTCGATGTAGGACATGGTCATGCGGGTCTGGCCCACCAGATCGCCCGGCAACATGCGCGCACGGGTGTTCGAGAACGGCTCGCTGGGCACCTGACCACCCAGCCAGATCATGTCGCGCAACAGGATGCCCTGGCGATAGGGCAGCGGGATCGACCAGTCCCACACCCGTTTGGGCCAGGAATCGCCGCGTGGAATGTACTTGTCGAAGCCGTTCCATTCCTCGCGCATCGCCATCACTTCGATCTTGGTAACAGCCCCTTCCGGGTTCAGGCGCTGACAGGGCACCACGGTGGCCGGCGGACCCGGCTCGGCAAAATGGCTGGCACGGGCCTGGGCCAGCGGCGCCCAGTCATCATGGGTGGCACCGAAGTAGTAACCCTCCATCTTGACGCTGTCCTGGGTCGTCGCGCCGATCTGGGCCAGCGTGTCTTCGTGATAACCCATGATGGTGTGACTCTGGGCCACGCCGTTGCCGGGATCGGTAATGTTACCCTCTGCATCTTCGGCAGTGCGGTTGGCGACAGCAATGAACTCGCCGGCACGCAGGCCGCCCGTGACCGCGCGGCCATCAAACAGACCCTGCTTTGCCAGCGGAACCGGGCGTGTGGCAACGCGGTTGTCCCCGCCCTGGCGCCAGTGACGCTGGGCGATGGCCTGAATCTGGATCACCTGTCCCTCGAACGGTTGCAGCGGTTCGGGCACAACACTCACCACCGGCATCGGTTCATCGGGGAAATGGCGCACAATCCGAGCGATGATTTCCCAGTCATCCAGATCGGTTGTGTGAAACGCCTTCAGGCGCACCACATCGCTGAGCGAACAGCTCTCGGCCACCAGGCCTTCGGAGATATTCGCCACCGCCCCTTCGATCTGCGCGTCGAGATCACCGGGATTGCGGATGGCGCCGGAACTGTCGAAATCGCCGCCACCGCCGACAAAAGTCAGCGGCCCGGCCGTGCCGGAAATGTGGTGCACATGCTCGATCGGCCAGCGCCAGGTGTTGTTCATCGCTCAGCTCCCTTGAATGTCGGAGAAGCTTAAACGGAACAACAGCCCAGGCAACCAATCACCGACGCTTACTGAAACGCGAACTTTGCCTCGAATGGCTCGCGTTGCGGGTTGCCAAGGATGTAGTCGGCGGCGCGTGAGGCGATCATTTGTGTGGGCGCATTCAGGTTTGCGCTGATCACACGCGGCATGACCGAGGCATCAACCACGCGCAGCGCCTCCATGCCGTGCACACGCAATTCGGCATCGACCACCGCACCGGCATCATGGCCCATGCGGCAGGTGCCGCAGGGGTGGTAGTCTGTCTTGGTGTAATGCCGGACGAGTTCCTCGAGTTCCTTGTCCGTCCTGGCATCGGCATGGTCACCCAGTTCCTTGCCATAAAGGTCGGCAAACGCGGACTGGGACACCAGGTCACGCATCTTCTTCACCCCTTCGACCAGTTCCTGGAGATCGAAGGGATCGCTCAGATACTTGAAGAACATGGCCGGCTTGTCAGCGGGATTGGCCGATTTCAACTCCAGGTGCCCGCTGCTTCTGGGGCGCAACTGATCGACCTGGATGTTGAAGGCCTGCAGCAGGGTGATCTTCTCGCCCTCGTACTCATAGCCCGTTGGCGCCATGTGATACTGGAGGTTTGGATAATCCACGTGGTCGTTGCCACGAATCAGTCCCCCGGCTTCAAAGATGTTCGAGGATGCCGGTCCTGAGCGGGCCAGCATCCACCGGGCACCGGCGACCAGCATGTTGAGCGGCTGGTCCACGCGATGCATGGGGAACGATTTCCTGCAGGTGAACGTGATGTCGACGGCGGCATGGTCCTGCAGGTTCTGGCCCACGCCCGCCAGATCACATTTCACGTCGATGCCCATGGCACGGAGATGATCGGCCGGGCCGATGCCCGAGAGCATCAGGGTCTGGGGCGAATTGATCGCTCCGCCAGAGACAATGACCTCCTTCTCGGCCTCCACCGTGTGGCGTTCACCGCGATGATCAAAGACAACGCCCGAGGCGCGGTTACCGTCGACCACGATGTTCTGGACCATCGCGCCGGTCATCAGGGTCAGGTTGTCGCGGGCCAGCGCGGGCTTGAGATGGGCGACGGCGGCACTGCAGCGCCGCCCGTTCTTCTTGGTTGCGTCCAGCCTCGTCACACCTTCGGGCTGGTAGCCGTTGGGGTCGTCCGTGCGCCCCTGACCAGCCTGCTCACCGGCCTCCAGGAACGCATCATAAAGCGGGTTCTCATAACACCCCTTGGTTACCCCAAGGGGGCCGTCACCGCCGCGCCAGTCATTGGGGCCCCGATCACTGGTTTCGCCGGCCTTGAAGTAGGGCAGACAATTGGCATAACGCCATTCCGTGAGGCCCAGTTCGTCGGCCCAACGGTCATAGTCCTGGGGCTGGCCACGCATGTAGACCATGGAATTGATCGAGGAAGAGCCGCCAACCACCTTACCGCGCGGCATGCCCACGCGGCGGCCATAGAGCGCATCCTCGGCTTCGGTTTCGTAGTTCCAGTTGATACGCGGATTCTTGTGGGCGCTATAAACACCCGCCGGCATATGAATCATCAGGTTGCGATCCATCGGTCCGGCTTCGAGAATCAGGACGGAATTCCTGCCATCCGCCGTCAGCTTGCTGGCCAGCACGCAGCCGGCCGAACCCGCACCGATGATCACATAGTCATAACGTTTCATGAGCCGAAGTTCCCCAACCGCCCCCGATCATGAGGACGGCTGGATACTATGCTACTCGGCAGCCTGTGCAACGTAGCGGGAGTCGCGGAAGGCGGGCATGACCTCGTTGATGAAGAGGCGCAGGGATTCCTTCTGGAGCTCCCAATCGAGACCCGTACAGCAGCGATAGAGGAAGTTGTCGACGCCCAGATCATCGTAGGGGCGCAGCTTGGCAATCACCTCGTCGGGCGTGCCAAACACCAGATTGTTCTTCAGCATGTTGGGATCGTATTCGGTGCTGTTGTCGAGCGAGTCCGAATCGGGGATTTCCACGAAACCGTTCTTGATCTCGCCAAGCTGCTTGAACAGACTTTCGAACTGCAGGCCCGAACGGCGCATCGAATCCGTGAACGGCTTCCAGCCTTCCTCGGCATCGGCATAAACCGCCGTGTGACGCATGGTCAGGAACCGGGGGCGCTTGACCCCGGGGGAGCGCTCCAGTGCTTCGTCGAACTGCTCCTTGTATTTCACGACTTCGCTGAAGGGACGGGTCAGAGCCCAGGACATGATGTTGCAGCCGTGCTTGAGCGCCCAGTCATAGGTCGAGGGATGGCGCGCCGCGACCCACAGCGGGGGATGGGGTGTCTGCAACGGCTTGGGACAGGCAGTCGAGGCGGGAAACTGCCAGAACTCGCCGTCATGGGTGCAGTCGCCGGCCCAGAGTTCCTTCAGGACAGGCAGCATTTCCTGCATGTAGGCAACGCCCTTGTGCTGGTCCATGCCGCCCATCATGCGGTCGAACTCACGCTGATAGGCGCCACGACCCAGAGCCAGTTCCAGCCGGCCACCCGACATCAGATCCAGCAGGCCAGCTTCGCCCGCGACCTTGATGGGGTGCCAGTACGGTGCCTGCACCACGGCCACGCCCAGACGGATGTTGTCGGTCTGGCCGCCAAACCACGCCAGAAGCTGGAATGGGTTGGGTGCGATGGTCATTTCGATGGCGTGATGTTCGGCCGCCCAGACCATCTCGAAGCCGCCTTCGTCGGCCATCTGCACGATCTCCATCGTGTTGCGCGCGACCTCGCGCATGTCGACGGAAGGATCAAGGCGCGACATGTCAATCGAAAGGCTGAACTTCATCTTGGATACTCCGGGAGCAAATTAGGTTGCGCGCATTAGCGTTCGCAGGGATGCCATCGTAAAGGCGAAAAAACTTCGGCGTCCCGTAACATTTTCATCACGGAAAGAAAAATGGCCCTGCCGGATCAACCAGACAGGGCCGTCTTCAGCGTCACTGAACTTGAAATCAAGGCCGCGACTGCGGCCCCGCGCCGCATGGCGCGAAAGCCAAGGGATGCGGATGCATCCCCCGTCGATTGAGGGCGCACTTGGGCGAACCATCAGGTTCGCCCAAGTGCTGGCAATCACTACTTGTCGAGACCCAGCGTCTTGCGTGCTTCGTCGGGGCCGACGACGCGGCCACCCATGCGCTCGATGATCTCGGTGGCGCGCGCCACCAGGTCGCCGTTGGTAGCCAGCACGCCACGGTCCAGATAGATATTGTCTTCCAGACCGACGCGCACGTTGCCACCAAGCAGCATGGCCTGTGCCACCATGGGCATCTGCATGCGGCTGATACCAAACCCGGCCCAGTTGGCGTCACGGGGCAGGCCATCGGCCATCGCCATCATGGAGCGGGTATCAGCACCCGCACCCCAGGGAATGCCCAGGCAAACCTGGAACAGGGCGGGTTCGGCCAGCAGGCCTTCGTCATACATCGCGCTTGCCAGACGGACCTGGCCCAGATCGAATACCTCGATCTCGGGCTTCACGCCCAGTGCCTTGATCTCGATCGCCATTTCACGGCACCAGGACGCGGGGTTGATGTAGGTCTCGTTGCCATTGCCGAAGTTGATCGAGCCGCAGTCGAGTGTGCAGATCTCCGGACGGATACGGCGCACATGCTCCAGCCGCTCCTTGGGTCCGATCAGGTCGCTGCCCGGTCCTGCCGTGCCGTCATCGCTGGGGTTGAAGTCACCGCCCATGCCTGCTGTCAGGTTCAGGATGACGTTCACGCCGTCCTGCTTGATCAGGTTCACGGTTTCTTCAAACAGACCGGGATCGCGCGAGCCCTTGCCGGTTTCCGGGTCACGCACATGGATATGCGTGATTGCAGCGCCTGCATTGGCGGCCTCGATGGCGGAATCGGCAATCTGGCGCGGCGTCACTGGCACCTTGTTGCTTTTGCCGGTCGTGTCGCCGGCACCGGTCACGGCGCAGCTGATGATGACGTCGGTATTCATGGGTCTTTCTCCGTCAAGAGCGTTCGGGTTGTTGGTTCAGGAAAATTCTTGCGCGATGTAGCGTTTGGCCAGCGGCAGCAGTTGCGCCTGGGTCCAGGCCGTCACCGCCTTGTCGTGATCGGTCCACACACGCGGCGCAGCCATCGTGCAGGGCTCCAGGATGCCATAGAGCTTGCCGCCTTCCAGGAGCGGCGCATGGATCAGCGCCAGATGCTTGAAGTTCTCGACCTCATAGGGACCGTTCAGCACCTCGGGCGGCGCATTCAGAACATCGTCGATATAGAGCGCCTCGGGATTGACCATGGCCTCTGCAAACATCGGGTCTTCCTCGGCCAGATTGTCGGGCATGACTTCCCAGCCCTCCATGGGCCGGTCCATCGCCCATTCCGGCCTTGCCTGCCAGGCCGCGACACAGCGCGCCATCTTGGCATCGGGTTCATAGAGGAAGAGCAGCGAGCGGTCGGCGCTGACAGCCTTGCCATAAACCGGCATCAGCTTCTGGAACAGCGCGCCCAGATCGGAAGTGTCTTCAAAAACCGCCTTCAGATCGGCAGGAATGGAATCGCTCATCATGATCTCCTCAACCCGGTGCGCTTGTCGCCGGGAGTTGGTTGAACGTCAAGAGGTGTCAGAGTTTCAGCAGCTCAGTTCCAGCCTGTTTGTAGCGTCACCGCGCGAACGCAGCAGGCGCCATTCGGCGGACGCGCCCGGCAAGTAGCCCTCGGCCATGGCGGGATAGGACGCCTCGTACCAGAGCCGGCCGAGGTCACGGTGATCATGATCCTCGAAGGCTTCGTCCTGGGGCGTTTCATCGAACTCCACGACAACCCGGCCCTCCGACATTTCAACTTCCCGCATGGGCCAGATCAGGCGCGCGGGCAGGTCGTGATCCCGTATGAAGTTCTCCAGCGAAATCGGCGTGCCCCGTTCTTCCTGGCGTTCGCGCAGTTTCTTCCCGCGCTCGCGACCCCAGCTTTCCAGCGCAGCGGCCACGGCGGCACGGCCTTCCTCGCCATGGCGCTCGATGATGGGAATCGCACAGGTGAAGAAATGCCCGCCCAGCAGCCGGTTGCTGCGTTTGAGCGCATTCCAGGCTTCCTCGGTCTCGCTGGCCGCCTTGTAATCCCGACTCAGGCGCGTCCCGAGTTCGGTCGGCTCGCCCAGTTCCAGGGCCGGCGCGGCGGGCGGCATCAACCAGCGGAAGTGGCAATGATCATCGCCCTTCATCAGGTTCTCGTGGATCGTCACGTTGCCGTCGGGGTGGTAGGTGCGCGCAGCCGCCTGATGGAACTCGTCGCAATACCAGTGGCCCATCTGGTGGAACTCGCCATCCTTCCAGGCTTCCGATGCCGGGCAGTGGAAGACATCGAACTCCACATCATTGGCTGTATAGCGGCCCTCTTCCTGGATCGTGTCCTTGGCGATGTGCGAACTGCCGTTGTCCCAGCAGCGCATCAGGGATTCCATGTTGATGGGCCTGCCCAGCGCGTGATGGGCTTCCTGCATTTCGCGCCCGCGCCAGTGACCATAGGCGCGTAGACCCAGACGCACGCTGCGCTCGCCGTCACGGCCAAAACGCTCGGTCGCCTCGCGCGCCAGATGCATGTAGATGCGCGCCTGTGCCTTCAGCACCATGTCCATCGAATCCATGATCTCTTCGATCCGCACATCGTTGGGCATGGTCAGCATCAGCGTTTCTCCAGCAGCTCCAGGGCGACGTCGCGCACACCCGGCGCATCCAGGCGGTAATGCGCATAAAGCCCGGCGGGCGGACCGATCAGGACAAACTCGTCGTCAATCCCGTGACGCCGGAACGGCAGGCGTTCGCAGTCCACCAGCACTTCGGCAACCGCACTGCCCAGCCCGCCGATGATGTTGTGTTCCTCGACCGTCAGGATAGCGCCGGTTTCGGATGCAGCCGTACGCACCTCGGCTTCATCCAGTGGCTTGATCGTGTGCATGTCGACGACGCGGGTCTCGATCCCCTGTTCGGCCAGCGCATCAGCGGCCTCCAGACAGGCATGAACCTGCGCGCCCGTGGTGATCAGCGTCAGGTCCCGCCCTTCACGCAGGCGGATTGCCTTGCCGATCTCGATCTCGGGCACCTCGGCATAGACCTCGGGGTCACGCCCACGACCCAGCCGGATATACATCGGCTTGTCGTGCTTCAGGGATGCACGCAATACGGCACGCAGGTGGTTTGCGTCGGTCGTGCAGATCACCGTGAGATTGGCGATGGTGCGCATCATGGCCAGGTCTTCCAGGGCATGATGGCTGGTACCGTAGAACCCCATCGACATGCCGGAATGATGGCCCAGCACCCGCACGGGCAGGCCGGTATAGGCGCAATCGGTCCTGATCTGCTCGGCACCCAGAATGCCGCAGAACGCAGCAAAGGTTGCCGTGAACGGAATCTGACCACAGGACGCCATGCCGGCAGCAGCCGTGATCATGTTCTTCTCGGCAATGCCGAAATCAAAGAAGCGCTCGGGATGGCGGTCGCGGAACTCCGTGGTGCGGTTGGCAGACGCCAGATCGGCCGTCAACACGACAATGCGGGGATCATGATCGGCAAGATCAGCGAGTTCCTCACCCAGAATGAAGGCCGGCAGGCGCGAGGCCGGCGTGCCCTTGACCGAACGGCTTTCCTTGAGGTCGCTGATCCCGGTGAACAGGCCGGATAGGACGTCGCCTTCTGCTTCACTCATGGCCGCACCTCCGTGACGGTAACCGGTTGCAGACCGCGCTGGATCTCTTCGATCACGGCGTCGTAGTCGGCACCCACCAGGTTGCCGACATGCCAGTTGAGGCTCATTTCCATCATCTGCACGCCGCGTCCCTTGACCGTGTCGGCGATGATCATCTGGGGTTTGCCCTTGTTCCCTGAAGGCAGGGCATCGAAGGCGGCCATGATGGCGTCGAGATCGTGGCCATCGATGCGCTGCACATTCCAGCCGAAACTGGCAAAACGGTCCGTCAGCGGCTCGACCGACATGATCTCCTCGGTCGATCCGTCGATGCAAAGCCGGTTGCGATCCACGATAGCGACCAGATTCTGACACCCGAAATGGCCTGCCGACATTGCGGCTTCCCAAACCTGGCCTTCGTTCAGTTCACCGTCGCCCAGCATGCAATAGATGCGGCTGTCGTTGCCCTGCATGCGGGCAGAAAGCGCCATGCCCAGAGCAACCGAAAGGCCGTGACCCAGCGACCCGGAGCTGAAATCGACCCCGGTGATCTTCTTCATGTCGGGATGATCGCCAAAGGCGCTGCCCAGCCTTGTGTAGTCCTCCAGCAGATCGGCATCATAAAAGCCCAGATCGGCCAGCACGGGATAGAGCCCGATCGCGATATGGCCTTTGGACAGCACGAAACGGTCCCGCTCGGGCCAGTCCGGCTCGGCCGGATTGATGCGCATTTGCGCGTAATAGAGTGCGGCCAGCAATTCGGCTGCTGAAAACGTGCTGGAGTAATGCCCGGCCCCGGCGATCCTGGTCAGCCGCACGGTCTCCAGGCGGATGAACTTCGCACGGTCTTCTAGAAACTCCCGGCTTACATTGCGTCCATGGGTCTGCTGTTCGGTCATGTGCCCTCCACGGTTGGCGCAACCGTGCCACGTAGGACAGCGAGGGGGAAGCGGTGGTCGCAGCCACACTGCGCATTCGACCAAACATCTGTGCGTATGGATCCCAGCCCCCCGGATCAAGTCCGGGGCAGGCCCCGCTGGGAATCGCAGTTGTTGGACCTCTGCTCTGATCCGATCCCCAGCGGAGGCTGGGGCCCATAGGCACAAGATCAGGCGTTCGGTGCAGTCCTAGAACCCGGCCTCTTTGCGCGCCTTCAAGACCTTCACCAGACCATCGTTCATCTTGCGTGTGAGGGTGAGAAAATCTTCGCCACCGGCGGCTTCTTCACTGCCCTGCACCATGGTTTCGGTCAGTTCGTCGGTCAGTTCCGGGGCGACCAGACGGGTCCAGGGGAACTTGAGCGCGGGGCCGAACTGCTCCAGGCAATAGCGCATGCCGCCCTCGCCGCCGCCGACATGATAGACCATGCAGGGACCCATCAGCGCCCAGCGCGGGCCGGGGCCGTTGGTGACAGCAATATCGATCTGCTCCACCGTGGCTTCGCCTTCGTTCACCATGTGGAGCGCCTCGCGCCAGATTGCTTCCTGCAGGCGCGTGGCGACAAACCCCGGCACCTCCCGCTCCATGACCAGCGGTGCCTTGCCGGCATGCTTGAAGAACGCGCCGGTCCATTCGACAGCATCGCGGTCGCTCTTTTCGCCGCCAACGATTTCGACCAGCGGCATCAGATAGGGCGGGTTGAAGGGATGGCCCGTCACCGTGCGCTCAGGGGTCGGGCATGACTTCTGAATCTCGGTCATGGTGAGGCCCGAAGTGCTCGAACAGATCACCACACCCTCGGGCACCAGGTCGCCCAGTTCAGCGTACACCTTCTGCTTGAGCGACAGGTTTTCGGGCACGCTCTCCTGCACGAAATCGGCTTCGGCAACGGCTGCTGCCAGATCCGTCGTGACGGTAAGCCGGTCCTGCGAAGCGCCGGGTGCCAGGCCCAGTTCGGTCAGGGCTTCCCATGCCGCACCGATCAGTTCGCGCAGCTTGGCTTCCTCGGAGGCATCGTGAATCCAGGATGTGACGTCATATCCCTGCGCCAGGAAATAGGCGGCCCAGCCGCCCCCGATGGGACCCGCGCCCAGGCAGGTAACGTTGCGAACCTCTTCGACTGCTTTGCGTGCCATGACAGGTTTCCTTACTTGCCCTTGAAGACGGGCTTGCGTTTCTCGACGAAGGCGTTGACGCCTTCCTTGGCGTCCTCGGAATTGAGCATCTTGCGATAGATCGGCAGATCGGTCGTGCGAATGGTCTGGAACGCTTCCTGGATCGTATCGCCCTCCACGGCACGCAGCACTTCCTTGACCGTCTGCAGGGCAAGCGGGGCGCTTTCGGCAAGGCGTGTCGCCCAATCGCGTGCCTTGTCCATCAACTGGTCATGGGGAACGATCGCATTCACCAGGCCATGCATCCTGGCCTCATCGGCCGGCATCCAGCGGCCCAGGAACAGCATTTCCAGCGCGATGTTGTGGGGCAGACGGCGCGGCAGGCGCTGCAGGGCACCGGCATCAGGCACGATCCCCAACGGCATTTCCGGCAGGGCGAACTGCACGTTGTCGGCAGCGATGATGAGATCACTGGCGAGGGCAATCTCGAAGCCGCCACCGATGGTCAGGCCGTTCAACGCAGCAATCACCGGCTTGTTGAGATTCCACATCTCGGTGATCCCGGCAAAGCCGCCCAGATCGGGGTCTTCACCTTCCCACCAGTTGTCGAGTGCCTGGTCACCGCTATCGAGCGCCTTGAGATCCCAGCCCGCGCTGAACACCTTTTTGCCCGTGGCCGTGATGATGCCGACGCGCAGTTCCGGGTCATCACGCAATAGGACGAATGCCTCACCCAGCTTGCGGCTGGTCGCCGCGTCAATCGCGTTCACCTTGGGCCGGTTGATGGTGATTTCCAGGATATGGCCGTCCCGGACAACCCTTACCTCGTCATCGCCTAATGTCATGGATTTGTCTCCCTTTGCCGGTCGATACCTGCCTTGGGATATTCCCAAAGTGATCGATCTGTCCTAATTGTCCCGTCGCTTCTACGACAGGACTCCCGCTTTCGGGAACACCCTGATGCAACAATCCTGACGCCGCGAGGGACCATGAACATCGACCTCACCGAAGACCAGCGCCTTCTTCTCGACTCCATCAAAGCGTTCGTGGAACAGGAGTTCATGCCTCACGAAGATGCCGTCGACAAGGCGGCCAACGTCGATGACGACCTTACCGAGCAGATCAAGAAGCGCGCCATCGAGATGGGCTTTTATGCCGCCAATCTGCCGGAATCGGTCGGCGGCGGCGGCCTCAACCATGTCGAGCGCACCATCCTGGAGCGTGAATTCGGCAAGGTGACACACGCATTGCACGAGATCGCTGCACGCCCCACCGAACTGCTCATGGCCTGTCAGAGCGACCAGATCGAAACCTATCTGAAGCCCTCGGTCACGGGCGAGCGCGCCGAATGCTTCGGGCTCACCGAGCCGGGTGCAGGCTCCGATGTCATGGGTATGCAGACCCGCGCGCGACAGGATGGGGACGACTGGATCATCACCGGCCAGAAACATTTCATCAGCTCTGCGGTCAATCCCGACTTCGCCATCGTCTTTGCCGCCACCGGCGTCGAGCAGACCCCGCGGGGTGAACGCAAGCAGGTGACGTCCTTCCTGGTCGATGTCGGCACAAAGGGCTTCGAGATGGTGCGCGGGCCCCAGCCGGTCAGTCAGCGTGCCTATCGCAACTTCGAGCTCTACTTCGATGATTGTCGCGTGCCCGCCAGCCAGATTCTGGGCGAGCCCGGCACCGGCCTCGACCTTGCCAACCAGTGGCTGCGGGCCGGGCGCATCTGGGTCGCCGCAGGCTGTTGCGGCAAGCTGGAGCGCCTGCTGGAACTTTCGACGGAATGGGCTGCCACACGCCAGCAGTTCGGCCAGCCCATCGGCAAGTTCCAAGGCACATCATTCAAGCTGGCCGACATGGCGACCGAACTTCTGGCTTCGGACCTTCTCACCTTCCACGCCGCCCGTGGTGCAGATGCCGACAACATGCGCCCCGACGATGTCGCCATGGCAAAACTCTATGCGTCCGAAGCCCTGGGCAGAGGCGCGGACAACGCCGTGCAGATCTTTGGCGGCATGGGCCTGATGGAGGCCCTGCCGATCGAACGCCTGTGGCGCGATGCACGTCTGGAGCGCATCTGGGAAGGCACCTCGGAAATCCAGCGCCACATCATCTCGCGCACCCTGTTGCGGGAACACGGCGCATGACACCCAAGCAGCGGCGCAATCTGGAGCGGCTGTTCAAGCCCCGGCACATCGCCTTCATCGGTGGCGCCAGTGCTGCCCATGGTGCCGCACAATGCCGTCGCTCGGGCTTCACCGGCACGATCTGGGGGGTCAATCCCAAGCGCGATGAACTGGGCGGAGAGCCCTGTTTCCCGACCGTCGCAGATTTGCCGGAAGGTCCCGATGCCACGTTTCTGGCCGTGCCGCGCGATCACGCCGTCGAGACCGTCGCTGCGCTCTCCGGGAAGGATGCCGGTGCCGTGGTGAGCTACACCGCCGGGTTTGGTGAAACCGGTGACGAAGGCGCAGAGGTCGAAGCAAGGCTGATCGAAGCGGCTGGCGAAACAGCCTTCATCGGTCCCAACTGCCTGGGAGTCCTCAACTACATTGCCAGCGCCCATCTCTGGCCGTTCGATCATGGCGGCCGCCCGGTCGAACGCGGCATCGGCTTTGTCTCCCAGAGCGGCATGTTGTGCACCAACCTCACCATGAACCGGCGACACGCCGATTTTTCCTATCTTGTCAGTATCGGCAACCAGTCGGTTCTGCAGATCGAGGACATCATCGACGTCATGATCGATGACGATGCGGTCACCGCCATCGGTCTCTACATCGAAGCCCTGAAGGACGTGCCCCGATTTGCCGAGGTTGCCGCCCGTGCCCTGGCGGCGGGCAAACCGATTGTGGCCCTGAAGGTCGGCCGCTCTGAAATCGGTCAACGCATGACCATCAGCCACACCGGCTCCCTGTCGGGCAGCGACGAGCTTTACGACGCGCTCTTTGATCGTGTCGGCGTGATTCGCGTGGAATCGCCCACAGCACTTCTTGAAACCCTGAAGATGCTTTCCATCGCGGGTGCGCCCAAGGGCCGGCGCATGATGGCATTCACCTGCTCAGGCGGTGATTCCGGGATGCTGGCCGACCTGGGTGATCGTTTCGGCATGACCTACAACCAGCCCGGATCCGATACCGCCGCAAAGCTGCGTGCCGTCCTTCCGCCCATCGCGACCGTTGCCAATCCGTTGGACTACACGACTCCGCTCTGGGGCCATGAGGAAGAAGTCGGCCGCGTTGTCGAGACCGCCTTGCTGGAACCCTGCGACGTTGCAGTCATGGCTCAGGATCATCCCCGACCGGAACTGGGTGGCACCAACGAAGACTACCGCGCCGATACCCGCGCCTTCATTGCGGCAACCGGCCGCGCAGGAATTCCGGCGGCGGTATGCAGTGGTCTCGCCGAGAACATCGATGAGGAAACCCGTGACCTTCTGATGGCCGGAGGTGTCGCGCCGCTCCAGGGCATCGACGAGGCCGTCGCAGCGATCGACGCCGCCTGCCGCTGGGGTGCTCGCCGAACCCAAGTCGCCGCAGGCGATGGTGCAGAGGCGCTCGCGCTTACCACGTCGCGCTGTGTTGCAGCCGAAACAAAGGTTCTCGACGAGTGGCAGGGCAAACAACGCCTCGCCCAGGCCGGGCTCCACATACCCACGGCAAGACGGACAGACGCAGCAGGCGCCTCTGCTGACGCCGGGGAAATCGGCTTTCCCGTCGTCGTGAAACTGGTCAGCGCCGATCTGCCCCACAAGACCGAAGCTGGCGCAGTGAAGATCGGCCTCGCCGACGCCAGAGCTGTGGAGCAGGCCGTAGAGGACATCACCGCATCGGTCGCCGCCTATGCACCGGGCATCCCGTCCGACAGCTTTCTGGTCGAAACCATGGCAGCAAAGCCGGTCGCAGAACTGCTGGTCGGCGTGCGCCGCGACCCCGCCTTTGGCCTGGCGCTGACCATTGCGGGCGGTGGTACGCTGGTGGAACTTCTGCGCGATGCCACGACCCTTCTGCTTCCGGCATCGCGTGACGATATCGCCAGGGCCCTTTCGGGCCTGAAAGTTGCGCAACTGATCGCGGGATATCGTGGCGCGCAGGCGGGAAACCTCGAAGCCTGCCTTGATGCCATTGAAGCCATTGCAGGCTTTGCAACGGGAGCAGACGACCTGGTCGAACTCGACATCAACCCGCTACTGGTCGGAACGGAAAGCACCGTGGCCGTTGATGTCCTGTTGCGCATCGCCACGGACTGACAATCCCGGCCATTGCAGCGCGGCGCAACTCGCGTAACATCAGCGTCATGCCAACGCTGCGCCAACGCCTTCCCCCGCTCAACAGCCTCGTTGCCTTCGAGGCCGTGGCACGCCATGGCAGCATCACCCAGGCTGCCGCCGAACTGCTGGTCAGCCGCGAAGCCGTGAGTCGCCAGATCCACATGCTCGAAAAACACCTGGGCGCCAGCCTGTTCGTGCGGGTCCACCGTGCCGTGGAACTGACCGAACAGGGCGAGCAGTTCCGGAAGGTCGTGCATCCCAGTCTGGAATCCATCGCGACAGCGACCGATGCCCTCAACCGTGAAACCGGCGCATCACGTGTGACCGTGATGGCGACCATCGCCATTGCCTCGTTCTGGCTCACGCCCCGCCTGCCCCGCTTCCGTGCACGCCACCCGGAAATCGAGATTCGCCTGCGTGCCTCGGATGTCCCGCTCGACATGCAGCGCGACGGCATCGATCTGGGTCTGCGTTACGGCGATGGAAACTGGCCGGGCCAGACCAGCCAGCTGCTCTTTGGCACCCGCACCTTCCCGGTCTGTGCGCCCGACTATCTCGAACAGCACGGTCCCATTCATCAGGCCAGCGACCTTCTTTCCCACACCCTGCTTAATCTCGACGGTCCCGCCCATGCCGGTGAGGACTGGACCTGGTGGCTGGAGGGCACAGAAGTCACCGTGACGGGCCCGCCCCGCATCATCGGGTTCGATTCCTATGCCAACATCATTCAGGCTGCGATGGAGTCCCAGGGCGTCGCGCTGGGGTTCAGCCGCATCGTCGATGTCCAGCTTGAACGCGGGCAACTCGTACGGCCCGTCGGCCCCGAACTCAGCAAGGGCCAGGCCGTTCACCTCGTGACGCCACCTGACCCTGCAAACTCGGCGGCCGTTACAGCCTTTCGCGACTGGTTGCTGGAAGAGGCCCAGCGCCAGGACTGATCAGTCTAGTCGATCGCCGCGCCACCTTCTGCGGTACGGCGCGCAACAAAGGCATCCAGTGCTTCGGCCCACGCGGCATCCATCTGCGGCGGCACATAGTCTTCCAGCGCCTTCCTGTAGATCAGATGAGCCCGCTGGGCCGCATCAAGCGCGCCCGCCTCCACCCAGGCGCCATGGTTCTGGGTCGAGGCCACAAGCGGATTGTAGAAGGCACCTTCATAGGCAGCGAGCGTGGCGTCGGTCCCGAAGAAGTGTCCGCCGGGACCCACCTCGGCGATTTCCTCAATGGCCAGAGTCTGGGCGTTCACGGGAATGGGGTCGAGATAGGCCGCCATGCCCTGGAGCATGTCGACATCCAGCACGAACTTCTCGAACGACGCACACAGCCCGCCTTCCAGCCAGCCCGCCGCATGCATGACGATGGCGGCACCCGATGTCATGGCGCTCCACAACGTGCCCTGGGATTCCCATCCGGCCTGAAAATCGACGGCGTTCGACGAACAGAAGTTCGAGGCGCGGAACGGCAGGCCATAGCGGCGCGCAAGCTGTCCCCCGATCTGGATCGCCTTGTTGCCGTCGGGCGAGCCGAACGCCGGCGCGCCTGTCTTCATATCCACGTTCAACGTCTTGGCCGCCGTGACAAACGGCGCGCCGGGACGCACGAACTGCGACAGGGTAAGGCCCGCCAGCATCTCGGCTGCCGACATCGCGATGGCGCCGGCAAGAGCCGTCGGCATGGTCGCACCGGCCAGCGAAAACGGCGTCAGCAGGACTGCCTGATTGTGGCGTGCCAGTTCGATCACGCCGCCCGCCATCGCCTTGTCGTACTGCAACGGCGAATTGGTGTTGATGATCGCATAGGTCGTGGGGTCGAGCGCATCGCGGGTCGTTCCCTTGGTGATCGCGATCATGTCGAGCACGTCATGCATGCGCTGGCGTGTGTGGCAGAAGACGTAGGGGACCTTGTCGGTCATCTTCAGCATGGCCTGTGTCGACTGGAGATGGCGCAAGGGAATCTCGACATCCATTGGCTCAACCGGAGAGCCGCCCATCATGTGCACGATGTTGAAGTGGTGGCCCAGGCGTACGAAATCGCTGAAATCCTCGAGCGTTCCAGAGCGGCGCCCGCGCTCCAGGTCGCTGCAATTGGGCGGTCCCAGGACCGTGGTGAAGGCCATATGACCTTCACCGATCAGCACCGCACGATCCGGGTTCCATGGCGTCAGGCGAAAGGATGACGGTGCGCGTGCCAGCGCCTCATCGACAAGCTCCTCCCCGAGCCGGACGTTATGGCTCTCCTCATCCACCCGCGCTCCGGCATCCCGGAAGATCGAACGTGCTTCGTCATCATGAAACGCAATGCCGATCTCGCTCAGGATACGCAGCGCCGTCCGGTGGATCGACTCCAGCTCGTCGGCCGACACGACCTCAATCAGGGCATGGCGGTTGACCGGCTGACCCCAGGGGCGCTGCGGAATCGGACCATCACGACGGCGTGCCCGCCGGCCCGCACCGCGTCCGCTGCCCTGCGTGTCCCCGGATGTCATCGCGGCACGCTCAACCCTGCGGACTGTAGGCAACCACCTCGATCTCGATGCGCACATCCACCAACAGCTCGGAGATCACGGCAGAGCGTGCCGGCGGCTCACTGGGGAAGTACTCGGCATAGACTTCGTTGAAACCCGGGAAATCAGCCCGGTCGCGCAGCCACACCATTGCCTTGACCACATCGGAGAGATCACAGCCGGCGAGCTCCAGCGTGTCGCGGATCATCTCGATCACCACACGGGTCTGATCCTCGATGCTGCCCTCTGTCATGGGTGCACCGTCCTTCAGGGGGACCTGACCGGTCAGGTAGAGCATGTCGCCCGCGCGAATCGCCCGCGAGAGCGAAAGCGTGCGTCCGTTGATGATCAGCGGCCCGCCGATCACTTCCTTCTTTTTGGCCATGGTGTTGTCTCCGGTTATCGAATGAAAAGCTGTCGTGGCATGGACGAGAAACTCTGCGCGCCGATCTCACCGACATGCATGGTCTCGGAAAACACATAGGCGTCTTCACGCTCCCAGATGCCGATGATGAGGTGCGTCGTGAAATCGGTCTCCAGAACGGTTTCATCATCATCCTGAAGACTGAAGCAGAGATCAGACCATTCCAGTCCAATGGAGTAGCCAATCCGCGATTCCTTGCGCACGCCATGGGGCGCAAAGGCCTTCGTGAAAGCCCGGTGCACATCACCGCAGGTGGCACCGGGACGGATGGCGGATTCGGCTGCGTGAAACCCGTCCATCACCGCATCGTGGACCTGCAGCAGGCGCGCAGGCGGTTGCCCGACGATGGCCGTGCGCGACAGGGCGCAGGTATAACGATGCACAAACGCGCCAACCTCGAAGTCCGTCTGGTCGCCATCGCGGTAAGGTGCATCGGTCCATTTCAGATGCGGCGCCTGGGCCACGCCCGGCCCGGTCGGCATGGTAACGGGCTTGATCGGGCCACCGCCGCAATCGGGAGTTCCAGCAATCAGATCATGGGAGATGCGCGCGGCGACGTCACATTGCCGCACGCCTTCCGCAATCGCGTTGATCCCGTTGGTCAGCGCCTGATCCACTATGGTGGCGGACTGTCGCATGTAGGCGAGCTCGGCCGGCGATTTCTTCGTGCGTGCCTGCGTCACCATGCGGCTGCCGTCGATCAGCGCACGATCACCCAGGACACGCACCAGGGCCTGATGATCGGCAAACGAGAAGTTCGACGAGGAAAACTCGACGCCGATGCGCCCGCTGCCGGCGATCTCACCAACCCGCTTGCCGATCACATCCCATGGCGAGCGGTCGGGTGTTCCGATGTGGTCTTCGGGGTAACACTCGATCCGGCTCTCATCGAGGTAGACCGTGGGATAGGCACAATAGAGATCCATCTCGCGCAGGATGATGATGGGGTCGGTGTCTCCAGCATGTACGATCGTGACCTGGGGCACGTAATCGGAATCGCCTTCGTAGCCCGTCAGGTAGGTCATATGCGCCTGGGAAAGAACGACCAGCGTGTCGATCCCGGCTTCCTGCATGTTTGCGCAGACACGTTGCATTCGCGTCCGGTATTCCGAGGTTTCAAAGGCAGCCATGGTGTTCTCCATTCCGGGGGTTCTTCTGGTGTTCAGACCGCATCGGCCATCGCGTCCCAGCGGTCGGTTTCCTCCGCCACCAGGGCAAGCTTGCGTCCGGCCTCGACCAGACAGAAGGCATGGCGCTGGAACAGGATACCGTCCGCTGGTGAGCGGCAGATGACGGGTTCTTCCAGGGGATCATCAAGGGAGAGGATGCGCCCCAGGGGCTCGCCCTTCTTCACGGTCGCGTCGATATCGACAAAGGGTTCGAAGATCCCGGCAAACGGCGCCATCAGGTAACGCTTGAAGGTCAGCGCCTCGACCACACGGCTACGCCGTTTGTTGCGCCAGACCGGCGTGCGCAAGGAGCCTTTCATCATGCCCAGATGTTTCAGCACGTTGTTCATGCCGGTCCAGGTGACATCAACGGTTTCGGGCGTGACCCTGCCAAGGCCACCCAGTTCGCAGCATCCGAAGATCTTGCCCAGCCGTTCCACCGTCGTGTCGAGCATGCCCTCGCTGTCGAACTCCTTGATCAGGATTCCCACCGGCGCGCGGAACGCCTTCATGACACCCAGGGTGCGCGCCATGCGTTCCCTGCTGCGCAGCTTGTGGATCATGACGCTGGGCATGATGTCGCTGGTCTTGCCGCCGGCATGCAGGTCCAGCACCACATCGGCATGGGGCAGGATGTGTTCGGTGATCATGTGCGCAATGCGCTGGGTCACCGTACCCCGCGCCTTGCCGGGAAACTCCCGATTGAGATTCTTGCCGTCAATTGGTGACACACGCGTACCGGCCTCCACGGCTGGCGGATTGAGTGCGGGCATCAGAATCAATGTGCCGCAGATCAGGTCCCCAGCCTCCATGTCGCGAATCATGCGATGGATCGCGATGGGCCCTTCATATTCGTCACCGTGATTACCACCGGTGAACAGAACACGCGGCCCCGCGCCCTTGTGGATGACCGTGATCGGCAGGTGTACGGACTCGCCTGCCTTGCCCGCCGACACCGCGATCCAGGCACTGTGTTTGCCAGGTGTCGTGAAACAGGGCTGCAACCAGTCCAGTTGGTTTCGAGCCATCATCGGTCTCCGGTTCCCGCCCATTACTCTGACCGGTTGCGTTTCAAGCGCAAGCCCAGTTGAATGCGCGCGATCAAATTCGCAGTCCGGGAGGAAGCCATGTCGGAACTCACAAACTATCAGATGCTGGTCGACGGCGACTGGGTCGATGCCGGTGATGGCGCGACCTTCGAGAGCATCAACCCGACCACGGGCGAGGCCTGGGCCAGGATTCCCGCCGCCACCGAACAGGACGTCGATCGTGCCGTCAGGGCTGCACACCGCGCCTTCAGCGAAGGACCCTGGGCCAACATGCTGCCCAGCCAGCGCGGCAAGCTGTTGCGCAATCTAGGCGATCTGCTGGCCGACAAATCCGAAGATCTGGGCCGCACCGAATGCGTCGATACCGGCAAGATGTTCAAGGAAACCCGCTGGCAGGCCAAGTACATCGCCGAATTCTTCCATTTCTACGCTGGCCTCGCCGACAAGGTCACCGGCGACACTCTGCCCATCGACAAACCCGACATGATGGCCATGACCACGCGCGAGCCACTGGGTGTGATCGCCGCCGTGGTGCCGTGGAACAGCCAGCTGTTCCTGGTGGCCGTAAAGATCGGTCCCGCTCTTGCAGCGGGCAACACGGTCGTGCTGAAGGCCAGCGAACACGCCTCGGCCGCCATGCTGGAATTCGGGCGCCTGATCGAGGAAGCCGGCTTCCCGCCCGGTGTCGTCAACATCGTCTGCGGTTTTGGTGAACCCTGTGGCCGCACGCTCACGACGCATCCGCTTGTTGCGCGCATCAGCTTTACCGGCGGTCCCGAAACCGCCCGCCACATCGTGCGCAACTCCGCCGAGAACTTTGCCGAGGTATCGCTGGAACTGGGCGGAAAATCCCCGGTCGTCGTCTTCGAGGACGCCAATCTCGAAAGTGCGGTGAACGGTTCCATGGCCAGCATTTTCGGCGCTTCGGGCCAGAGCTGCGTCGCCGGCAGCCGCATCTATCTCCACGAAAAGATCCACGACAAGTTCCTGGCCGACCTGACCTCCCGCGCCCAGAAGATCGTCATCGGCGATCCCTTGGCCGAAGAGACCCAGATGGGCCCGCTCTGCACGCTTGGACAGCTCAATGCCTGCGAAACGCAGGTCGCCAAAGCCATCGAACAGGGCGGCACGGTCCATCACGGGGGCCGTCAGCCAGCCCATCTCAATGCCGGCTGGTTCTATGAACCCACCATCGTCGAATGTCCCGACCAGAAGATGGAAATCGTCGATTCCGAAATGTTCGGCCCGGTTCTCTCGGTCCTGCGTTTCAAGGAAGAGGATGAGGTCATCGCCAAGGCCAACGACACCAAATATGGCCTCGCCTCAGGCATCTTCACGGCCGATATCGGCCGGGCGCTGCGTGTGCAGAAGCAGATCCGCGCCGGCATCGTCTGGATCAACACCTACCGCGTGGTCTCCCCCATCGCCGAGTTCGGCGGCTTCAAGGATTCCGGCTATGGCCGCGAATCCGGCGCCCAGGCGATCTACGACTACACCAGGCCCAAGACCATCTGGATCAACACCTCTCCCGAACCCATGGGCAACCCGTTTGTCATGCGTTAGGGGGGTTCTGACCGCGTGAACGCCACCAGTCCCGCCCGACAAAGGGGACAAAGATGGCTGTGAAGAGGACCAGCGAAACCATCAGCCCCGCCGGGCCGATGTGATCGTTGATCTCCCCGACGATGGGCGGGCCGACCAGTGCGCCCAGGCTCCACATCAGTGTGTAGATCGTGACCGCCCCTGCCAGGGCGGGCCCCTTGAACTTGGCACCGATGATCGTGAGAGCGACGACATAGAGCCCGCTGGAGATACCGCCCAGAAGGAAGAAATAGGCAAAGTCCAGGATTGGCCAGCGCACGAAGGTTTCCAGGAAAGCGACCAGAACCAGGGTCGCAACCAGCAGGGCAAGTCCGGTCAGGCGGCTGTCGCTGCGGTCCACGAGCCAGCCGATGGGAAGCTGCAGCACGATCGAACCGATGGCGAAGATTGAAAGTTGCAGATAGGCGCGATCGACATCGTAGCCGGTATCCACCGCATAGACCGGCAGGAAGGTCCAGACCGCGACGAACACCAGGGCATAGGAGAGGTTCAGCATCATGGGAACCGGCGCCCGCCGCAGAGGCGTCACCAGCATGCGGATACCCGGTCTGTTGCCGTCATCCTCCATGGCCGGTGCCAGACGTCGCGCCCAGAAGATCGGCAGGACCGACAGGGTCAGCAATCCGGCCGCCAACAGAAATGGTGCGTTTCCGGCATAACCTGCAAAGGTCAGCAGGGCCGGACCGGCTGCCGTTCCCAGACCGAAGGAGGAATTGTAGATCGCCAGAACCCGGCCTCGCGTTGCATCGGTCGCGGCCTGGGTAATCCAGACCTCTCCTGCAACCCAGCTGACCCCGGCAATGAACCCCATCATCAGGCGGATGATGGTCCAGCCCCAGAAACCCGGCACCACGATGCAGGCAAGAAACAGCAGTGCTTCGAGCACGCCGGAGACGATCATGACCCTCGCCAGCCCGTAGCGGGCCAGGATCATCGGTGCCAGCGGCGCCATGATGAACGGCGCAATGGAATTTGCCGCCGCATTGAGGCCGATGAGCTGGTCGCTGTAACCCATCGCATCCAGGCGCGTGGAAAACAGCGGCGCATTGAAGCCGGCGGTCATGGCAACCACGGTCAGGCCACCGATCACCGCGGCAAGACTGGCCAGCGGCAGTGTTTCCCTCTGGCGCTCCGTCACAATCACGTACCCCGTTATCCCCTCAGGTAGCCTATCGCACACACGGTTCCGTCTGCCAGCCTTGGCGTGATAATCTCATCACGCCAAGCCGATCATTTGTTCTCTTTATTGACGAGGGCAAGCATGGCTCTAATGAAGGCAAGAAATCTTCGCCAAAACGGCGGGAAACTGGGAGGACTATGCGATGCGTGTTTCCGATATGAACCGGCGCGAGCTGATGCAGGCCATGGCGGCCGTGGGCGTCAGCGTCGTCAGCATGCCCATGGTGGCGCAGCGGGCTTCGGCTGCTGGCGAAATCATGGGCGTGACCTGGGCAGGTTACGACCTGCCCGAACTGATGGGCGGTTACCTCGAAAAATACGGCGGCCCGCCGGAGTTCAACTACATCGCGACCGACGATGAGACCTTTCTGAAGATCCATAACGGTTTCGCGCCCGACTTCGTTCACCCCGGCAGCTACATGCTGCACCGGTATTACGATGCCGGGCTGATCCAGCCGATCGACACCAGCCGTCTTTCCAACTGGGAATCCCTGGCACCCAGCATGCGCAACCTCGACGGCGCGGTGCAGGACGGCATGCAGTATTTCGTGCCGGCAGAATACGGCAACACCTCGATCATCTACCGCACCGACATGATCGATCCGAAGTACATCGAGGAAAACAGCTGGTCGATTCTCTACGATGACGAATATGCCGGACGCCTTGCCTGGTACGATGATTCCGGCATCACCTGCGTCATCGCTGCCCTGGTCAAGGGTTACGACAATCCCTGGACCATGTCGGACGAGCAGCTGGCGTCGATCGTGCCCATGCTGACCAAGCAGCGCGACCTGACCCGTTTCTACTGGACCGATGTGACCCAGATGGAACAGGCCGTCGCCACCGGCGAGGTCGTCGCGGCCTATGCCTGGAACCAGTCCTTCGTCACGCTCCAGACCGAGGGCGTTCCCGTCGGTTACATGGCGCCCAAGGAAGGCAGCATTGCCTGGGGCAGCGGGTTCATCATCCACAAGGATGCGACCGACCTTGATGCCGTTTACACCTACATCGATGCCTGGGTGTCACCGGAATCTGGTGCCTGGCTGATCGACAACTACGGTTACGGCAGCGCCAACCTCGCGGCCTACGACCTGCTGCCGCAGGAGCGCCTGGACCAGCTCGGGTTCAGCAATCCCACCGAGGCACTGGCGAACACCATCTTCAACCCAGCCATGGAGCCGCAGTACGAAGCGGCATACGAGGCAGTCTATCAGGATGTTCGCGCCGGTCTGTGAGCGCGGAGCTTCCTTTGCCTGGGGCCGGCGAGCAATCGTCGGCCCTCTTTTTTCGCACTTGAAAGCGTTTCAGCGACAACCCGCGCCATTCGCGATTGTATCGCCCTCCGGGTTAAGCCGATAAGACGAGCCTCAACCAACCTTGGATCGTCACGTGTCGGATCACGCCAAAGGCCTGCTGCTCACCACGCTGGCCATTCTCATCATCACCCCTGATGCGCTGCTCATCCGGCTCGTCACGATGGATGCGTGGACCTTGACCTTCTGGCGCGGGCTGCTCTCAGCCATCGGGCTGGCGATCGGATTGTTCGCGATCCATCGCGGCCGGTTCATTCCCGTCCTGGTGGCGGTCGGCGGTTGGGGCCTTGTGATCGGCACCCTGTTCGGTGTCACCACGGTCACCTTCGTCACCGCCATCACGACCACGACGGCCGCCAACACCCTGCTCATCATCGCGACAGGCAGCATGTTCGGCGCTCTGTTTTCATGGATATTGCTGCGCGAACCGGTCCTGCCGCGCACATGGTTTGCCATGGCAGGCACAGGCATCGGTGTTCTGGTCCTGGTCGCCGCAGACCTGGGTGCCGGACGACTGTTCGGCGACCTGATGGCGCTGGCAACCGCCGCACTGGCCGGCCTCACCTTCACGCTGATCCGCAAACACGCCCTGACCGACATGGTACCCACGGTCATCTTCGGCGGCATCGTCACCGCCGTCATCGCGCTGCCCTTCTCATCCCCCGGTGAGCTCGCCATCGAAGACACCAGCATCCTGCTGGTCATGGGTCTGGTCATGCTGCCACTTTCGTTTGCCCTGCAGTTCATCGGCCCGCGCTACATTCCCGCACCCGAGGTCAGTCTTCTGGTGCTGCTGGAAGCGGTTCTGGGACCTCTTCTGGTCTGGTACTGGCTTGGTGAACATCCCGGCGAGTGGGCCTTTGTCGGCGGCGCCATCGTCATCATCACCCTGGCCCTGCACGCCACCTGGGGCCTGCATCAGGAACGCAAGCGCGCTCAGGTCACCAGCGAGCGCCGCGCATAAGCGGGATCACGCCAGGTGCCGGTCTCGAGAATGTCGCGCAGGCGATCAACGGCGCCAGCGACATCACAGTAGCGGATGTAGAGCGGTGCAAACCCGAATCGCATGATGTCGGGCGCACGGAAATCACCGACAACGCCACGCGCCACCAACGCCTGGGATATCGCCCAGCCGTGTTCGTGGCGCAGGGAAACATGACTGCCCCGTGCCGCGGCATCGCGCGGCGTGACACATTCCAGGTCATGCCCGGGACAACGTTCCTCGACCAGAGCGATGAACAGATCGGTCAGCGCTTCGCTCTTGGCGCGCACGGCATCAAGGTCAACTCCTTCCAGCGCATCCAGTGCTGCCGCAACGGCGCGCATGGAGAGGATCGGCTGGGTTCCCGTCAGCATCGCCTTGATCCCAGATGCACGCTCGTAGTCCGGTGAAAAGGCAAAGGGATCGGCATGGCTCCACCAGCCCGTGAGCGGCTGGCACAGAGCGTCATGATGACGCTTGGCAACGTGGATGAAAGCCGGCGCGCCCGGCCCGGCATTGAGGTACTTGTAGCTGCACCC
Source organism: uncultured Alphaproteobacteria bacterium (assembly GCA_938048755.1). Lineage (GTDB taxonomy): Bacteria > Pseudomonadota > Alphaproteobacteria > SP197 > SP197 > SP197. The sequence goes on from CALIUG010000265.1 coordinate 28,679, forward strand.
AGCGGCAAAATCCGAACCACAGCCGTTGAGGTCGATCGGCATGACCCCGGCGCTGTGGCAGAGATCCCAGATCACCAGCGCGCCCTTGTCATGGGCAAGTCGTGTCAGATCAGCCATGTCGCGGCGCAGGGCAGATTTGTAATCGACGTGGTTAATCAGGACGACCGCGACATCCTCATCGATCAGGTCTTCCAGATAGTTGCCATCACGCCCCTCGAGGCG
>CALIUG010000266.1 GCA_938048755.1 uncultured Alphaproteobacteria bacterium
CTCCTGTGCCTTCACCACCTACCTTGTCATCGTCGAACTTGATTCGACGATCCATGCACGGAACCTCAAGCCAGTATGTGCCTTCATGATGGCTACCAACGACGAAACGCCAACTCCGGGAATACTTCATGAGCGACCGCAGCTTTCACGACGACCTGATCGTCATCGATGCCCTTCAGGCCAGCAACTGGGACCGGGAGCTTCTGGAGGAATGGCGTGCCGGTGGCGTCACGGCCGTCCACATCACCCTGGTGTTCTGGGAGGACGCCCGCGCGACCCTGGACAATATCGGGCGCTGGCATCGCATGTTCGAGAAGCATGGTGACATCATCATGCCGGTCCGCACGGCAGCCGATATTGAGGAAGCCAAACGCCTGGGCAAGACCGGCGTCATCTTCGGTTTCCAGAACTGCAGCCCCATCGAGGATGATCTTGCGCTGGTCCAGGTGTTCCACGAACTGGGCGTGCGCATCATGCAGCTCACCTACAACAACCAGAGCCTGATCGGCGCCGGCTGTTACGAGAAGGTCGATGCCGGCATCAGCCGCTTTGGGCGCGAGGTAATCCGCGAGATGAACCGGGTCGGCATGCTGATCGATCTCAGTCATTCTGCCGAGCTGACCTCGCTGCAGGCGATCGAGATTTCAGAGCGTCCCGTTGCCATTACCCACGCCAATCCCCTTAGCTTTCACAAGGGCATCCGCAACAAATCCGATGACCTGCTCAAGGCGCTCGCTGAATCCGGCGGCATGCTGGGGTTCAGCACCTATCCTTTCCACATCGGCGGCAGCGACACCACGCTGGACGCCTTCTGCGGCATGATTGCCGACACGGTCGAGATGCTGGGTGTCGACAAGGTCGGTTTCGGCACCGACATGTGCCGCAAGCTCTCCAGCGAACATCTCGACTGGATGCGCAGCGGGCGCTGGTCCAAGGAAATTGATTCCGGAGAAGCCAAGACCTCCGGCGGCGGCTGGCCGGATTGGCCGCAATGGTTCGAGACACCGGCCGATTTCCTCAACATCACTCAGGGTCTGCGCGACAAGGGCTTCAGCGATGCAGACACGGCAAAGATCATGGGGGGCAACTGGCTCGAGTTCTTCCGCGACGGGTTTGCGCCGAAGTGACCAATCCCGACGACATCATTCCGATCGGCTATCTCGAGGTTCAGGTCTGGGCCAGCCGCGCTCTGATCGGCGCGGGCTTTCCCGGCGGCGCGGTTGATCAGGCCGCGCGCCTGGTGACCCAGAGCCAGCTGATTGATGATCAGGCCATTGCCGGGTTTGTTGCCGATCTGCCATCCATCGGTGCGCTGGAACACGGCACGCCCGACCTTGCCAGTGACGGGGTGGTCGATGCTCATGGTCTGCATGCTCTTGCCGTTGCGCCGGGCGTTCTGGACATGGCCTGTGCAGGGCAGGGAGGCGTCTTTGCTGTGCAGGCAAGTGCCGGCAGCTGGGTGCTTCCGGGTGTTGCTCTCCATGGTGCGCGACGTGGGCATGCCGTGGTGGCGGCTTCAGTCGGATCGGGATGGCTTGCCTGGCAGGACACAGACGGCCCGTCGATTGCCCGCTTCGACAATCCCCGTCAGGCTGCGATTCTTGCGGGTTCTGCACCACCGCCTTCAGATGGATATCTCGTTGCTCGCATTGATCAGCCTGCATTTTCCGGTCTGGAACAGGCGCGGGTTCTGGATGCGCGTGCTCTTGGTGATCACCTTCACAAGGTTCAGCACGAGGGCTTTCCGGTGCGCCGTGGCACCTGGGCCGGCGTGACCAATTGGGGCTGGAAGATGCTGGTCCCGACCTCCGAACGTTCCAAGGCGCAGGCCGGCGGTGACATGGGCGAGGCCTAGGTCTCCGGGTCGCGTGATCGTCTGTAGATCACCAGCGGCCCGGCATCACCTTCCACTTCACGTTGCCAATCAAACCCCGTCTTTTCCTGCAGTCGCCGTGACCCCCGGTTGGGTTCGTCGGCCACGCCCATCACGTGCGGCAGGTTCAGCGTCTCGAAGGCATAGGCCAGCACTGCGCGCAAAGCCTCTTCGCCATACCCCTTGCCCCAGGCATCGGGGTGCAGCGCGATCTGGAATTCGATCTCGCCTGCCATCAGCGGATCGATATCGTGCAGCGTCGAGGGTACCAGCCCGATCTCGCCGCAGAACAGCGAGTCATCGCGTCGGTGCATCAGCCACATGCCGAAACCCTCTGCGTGTTGACAGGTGTAACTTTTCAACAACCTGGCAGCTTCTTCGCGCGGCATCGTCACCCCGTCGAACAGGTAACGCAGCACCTCGGGCATCGTCCAAAGAGCATAAAGAAGCTCGGTGTTGTCTGTTGTGGCGGGCTCCAGTATCAGCCGTTCGCTGGTCAGGATGGGCAGCATGTCAGGTTTTCTCGTAGACGTTGACGACGACGGGATACCCGCTCCAGACCATCTCCCGGATCAGCCGGAACCCTGCACGTTCCTGCAGCTTCCGTGACGCAAGGTTGGGGACATCGGCCACGCCCAGAATACGCGCTAGTCCGGCAGCTTCGAGCCCGTGGTCCAGGATGGGCTGCAGGGCTTCGAGCGCATAACCCTTGCTCCAGTGGTGAGGGTGCAGGGAGATGCCGAACTCGATCTCGCCATCGAACTCCGGATTGAACGCGGCCAGGTCCAATGCAGGGACCAGGGCGATGTGACCGATCAGTGGTCCGTCCGCGCTCTCGCGTATCGCCCATGCACCCAGCCCCCTGTGGTTGTAGGTTTCTGTGGTCGTAATCCACGCGGCGGCCGTGCTGCGTTCCATGATTGCATCTTCGAACAGATGACGCCGCACGTTGGGCAGGGTCCAAAGATGCCAGAAGGCATCGATGTCTCCCTGCGTCGCGGGGGTCAGCACCAGGCGATCGGTCTCGATAACGGGCAGCGTGTCCATGTCGTGATCCTGAATGCGTCAGGTGCCGAAAAGCGGAACATCTCCGGCACCCGAAAGGAGTTCGTAGCCGGATTCGGTCATCAGATAGGTTCCACCGACAAGAACGCCGCTCCGTGATGCCGCATCCAGCAGGCAGACATGCAGGACAAAGGTTGTGCCGGGATGCAGGACGTCGTTGGAGGTTCGCGTGATCTTCAACGGTTCCAGCCAGGTCGGCGGGAAGCCGATGCCAACACCGTAACCAAAACGCATCTTGAAGGCATCGCCCAACCCGCGTTCGCGCAGGATCGCCAGCGCCGGTGCTTCGACATCGGCAGCGGCCACACCGGGTTGCAGCATCGCAAGGCCCGTACGCAGGCAGGTCAGGGCGCTATTATAAAGTCTGATGGCTTCGGGTTTGGCGGCTGCGCCGGGCACAACGAAGGTCTGCATGCCCACGCAGTTGTAACGCCAGGCAACCCCGCCGATCTCCAGGTGCACCAGATCACCAGCCTGGAGCACATGATGTCTGGGTGTTCCATGCGCCAGAACGCTGCGGGAGCCTCCGGTCATCTCGGTGGGAAGCGAGAAATAGTCCGAACCATCGGCACGCATGGCGTATTCGATTTCTGCAGCAAGCTCGACTTCAGTCATGCCCGGCCGAACCGCTGAACGTGCTGTTTCAAGCCCTGCACGAGCATGGCGTCCGGCCAGGCGCATCAGGTCCACCTCGGCTGGCGACTTGATGGCGCGTAACCGCGCCAGCGATTCCGTCACATCGACCAGAAAGGCATGGCCCAGGGCGACATCGAGTTCACACCCGAATCCGTAGGTCACGGCCTGGCTGTTCATGTCGAGGCCGACCCGCCCGGCACCCGGTGACTTCTCCAGGGCAACCCGGGCAAAGAGGTCGGACGGCGCATCAACGCCGAAGAGATAGGTGCGGATGTCACGCACCAGCGATGTCGCATGCACGATCGACACATCGGCATCCCACACGACAAGAGTGGGTTCATCATCGCCAGGTGTAAGGATCAGCGCCTGGGGCAGTTGTGCGCCAAGGAACGTGTCATAGCCGGTCAGCCAGTACTGGACCTCCGGTGCCATGAGGATGGCGACGTCGATCTCCTGATCGCTCAGCGCTTTTCGAGCTGTCGCAAGCCTTTGGTCAAACTCCGCCCTGTCAAAGGCCAGATCAGGCTTGCCTGACTCGCTCAATTGGCAAACGCCATGT
>CALIUG010000267.1 GCA_938048755.1 uncultured Alphaproteobacteria bacterium
CGATGATCAGCAACGCCAGGGCCGTGAACCAGGCCCTGCGATAAAGCGCCCAGAGCGCCTGGAACAGGAAGGCGCCCCAGGAAAACCCTGATGGCACGGCCACCAGATCGGGGTCACCGGTGGGTTTTTCGCGTACCAGAATGGTCCATTCGCGCATGGTCCCGTGCTCCAGCCTCAACCAACGCAGACCAGCCAAACCTTGACCCTGCGCCGAGGTGTGCCACATAGCACGGGTGCCCGATGGGCGCACGAGTAGAACCATCACATGAGAGAAGCATGGCCCAGAACAACGCCGACCTCTGGCACGGCACCACGATCCTGTCTGTCCGGCGCGGCGGAAAGGTTGTTGTCGCCGGCGATGGCCAGGTCTCCATGGGCCCCACCGTGGTCAAGGGCAATGCCGTGAAGGTGCGCCGTCTGGGTGACGGCAGCATCCTGACCGGGTTTGCCGGCGCCACAGCCGATGCCTTCACGCTGTTCGAACGGCTGGAGGAGAAGCTGGAGCGGCACCCGGGTCAGCTCGCCCGCGCCTGTGTCGAACTTGCCAAGGACTGGCGCACGGACCGCTACCTGCGCCGCCTGGAAGCCCTGATGGCCGTGGCCGACAAGGAGGTCTCGCTCATCATCTCGGGCACCGGGGACGTGCTGGAGCCTGAAGACGGCCTGATCGGTATCGGCTCGGGCGGCAATTATGCGCTGTCTGCGGCCCGTGCACTTTCCACCGTGGAGGATCTCTCGGCCGAAGAGATCGCGCGCCGCAGCATGGAGATCGCCGCTGATATCTGCGTCTACACCAACCGCAACGTCACCCTCGAGATGCTCGATGCGGAGTGAGGCGGTCGTTGGTGTTTCTGGAATGTGTCATCCCGGAGAGCGCAAAGCGGTCGTCCGGGATCTCGAACGTTCAGCGCCTGCCTCTCGAGATCCCGGCTCTGCCCCCGGCCTGCGGCCGGGGTTGTCCGGGATGACAGTTTTAATTGAAGGATCTGTATGACCTCTTTTTCTCCCCGTGAAATCGTTTCCGAACTCGACCGGTTCATCGTTGGCCAGAACGATGCCAAACGTGCTGTTGCGGTCGCGCTGCGCAACCGCTGGCGCCGTCAGCAGCTTGACGATTCGCTGCGTGACGAGGTTCTCCCGAAGAACATTCTGATGATCGGACCCACCGGCGTGGGCAAGACCGAGATTGCGCGCCGTCTAGCGCGCCTGGCCGATGCGCCGTTCCTCAAAGTCGAGGCAACCAAGTTCACCGAGGTCGGGTATGTCGGGCGCGACGTCGAACAGATCGTGCGCGATCTCGTTGAAATTGCCATCACCCAGACCCGCGAGCGCCTGAGGAAGGAAGTCGAGGCCAAGGCCGAGCTGGCCGCAGAGGAACGGGTGATCGATGCCCTGGTGGGCGACAACGCCAGTGCCGATACGCGCCAGAAGTTCCGCGTCATGCTGCGCGAGGGCAAGCTGGACGACAAGGAGATCGAGCTGCAGTTGCAGGACACCGGTGGTGGTGGCCTGCCGACCTTCGACATCCCCGGCATGCCCGGTGCGCAGATGGGCATGCTCAACCTCAACGACATCTTCGGCAAGGCCATGGGCGGCCAGACCAAGGCGCGCAAGATGAAGGTGGTCGACAGTTACGAGGTCCTGCTGGCTGAGGAAGCCGACAAGCTGCTGGATGAAGAAACTGTGGTGAAGGGCGCCATCGATTCGGTCGAGCAGAACGGCATCGTCTTCATCGACGAGATCGACAAGATTGCCGCCCGCAGCGAACGCCAGGGCGCCGATGTCAGCCGCGAAGGTGTACAGCGCGACCTTTTGCCGCTGATCGAGGGCACGACGGTCGCGACCAAGCACGGTTCGGTCAAAACAGACCATGTGCTCTTCATCTGTTCGGGCGCGTTCCATCTTTCCAAGCCCAGCGACCTGCTGCCCGAACTCCAGGGCCGCCTTCCCAACCGGGTCGAGCTCAATGCGCTGACGCGCGACGACTTCCGCCGCATCCTGACCGAGCCGGAAAACAGCCTGCTCATCCAGTACACCGCCCTGATGGGGACCGAAGAGGTGACGCTGGAGTTCGGCGATGACGCTATCGATGCCCTGGCGGATCTGGCGACCCAGATCAACGACACGGTCGAGAACATCGGCGCACGCCGCCTGCACACCGTGATGGAGAAGCTGCTGGAAGAGATCAGTTTCACCGCACCGGACCGGGTCCGCGAAACCATCGCCATCGACGCCGCCTTCGTTCAGGAACGCGTCGGCGAGCTGGCCAAGGACACGGATCTGAGCCGGTTCATCCTTTAGGACTCATTGCCCAATGACGTGGTTTGAAAGCTCACGAACAAGAACGCGCATCAGGTCGGGGGTCCATTTATCCAGAAGCTCGGGCGCGTCGGAGCATAGCGACCAGTCGATGACGTGATTGCGGTTGATCTTGGCCGTGACCAGGTCGTCCTCTCCTGTGTTGCCGTCGACAACCACCAGCGTGAGAAAGACTTCTGTTTTTGCATTGACGGTGAACAGGGTGGTCTGCATTTCCGACGTCAGATGGGTTGCGGCATAACCGACCAGAAAATCGGCATCCGGCGTGGGACTCTCCACGGCATCGCTGAAACGCATGGCGAAGGTCTCCCGCACGGCGGAAGCAACAGTGTTTCCCCAATCGTAGGAGAGTGTGGCAAGCAAGCCGCATTCAAAGGTGACCTCAAGGTCATCCAGCGAAGGGTCGATGAAAAACGTCACGCGTTCGTCGAACTGCTTCATGGCTACTGATGAAGTGTCCACCTCGCCCTCGTAGGAACCCACGATGGCCTGTTTGGCGCACGCCCCCATCAGGAGCAGAATTAGGAGCGCGGGACAGGGTTTTCTGAACATGGACACACCATTCGTGAAAGTCGCGAGATGTTAGAACAGAGTGTGCGGTCTGCATACCATCGTGCAGGATCTGCGTACGATGATCCACGATTCGATTGTTCTGGCCCAAATCAGTGAAACTGACGACAAAGCTCAGAAAATTGAGGTTTTCGACATAATTTCCATTATATTTGGTTATTCTTATAATGTTGTCTGTCCGACACATATATGTAGCTCTATTTGTTTCACTGAATACTTAAATTGGATTATTGAAATGTCTTTCAACGACCTTTCCAAAGGCGTGAAGAAACCTGCCGGCAACACCGCAAAGCCGGCTTCGGGTGGCGGCGCTCCGTCCGCCCGCCCTGAAACAAAGCCGGTTCCGAGCAAGTCCGGAGCGAAATCCTAGAAGGACCCTTTTCCCCGTTGCCGGCCGTAAATCCCGCGAGGCGATGATGTCAAAACGCTCGACCAAGACCACGGTGCACTTCCGCAGGCCTTTTTCTCTTCCGGGATTTCCCGAGCCCTTCCCCGGCGGCGAGCATGTTGTCGAAACCGATGAGGAAGCCATTGAGGGGGTTTCGTTTCTGGCGTATCAGCGGGTTCTGACCCTGCTGCATGTCAGGGGGAAGAACGGACCGGGCATGACGGTGACGGCCGAGCCCGGTGATCTTGACGCTGCACTCGCCCGTGACGCTGCCTAGTGCGGCCGGGGGCTGAAACGGGACAGCAGGGCCGTGAACCCTGTGCTATGAACCTGCACCCTTGGGCTTGCAAACGTGTGATCGGGTCCAATCCAATCCACCCGGCAACCGTCGAGAGGCAGCCAAGCGATGTTGAACAAGGAAGATGAACCCAAATCCCGCGAGCAAGCCGCGGCTTCTGACGGCGTCAAACGCACCTGCATGATGTGCAAGGAAGCGTTTGTGAGCGAATGGTCAGGTGAGCGCATCTGCAAACGCTGCCGGGGATCCGGCGCCTGGAAACATTCCGCAGCCTATCGCGCGGTCTGATCGACGGGACCAGCGTGTCCGAATCCATCGTTCCAGCACAGCGCATCGTAGGATAATGGCCGAATCTGCCGGGTCGGATTCTGGATCGTGCTGCGTGATTCCGGCATGATCGGGCCCGGAGAAGAACATGAAGATCCATAAATTGTGCGGGGCTCTCGCCCTCTGGGCCCTGGCAGCTGGTTTCATCGCGCCTGCGCTTGCCGAAGACGACTATCCCGTAGGCACGATTACCTCGATGTGGTGGCCCCAGAACATGATCGGGTCCTACCGGCACTGGGACGAGATCTTTGCCGTGCGCGAGATCTCGCGGGGCGATGGTCCGGTTTATCCGCTGATCCCTGGCGAGGTCTTCGAGGTCTATGACTTCGACTATCGCGGCGGCCGCCAGATGGTTGCCGACTACATGCAGGAAAACCGTGTCACCGGCCTGCTGGTCCTTCATGGCGGCATGATCCGCATGGAGCGATATGCCTATGGCGCAGACGAAACCTCGCTGTTCACCTCCCAGTCGGTAGCCAAGTCGATTGTTTCGACCCTGGTGGGCCGCGCAATCCATGACGGGCTCATCGGTGGCGTTGATGATCCCATCGACCGTTATGTCCCTGCCCTGGCGCAGACCGGTTTCGCCGGCGTGCCCATCGAGGCGGTGCTGCAGATGTCCTCGGGTATTCGCTACAACGAGGATTACGACGACCTCGATTCCGATGTTTCGAAGATGTGGACCCAGGCAGCGGAACGCCACACCCGGCCCATCAACGACTTCCTACTGGACTACCCTGCCCAGAGCGCGCCGGGCACGGTCTACAACTACAAGGGTGCCGATACCCAGGCGCTCGCCTGGATGCTGATGGAAGTCACCGGCATGACGCTGTCGGACTATGCCTCGGCCGCGCTTTGGCAGCCGCTGGGCATGGAAGCCGATGCCTCCTGGATGGTCGACAGCAGAAAGGACGATGCTGTCGAGATCGCGTTCACGGGCGTCAATGCCAGACTGCGCGACTATGGCCGCTTTGGTCTGCTGATGGCCCAGGACGGAATGTGGGACGGCAAACGCCTGCTGCCCGAAGGCTGGGTGCGTCAGGCGACGGTGCCGTCAACGCCCCAGGCCCAGCCGGGCGAACTCTATTACGGCTACCCGCTGGGTTATCAGTACCAGTGGTGGACCCTGCCCTGGGGTGACGGTGTGTTCACGGCCCCGGGTGCGAACGGGCAGTTCGTTTATGTCGATCCCGCGAACGACCTTGTAGTCGTCCAGACGGCCGTGTGGCGCGACTGGTGGATCGATGACGCCGAGGAAGAATTCTATGCCCTGGCCCAATCCCTGACGGATGTTCTGCGCCACCATTAAAACCTGCAATTGGGCACGCGGAGCCGCGGAGAACGCGGAGAGTTTGCGTGTGTTACTCTGCCTGTGCTGATTCCGGCCCCGCAGGTGCCGTTCGATGGCAGGTTGGACCGCGCAAAGCGCGGAGAAGACACTTCAGGGAAACGACGTTTCGCCTTTTGGTGCCGGAGCGCTACTCCGCGCCCTCCGCGTCTCCGCGTGAGAATGCCATTCTTCCCAGTTTATCAGTCTTCCCAGAGGCCGTGTTTGCGGTGCCAATCCTCGATGGAGCGTTCCGGATATTCGGGGAAGTGGTGATTGGCTGAATCCTCGTCAGGCACATCAACCCAGGACGGAACGTGATTCAGCATGATGTGCACGGTCTCGGGCGGTCGGGGCAGTGCGCTGTCGATGACCCCGGCAAAGGGATGCACCAGTTCGGGCCAGCGCGGAGCGTAGACCCACAGATGGGTGCCGCAGTGTTTGCAAAACCGGCGCTCGGCCGGACTCTTCTTCCCATCGATGGTGGCCCGATAGATACTGAGATGCTCCGCACCCTCCACCTGCAAGGTGGCAGCGTCACCGCCCAGATTGATGGCCGGTCCCGTGCTGCCGGCCGTCTTGCGGCAGATCGAGCAGTAACATTTCATGTAGGGGTAGCAGCCGTGGCTTTCGACGCTGAAGCGGACGGCACCGCAATGGCAGGATCCCTTGAGGGTGGGCATGACGTTTTCCAGTTCTGTGAGAACCCGATAGTGCGACGGAAAGACGACGTATTACCAACACATCGTGACTCCGCCGGATCGTCATGACAGGCGGGCTCTCCGCCAATTGAACCACCGGAACTGTTGTTGGATACTGCTTTTCGCTGGTGCCTGGGGCGCTGGCGTACTTAGGGAATGCGCTGGGGGTTCCATCGTGTTTGGTACTGGTCTCGCCGTGCGGGCGCTCGGCGCAGTTCTTGTCGTTTCGTGGCTGGTCGGTGTTGCTCATGCGCAGCTCTCGCTCGAGGAGCTGGAACGTGAAGCGGCTCTCGTGCCAAACGATCCCGTTCTTGTCTATCGCCTGGGCCAGGCCCGTGCCGGTTCGGGAGATCTGGAGGGCGCCCTGCGCGCCTTCGAGCATGTCGATGGCATCGTTGCCCCCAAACGGCGCCACCTTGCGATCTTTGCGATCGCCCAGACCTTGATGCTGATGGGCCGTACCGACGAGGCTCTTGCCATGCTCGACCGGCCCGAGCTGGACCCGGGCGAGGCGGCGGAATTCCGTGTTGTCCTGCTGGCCGGCGACGGACAACTGGACGCAGCGCGCGCCGCGCTTGATGTCATGGTGGAGACTGATCCGGACCGCATGCCGCGCCGCGAGATCTATGCGGAGTTGCTCGATCTGGCCGGGACCGATCCGGAGCGCCTCGCCGGGATCGACTTCCAGATTGAAGAGCGTCCGCTTGCTGAATGGCAAGCCCTGGCCGCGTTGTCATTCGGCTACAACTCCAACGTCGTGGGGCTGGGCGATGGCCAGGCCCTGCCGACCGATATCAGCTCGGAAGCGTCGCCGGTGAGCCGTGTTCTGCTCGATCTGTTCTGGCGCACACGCCTGGACGGCGATGCGGTGCTGGCGATCGGCGCGCAGGCCGGGTTTGACCGATACCGGAACGTGCACAGTCTCGATTCTGACCGCGGCATGATCTGGACCGAGTACGCGCGCAAGCTGGGGACGAGATGCTGCTTTCCGCGCGACTTTTGGGTGATGTCTATTTGCAGGACGACGAGTACGTCCGGGGCCGCGGTGCCACCCGGCTTGCCGGTACCTGGCGTTGGCATGAGCAGTACTGGACGGAACTCGCGCTAGACTATGCCTATGCCGATTTCGACGATGTCAGCTTTCCCACTTTCGATCGCGACGGTTCGCTCTACAGCCTCTAGCTCAACCAGTCGGTTGCCCTGCCGTCATGGGGCACCATCCTGACCCTGGGTGCCGCGCATGACATTCAGGACACCGACGGCAGCGACTACGATTATACTGGAAACCGGCTTACGTTCGCAACGCGCACCGAGCTTACCGACGGCCTTGTACTGGGTCTGGGGGCAGGCATTGGCTGGCTCAATTTCGAGAATCCCAACAGTCTGACCGGCTTCACCCAGGCACGCGATGACCGCATCACATGGTTACAGGGCCGCCTGGGCTGGACCATGCGCGAGAACCTGGAGCTGTTTGCGAGCTACAGCTTGACGGACAACCACTCGAACATTGCCTTCTACCGCTACGACCGCCACGAGACGATGGCCGGCGTGGCACTGCGTTTCTGAGGAATCGGCCATGCGGAAACCCTATCGAATTCTCTTGCCTTTCCTGATGCTGGTTGCCACCCTATCTGGCACCGGCACGGCAGAGGCGCAGGCTGGCCCGTGTACGGTCTCGGACCTCGCGGGCAATCCCTTCCAGGTCACCTGTCCCGCCGGTGTGCCGGTGGGCAGTGTCGGCACGCCGGTGTCGGGCGTGCTCTTCGGAACCGTTGTCGTCGTCGCGTATGACTTTGCAGGTACGCAGTTCCCCAACAGCTGCTGTGCGCTGTTCTTCGGGCCCCATCCTGCGACGTCCGCCATGTCGGATTCGAACATTCCCGATACCAGCGAGCTGCCGGGCGGCGATGTCCAGGTGCTGACCGGTTTCACGCCTCTGTTTGACAACCCGCCTGATCCTGACGACGCGCCAGGGTTGCCGCGGGAGTTGGTGGAGGCCCTGTTTGGGCCCGACCAGCCGGCGGGCACCGCCTTCGTCGAGATTCCGCTGGACGATACGCGTGTGTTCGTGATGGCGGTTCCGCCAACCCCACAGCCGGAAAAGGATGCGGACACGGCCGACAGCTCGGGCGACACGGAACTCGAGCGGCGCGAACGGCTACTCCTCGATGACACCCTCGTTCTCAGCAACTACAAGGACCGACCCAACATGACGATCGGCGAGCTCCGAGCGGAGGTGTTTTTACGGGCCTTCGCAAATTTGTTCGGCGCGGAAGCGCGCGGTGAGACCGCCACCTCTGAAGGGCGCGAAAGGGATCGGGTGCTTCGTGATGAGTTCGGTGAGCCCGTTGACCTGGGTGACGGTGATATCGTTTTCTGATTCGGATGCGCCGACCCGCGCCGACCTGAGCGGACGTTACGCCGAATGTCGGCGCCATACGCCTTCTGCCGGCTACGTCACTGCAGTTTGATGAGGATTTCGTTCCGCCGCAGGAAGGGCAGAGTCCAGGGAGGATTATAGCCGGCGATCTGATAGCCCGGCGCGGCATCAAGACCCCGCATGGCAATCCAGTCGCGCAGGCGCGAGGCTTCGGCGGTGTTGGTTTCCTCGCTCATGGTGCCCGAATAGGTCAGCGCGGCCATGCGCGGCCCTTCGATATCGATGACCTCGACCTGGGGATCGGTCGGCACCGGCGCACGGGCTGCATCCAGGCCGTCGGGCAGGACAAATGCCATCCACCAGCCCTCCTCGCCTGCCTCCATCAGGACAGGCGCGGTCATCGCGATCTCTTCGCCGGCGGGCGCCATCAGGACCGGCGCGGTCATGGCAATCTCGCCCTGTGCGGTGTTCTCGCCGCTGATGTAGTCGAACAGACGCCCGAAGGCCTCACGGTCCATGTCGTCATAGGGGGCCGTCACGAAGGTGCGCGCGATGGCGTAGTCCTCGTACTGGCGAATCTCCACGTCGCCGTCGCGTTCGATCACGCTGTAGGCGGTTTCCTCCGCCGCCTTGCCGCCAAAAACGGAACAGCCTGCCAGCAGCAGGGCGGTCACGCCCATCATCAGCGGTGAAGCAAAACGTCGTGCCTGGTTCATGTGTCGACTCCGGTTTGGCCTTCCTACGTCACAGGGCCATAACCGGTTCAGCGGCCGGTTCTCAGCCTGGAAATAGGCCGGGCTCGAGCACCGCCAGCAGCAGGATCCATAGCGGCAGGGTCGCGATGGCGATCAGCGTCGAAAGCGAGATTGCCGCTGCAACAGCCTCTTCCTGGGTGTGGTACTGCATGGCCAGAACATAGGCTGTGTTGGCACTGGGGCTGGCCGCACAGATGACCGCAGCGGCCAGCAGGAAGGGATCCAGCCCCAGCAGTAGGCCGGCACCCAGGACAAAACCCGGAATCGCGACCAGCTTCAGGACCGTCATCATGACAATCCGGCTTGCCTCACGCCGCAGGGTGGTGAGGTGGATGGAAGCACCGATGGCAAAGATTGCGGTGGGCGTGAGGCCCTGGCCCAGGATATCGAGATACCGTTCGGCGACGTCGGGCACGGGGATCTGGGCCCAGGCGAAAACGAACCCCAGCAGGGCGGGCCAGACCATGGGGTTGCGCAGCACCTGAAGCGCCTGCCGGCGTGGCGACAAGGCGGTGCCCTCGCGCCCGCCGGTCGCTTCGAGCATCATCACGGCCAGCGGGATCATGATTGCGGCAATGACGATGTTGGCAATGGCCGCAGGGGGCACGCCCCGGTCTCCGAAGATGGCATAAAGCAGCGGCAGCGAGACAAAGCCGGTATTGGCCATCACCGCCGTCATGGCCGAAACCGTGCGCGTGCGTCCGTCAGCACCCAGAAGCCTGCCGCTGGCAAAGCGCAGGACCAGCAGCGCGATCACGGAGCCGCCGCCGAACGCGAGCCAGAAATCGCCACCCAGCAGGCCTTCCAGGGGATACCGCGCGACGATGGAGAACATCAGGGAGGGCACACAGACGAAATAGGCAAAGGTGACCAGCGGGTCTGCCAGCGACTGGGGCAGCAAGCCTGTGCGCACGGCAAGGAAGCCGGTCAGGATGATGGCAAAGGCCGGCGCGATGATGAGCAGAACGTCCACGCGCTTCTCAGCGCAGTTTTTTCAGCAGAATGTAGAACGCACCCTCGCCGCCATGTTTGGGCTGTGCGGTAGTGACGGCCAGAACCCGCCCCCTGTTGGACGCCTCATTGAGCCAGCGGGGAAGCTGGGCCTTCAGGATACCGGTGCGTTCCTCCAGCGGCGCGCGCTGGCCCTTGCCGGTGATGACCAGAACACAGCGGCAGCCACGTGCCTGGGCCTGGGCCAGGAAGCCGTTCAGCGCCTCATGGGCTTCGTGCTGGCGCATACCGTGGAGGTCGTAACGGGCATCAATGGAAAGCTGACCGCGCCGGAAACGCTGGGCCAGACGCCGGTCCATATCGGCGGTGTCGCCGGGGGTCACGGTCCGGCGTTTTGGCGCGGCAGGACGCGGTGATCCCGCCGGGGTGGTGCTGCGTTTGGGCGCCTTCAGCGCGGTATCGTTGTCGTCGATGGCCGTGCCGTCGCTCTTCTTTGGCACCTCGGGGCGCGCACGCCCGGGCAGGGGTTCGATGGTCTGGGCAACACGCCACCACAAACGTCGGTCGTCTTCGGAGAGTTCGTCACCTCCGTGTTGCCTGTCTGCCATGAACCCAGCTCTATTCCGCAGCGATGGCGTCGGCAGGTGCCGGTGCGCCCAGGGCGCGGGCAAGGTAGCGCCAGAATTCCCAGAGCGTGCGCTCCTTCTCCCCCAGCCGTCCCTGGGCGGCATGGGGGCTTTTGAGCGAACGCGCGATGGATTCCACGATCGTGCGGTCTTCCAGGTTGATGCCATCGAAGGTCGTGGCGATCTCGGCCTTCAGTGCTGCAAGGGCTTCGGCATCCTCGGGCAGGACCGAGCGGTGCACGGTGACACCCCACAACACACGCACCCGGTGGGGACCGTCGGGCTGCAGGGACATCCAGAATCCCCTGTTGAGCGAAAGCGAAAAGACGTGGCCGGGATAGGCATGCATCAGCGGGAAGGTCGCGCGTGTGGCCTCGTCCAGATCGTCCCACACCTTGTCCTGCAGGCGGCTGGTATCCATCCAGTGGATGTTCCAGCCGGCATCGCCGGGTTCGCACCACACGCCCTGGGTCGGTGTGAAGGGCTGGAGCGTGTCCTTGTGGCTGGAGAACAGGTGGTAACTTTCGGTGAAGTTCTCGGCGAGCGACTTCCAGTTGCAGTCCCAGACCTCGTTGCCGCGATGCACGCTGACCTGCTCGGCCATGCGGTAGTTGGCGACGCGTTCTGACAGGCTTTCCAGACGCCGGGAGATCGGCGCGACATCGGGATCAAGCGTGACATAGAGCCAGCCCTCCCATTGGTCCGTGCGCAACTCGGGCAGGCAGATGCCGGACTTGTCGAAATGCTCGCCCATGAAGGGCGCCATCTTGAGATCGCCGGTGAGATCATAGGACCAGGCGTGGTAGGGACAGACGATCTTTCCGACATGGCCGGAACCCGAAAGCAGCTCGGCGGAACGGTGGCGGCAGGCATTGACCATGGCCTTGATCGATCCGTCGGCCTGACGCACGACCAGCACCGGCGTCTCGACCAGGGGATGGGTCAGGTAATCGCCAGGCTCGGGAATTTCATCGGCCCGCCCAACACAGATCCAGTCCCTGGCAAACAGCTTCTCAACCTCCAGCGCCGTGAACGCGGGATCCGTATAGGCACTCGACGGCAGCGTGGTTGCCTGCTCGAACGGCAGCGCCGCCGTGCGGCCGATCTCGGCAAGGAGGGTGGAAAGGTCAGACATGATTAAGGCTCCGGATTCGCCCCCATCGTGGCCTAATAGGGTTTTGCGTCAAGGGCGGCGTCAGCCTTCCTTCACCACCACGATATGGAGGGCCTTGGGGCCGTGGACGCCGGTCTGGAGGGTCTGTTCGATATCACCGGTGCGGCTGGTGCCGGTGATCATGTTGACGGTGCGGGGCAGCGCTTCGCCGCTGCCACGGTTCGCGCTGCGCAGGCGGTCCCACATGTCCTCATAAGAGCCGGTGATTTCCGATGCCGCGACCACGGCAATATGGGTTTCGGGCAGGAAGTTCATGGTGGTGGGGCTGTCGGGGCCTGATGCCATGACCAGCGTGCCGGTCTCGGCAACCGCGGCAAAGCAGCGGTTGATGCCGATGCGGTCGTTGGCCTCCGGCGCGCGGCGGTGCACCTCCATGGTGCCTGCCGACCAGTCGATGCCGTCGAGATCCGGGTGGGGTGCGATGGCGGCCAGGGCCGGCATGTTCCTGCTTCGCAGATAGTCGGCGATGGCCTCGGGCAGGTCGGCGGCGCTGTTGATGAACGAGACCGTGGCATCGACCGCCTGCGCGTTTTCGGCGAAGAGGTCGACCAGGGCTTCCTGGTCGAGGTCGATGCGTTTGGGCTGCAGGCCGCGCGTGTGACCGGCCAGGCGTTCGGCCACTGCGCGGCGGGCCGCATCGTCATCACTGCGCGCGACGCCGCCTTTGACGCGGGCGAGAATGGCGTTGCGGGCTTCGCTCATGATTTCGACCGTTTCGCCCACTGGCTTTGGAAGCTGCTGCCCTGGGGGCTGGCAAGGTCGCGGGTGGCGGTCCAGGCGCCGGCCATGGGCAGGCTGGAGAAGCGTCCGCGTTTGCGCCCGAAGCGGGACAGCATGTCGGTGCCCAGTGAGGTCATGGCGCGATAGAGGCCGGGGCGGCTGGCGAACCAGGCCCACAGGGCAATGCCGCGTCGTGCGGTTGCCGGCGCCTTGCCGCTGGCGACCTCTTCTTCACGGAAATGGCGCAGCATCTTCGGGATCGGGATGCGCATGGGGCAGACTTCCTCGCAGCGCCCGCACAGGGAGGACGCGTTGGGAAGATGGTGGGCTTCGGAAAGCCCGGCGAGCGAGGGCGTGAGCACCGCACCCACGGGCCCTGAATAGGTCGAGCCATAGGCATGGCCGCCGATCTTGCCGTAGACCGGGCACGCGTTGAGGCAGCAGCCGCAGCGGATGCAGCGCAGGATGTCCTCGGTCGGCGACCCCAGCAGTTTCGAGCGGCCGTTGTCCAGCAGCACGACATGAAAGGCCTCGGGGCCGTCGAGGTCGCCCTTGCGCCGCCCGCCTGCCGAAAAGGTCGTGTAGGACGACATCTCCTGGCCCGTGGCCGAACGGGCGAGAACCCGCATGATCGTCATGGTGTCTTCGAGCGTGGGCACGACCTTTTCGATTCCGGCAAGCGCAATGTGCACGCGCGGCAGCAGCTGGGTGAGATCGCCATTGCCTTCGTTGGTGACGATCACGGTCTGGCCGGTCTCGGCGATCAGGAAGTTGGCGCCGGTGATGCCGACATCAGCCTTCAGGAACTGCTCGCGCAGCACGGTGCGGGCGTCGGCCAGCATGCCGTCGACGTCGTCGTCGCCACGGTGCTCCAGATGGGGATGGTGTTCGTTGAACAGGGCAGCGACCTGCTGGCGGTTCTTGTGGATCGCCGGCGCAATGATGTGGCTGGGCGGTTCCTTGGCCAGCTGGATGATGTATTCGCCAAGATCGGTCTCGATGGGCGTCATGCCGTGGGCTTCGAGAAACGGATTGATGCCGATCTCCTCGCCCACCATGGTCTTGCCCTTGGTGACCGTCTTGGCGTTTTCCTGCTTGCAGATGTCGAGAACGATGGCGCGGGCTTCGGTGTCGTCACGCGCCCAGTGGACCCGCCCGCCCGAGGCCGTGACGGCCGCTTCGAAGGCCTCGAGGTAGAAATCGAGATGGGCGATGGTGTGTTTCTTGATGACCACCGAGGCGTCACGCAGATCCTCGAATTCCGGCAGGGATTCCTTGGCCTTGGTGCGCCGGGCCAGGAAGTTGTCCTTCAGCTTGACCAGATTGCCCTGCAGCACCGCGTCTTCCAGTGCGGCCGTCGACTTCGCCTTGAAGTCCCGGCTCGTGAGGTGATGCACGGTCATGGCGTGGCCACGTCCCGACCTGATCCCCAGCGAAGGCTGGGGTCCATATGCATTGATGATGCGATTGGAATCCGGTGGTTGAACGACTCCCTGACTGAAACTTCACCGACCGTGGGGTCGTTCAGTGTTGGCGCGTAGGCGCAAACGACCGGGCGTATGGACCCCAGCCTTCGCTGGGGATCGGCTGAGTGGGTCGTATGGCTCATCCCTCGCCCTCGCCGATGGCGGGGGTCTGGGTGTCGCCGGCGAGGATCTCGGCGACGTGGCGGACCTGCATCTTCGAGCCGCGCCGCTTGAGGATGCCGGCGATGTTGAGCAGGCAGCCCATGTCCGCAGCAACGGCGATTTCAGCGCCGGTCTCTTCCATGCGGTCGGCTTTGTCGGTGGCCATGGCCGTGGAGATGGCCGGGTACTTGGCGGCAAAGGTGCCGCCGAAGCCACAGCAGACCTCGCGGTCGCGGGCTTCGTTCAGGGTGAGGCCATCGAGACTGCCCAGAAGCGCGCGCGGCTGTTCGCGGGTGCCGGCCTCGCGCAGGCAGGAACAGGAATCGTGATAGGTGATCGTGGCATCCAGACCGGCGGCCAGGTCGGTCACGCCGCGCTGTTCGACCAGATACCGGGTGAGTTCAAAGGTACGATCGGCAAGATTCCTGGCGCGGGCCGCGTCGGGCGTGCCTTCAAACAGGTCGGGATAGTGTTTGATCACCATGCCCGCACAGGAGCCCGAAGGGGCAACGACGTGGTCATACCCTTCAAAGGCATCGAGCATGGTGCGCGCGACCAGACGGGCCTTATCACGCTCACCGGAGTTGTAGGCCGGCTGTCCGCAGCAGGTCTGCAGTGGGACCTCCACGATGCACCCTGCTTCCTCCAGCAGCTTCACGGCGGCAAAGCCGACGGACGGACGCACCAGATCGACCAGACAGGTGACCAGCAGGGCAACGCGAGGCGATGACGTGGAGGG
The DNA here is from genome assembly GCA_938048755.1 of uncultured Alphaproteobacteria bacterium. Classification (GTDB taxonomy): domain Bacteria; phylum Pseudomonadota; class Alphaproteobacteria; order SP197; family SP197; genus SP197. The sequence continues at coordinate 14,904 of CALIUG010000267.1, forward strand.
TTCGGTCATGACGGGGTCAGCATGATGGTGCGCGTCTCACCGTGCAAGGCGTGTCATCACGGTTGCAGGGACGCGAGCGCATCGCTTGAAAGTAGATGGGGCAGCAACAGCCAGGTCCGGCCCACATGCTGCATCTGTCCTGCATGCCATTCGGCCTCGGGCCCGTGGCCAAAGAAGATATCGCCGCGCACCGGGCCCTTGATCGCCCCGCCGGTATCCTGGGTGATCATCAGGCGCTCCCACGGGGTTCCGTCAACCAGGGTGGTCTCAAGCCATACCGGAACGCCAAGCGCCAGATGTGCCCGGTCAATGGCAAGGCTGCGGCCCGGTGTCAGCGGCACGCCCTGAGCGCCAACCGGTCCCGGCCCCTCAAGAATGCGGAAGAAGGTATAGGACGGGTTGGTCGCCATGACCGCGAAGGCTTCGTCCGGGTGGTCGTTAAGCCAGGCACGGATCGACTGCGCGGTGATTTCCTCGGGCTTGAGCGCGCCGCGGTCGACCAGCTCATGGCGGATGGCGAAGTACTCGTGGCCGTTCTTGCCGGCATAGCCGATGCGCAGCTCGCTGCCATCGTCCAGCGTGACACGGCCGGAGCCCTGGATATGGAGAAAGAAGGAATCCACGGCACTGTCGACCCAGACCAACTCCAACCCCTTGCCGGCCAGGGCGCCGGCATCGATGGCGGCTCGGTCTGGCAGGTTCTCTTCCTGGGGCACGGCATAGAGCGGATAACGGTAGGTCGCATCCGGGGTCAGCGAACCATGGAGTTGCGGCTCGTAGTATCCGGTAAAGAGTCCGTCGGGTTGACCGGATGCAGAGGCGAGCCAGGGACGGAACCAGGTCTCGAAGAAAATGCGCGCGTCCTGTGGTCGGGTTCCCCGTGCAATGGAACAGATCTCCTGCCAGGCACCGGCCAGTCCCATGGACGCCGAACCGCCCATGGGCGCATCAGCGGCCTTGGCTTCGATCTTGTCGCAGGAAATCACATAAGTCGCCAGCGCCGCGGCATGATCATCGCCGGCCCAACCATCCAGTTGCGAAAACTCCGCAGGTGCTAGATGCAGGATCAAGGGCCCATCCTCTTCATGCTGGACTGCCGGCTTGCCCGGCCCGGCACAGGCGGCCAGCGTCAGGGTCGCAGCAACCAGAACGGCAAGACGCACACCGACGCGCATGTCAGTTCGGGCTGCGGGTTGCGACGAGTTGCCAGTTGGGATCACGCGACTTGGTATCACGCCCGAAGATCCAGATATCGGTAACCTCGATGGGTGTGCTGGGATCACCCGCGACGATCCGGTCTTCGCTGTCTTTCAGAATATCGGTCTGATCGCTTTCGAAGCGCACGGTGATGCGTGCCTGCCGGCCCTTCATCTCCGCCTCGATGGCCTCACACCGGTTGATGGCAATCAATTCGATGATGCGCCGGTTTTCCGCGGCATCACGATCCGCAACGGCGGCGGCGAAGCTGCGATAGACATCGTTGTCGAGGAACGATCTGACCTTCTCGAGCTCACCCTTGTGGAAGGCATCCAGGATCATCTCGAAGGCTGCGCGGGCGCCGGCCAGAAACTGTTCGGGGTCGAAGCTGCCGTCGGCCAGTCGGATCTGGGTCATGCCTGCGCCCAGCGGACCATCGATACCCGCAAGGGAATCCTCAGGCTGGGGATCAATCCCGGGCAGGGGCACCACATTGTCCTGCTCTCTGGCAGCGTCACCCGGCACTGGCGACGGCGGCGGGCGCTCGTGCCCGGTCCTGCGTCCCAGAACATTGAACAGCCGGAACAGCACAAACGCGGCAATTGCCGCGAAAATCAGTATGTCGAAAAGACCTTCGCCCACGTTTGATCCATTGCGTTCGTGTGTTGAACAAGTCTGCCGTCCTGCCCTGTTCGCAGAGCATTCGATGCAGGAAGCGCACAGTAGAGACTCCAGCCGGTGCGGTCGAGTCGCGTTCGACCGCAACAACGGGGTTTCACCAGGACACTACCGCACCCACATAGAGATGGCGTAACCGAGAGTATGATCAACCATGCCCCTGCTCCTTCTGGCTATTTTTCTTGCCGTCCCGCTGATCGAGGTCTTCCTGTTCATCGAACTGGGCAGCGTCATCGGCGCGCTCTGGACGGTTTTGCTGTGTGTCGCCACGGCTGTCACCGGTGCCGCATTGGTGCGCTGGCAGGGGCGCGCGGTGATGGCAAGCGCGCAGCAGGCCTTGCGTGAAAATCGCATGCCGGCCGTCGAAGCGTTTGACGGTGTCTGCATCATGGTGGCCGGTGTCATGCTGCTGACCCCGGGATTCTTCACCGATGCGGTAGGATTTGCCCTGCTGATTCCGCCCCTGCGCCACCTGTTGCGGCGTTATCTGTCGCGTCATGTCCAGAATGTCGACATACAGATGCGCGCCGGTGCCGGCGGCCGTGTCATGGACGGTGAGTGGGAAGTCGTGAATGATCCGCCCCGCCCGGCCAACGATCCGCGCCTGACTCCTCCGCGACCGTGACCGATGCCGAGCTGATGGCGCTGGCCATCGAGGAAGCCCGCGAAAGTCTGGAAGAAGGCGGTGATCCCGTCGGATCGGTGGTTGCGCGCGACGGTGTTGTTCTGGGCCGTGGTCGCAACCGGCTGCGTCAGAACGGCGATCCCACGGCGCATGCCGAGATGGAAGCCTATCGAGATGCGGCATCGCGGTTGTCACGTTCCGGTGACATCGAGAGCATCGAGCCGGGTCTTCATGGCGCAACCGTCTTCACCACCGCCATGCCGTGCGAGATGTGCAGCGGCGCCATTCTGCGCTTTCGGGCAGCGCGTGTGGTGGTTGCCGAGACCAAAAGTTATGTGCCGGCGGGCACGCAGGCCCTGCTGGAACGTCAGGGCATCGCGGTAGAGGTCTGGCAGACCCCTGAGATGCTTGCCCTGATCGACACCTGTTTTGAACGCTACCCGCTGCGCCGCGCGGCTCACGAACACGGTGATGACCGACCGCTACTCTGACCCCCTTCCGGTTGTCGCGTTGATCAGTCCGTGATAGCCAGCGCCAACCAATTTCGAGCACTCTGACGGAGAACCAAGACATGGCCGAAGAAACCCCCGGCACCCCTGCTCCTGCCGCTGGCGCAGCCGGCGCGGAACAGCCCAAGCTGATGCTCCACAGCCAGTTCCTGCAGGATATGTCCTTCGAGAACCCCCAGGGGGCCAAGAGCTTCTCGAAGTCCGACATCAAGCCGCAGGTTCAGGTCAATCTGAATGTTGACTCACGCAAACTGGGCGAAACGCTTTACGAGGTCTCGCTGAAGATCAACGCCAACGCCAAGCAGGACGAGGAAGACTGTTTCCTGACCGAGATCGATTATCGCGGTGTCTTCTCGCTGACCGGCGTGGAAGAGAACCTGATCCCCCAGATTCTGCTGATCGAAGGGCCGCGCACGATCTTCCCGTTCGCCCGCCGCATCATTGCCGATGCCGTGCGTGATGGCGGGTTCCCGCCGCTCATGCTCGAGCCGGTTGATTTCGTGAGCCTCTACCGCCAGCACGCCAAGCGCCGCGCACCCGAAGGTGAAGGCGGCGACACAGCCTGATCTAAAAAGGGTCGAGAGTAGCTGCTTCAGATATCTGTTTGCCGAACTGTGTCAGGTTGGCAAACAATAAAAGGTTATCAAGCTCTCGTGGATTTAGAAGAATGTCTGTTGTTTGTTTGATTTTTCTACATAGAATCAAACATTGGTGACAGAATATTCGATACTCTCTGTCGGCGTTAGTATATTTGGCATTTGAACCTGCGTACTTTAACTCTGGCAGGGTTTTTGCTAGAGCTGTAATCGCATTTTTGGCACGAGAATCGTAAATAAAGAATAGGCTCGGAAAATGGAAATGAAGATATTTGGAGGCTAATGATCGTTTTTCTAGACCGGAAATTTTTCTAAATATTTGTGTTAGGAAATGATGAGTGTTGAGAATAGAAGAGATATTTGTTTCGTCTATATAGTTAAGATCTTTTAGCATCGATAGTTTTTGATCCAGCTTCGAATCAATGATATTCTTAGCGACACTAAGTTTGTAAAAGTCATCATCCCGATATAGTTGCTATTTGTATTATTTCTGCGACGCTCAATTGCAGCTGCATAGGCTCTACCAATGAGCCAGATTTTTCCTATAACTACAGAAATTTCTATGTGGCAAGGGTTCTCCTTACACATTTTATACAACACTTCATTTCCGAAATACCATGACGATTCGTGGATCGCGACTTTGACATTCTGTTTCAGGTCAGACATTTTTCAGATCAGACATTAAATCAAAACCCTCTTCAGAGCGCTTCCACGTTCGCCGCATCCGCCTGCACGCGCACGGTGCGGCCCATGAGCGAGAGCAGGATGGCAATGCGGGCCTGATCGTCGATGTCGAGGAAGATGCCTTCCAGATCGGCAAGCGGCCCTTCGGTGATGCGCACGGCCTGGCCTTCCTTGAGACCCAGGGCAGGGTCAATGGCGACCAGGCCTTCCTCGTCACAGCGCTTGCGCAGGGCGTCGATCACGGCGTCGGCCACCGGGGTCGGGGGATCACCACCCACCATGCCGATCACGCCGACCGTGCCCAGTACGCTGCGCCACTGTTCGGCGTCGAGATCAATCCGGACAAAGAGATAACGCGGAAAGAGCGGCCGACGTACCGTGTCCGTGCGTCGCGCATGACGTCGCCGTTTCAGGAATTCCGGAAGCCAGACCTCAAAGCCCTGATTGGCCAGATGCTGGGCTGCCCGTGCTTCGGCCTGCGGCCTGGTGGCGACGACATACCAGCGTTTCATCGCGGGCCGTTGGGCAACCGATCGCTCTTGACGGCGATGTCGAGGTCCCTGGCCAGGATCTCGTGCATGTGGACACCGCCTGCCAGCATGCCGTCATCATCGGTGCAGAGCAGGAAGCTGAAACGGTTGGTTTCCATCAGACGCAGGGCATCGAGCATCAGGGCTTCGGCTGCGATGGTCGTGGGACCTGACGTCATCATGTTCCCGGCGGTCTGGCTGGCGAACCCCTCACGGTCGGCCAGGGCACGCCGGATATCGCCTTCGGAAATGACGCCGACGTTTTCCAGGGACAGGCCGCCGGAAGGTTCTGTCGGGGAAACCAGGGCAAAACCGCGCGCACCGGCGGTGATGGTTTCAAGAACCTGCCAGATGCTGTCATCGGGTTTCAGCCAGGGCAGACGTTCGGCCGAGGTCATGACCTCGCGCACCTTCATCAGCTTGCGCCCGAGCAGGCCGCCTGGATGGAACTGGCGAAACTCCTCGGGCGTGAAGCCGCGGATGTTCAGGCTGGCGATCATCAGGGCATCACACAGGGAAAGGGTCGTGGTGGAGGATGATGTGGGCGCCAGACGGTGCAGGCCTGCCTCGGCCTCGACCCTGGTTTCGATGATCCAGTCGCTCGCCTGGGCCAGTGCACAATCGCGCCAGGCCGTGATGGTCACGATCCTTGCGCCCAGGTCGCGCAGACTGGGAGCAAGCACGATCAGCTCGTCCGTGCTGCCCGAATGGGAAAGCAGGATGGCCAGCGTGGCATCACGCGCCTGGGCCAGATCACCGTGCAGGGCTTCCTGGGGATGAATGAAAACAGCGCGGTGGCCGGTCGAGACCAGACTGGCGACAACCTTGTTGCCGATATGGCCCGACTTGCCGACACCCAGCACGACCGTGCGGCTTTCGGGATCTGCCAGATGTCGTGCCGCGGCCAGAAAATCCTCACCCAGGCTTTCGGCGGCCAGGGTCAGGCATGCGGCACCTTCGGTCAGGACTTCACGTCCTGCTGCCAGGGGTTCCTTGCGTGTCTGACTCATCGTGTCCTGCTTCCCATCAAACCCAGCCCGGCCGAGACCTGTCCCGGAGTCAGCGCGGCGACAACCAGCGCCATCAGAAGAACATAGGTCGCCTGCCACCAGAAAGACCAGAAAGAGTAACTGACAAGGGAGGCAAACCAGAACGCTGCGGAAAGCCCCAGCAATGCCGCGCCGGCCGCACCGCAGTGGCGCAGGGCACGCAGACCGCCCGCCAGAAGCAGCAGCAGGGTCACGGCGAAGAAGGTAAATCCGATCACACCGGTCTCGATCAGAACTTCGACGGCGAAGTTGTGGGGATGGGACGGCAGGATTTCAGCGGTCGACCCCGCAACGATGTCCTGTGCGCCGGGAAGGCGCGTGATCATGTCGAACCCGGTGCCGAACCAGGGTGCGCCGCAAAGATTGGACAGGGCAAAGTTCCAGATTGCCTGTCGGTGCGCATCAACCAGCCATGTGGGCAGGCCCAGCGCCGCGTCGATGGTGTTGTTGCGTTCGTTGTCCAGAAACACGGCGACCAGCAATCCGGCCGCGACAAGGATGACGGCAACGACGCCCCAACGCCCCAGACGGCGCAGGGCAAGCCAGGCCCCGACGACACCAAGGCCCAGCCCTGCCGCGACCAGCCCCGAACGGCTCTGCAACGAGAAGAGCAGGGCGACAGCCAGAATCTGGAAAACCAGAACGATGACGCGCCAGACTCCGCCTGCGCGCCAGCCGGCCCACAGGACCACCGGCATCAGACAGGCGACCGCCGTGCCATAGGATTTGAGAATCTCCGTTGCGACAGCGTCCTGGGAATGCCCGCGCAGCCAGGAAAACCCTTCGGGCAGAAGGTGGAGGGCTATGAGTCCCATGACGACGCCTGCCATGGACGCAATCACCAGTGCGCGCAGGGTGCGTTCCAGCAGATCCTCACGCTGGCGCAGCACCACCGCAAGCGCGGTGCCGGCGGTCAACAGGGCAACCATGCGCAGCCAGATCATGGCCGAACGTCCGATCTCGGGAGACACCGCGACCGAGACAAGCCAGACGGCAAAGGTGAACCAGACCGCCCCACCCAGGGGAGACTTGAAGGATTCGTTGATGCCGTGGGCCAGATTGCGTCCGGGCACACTGGTCAGCAGGCACAGCAGGGCAACAACGGCCGCCGCGCCCAAGGCGCCGCGACCCGCGATCAGCAGCGGAATCGCCGCACCCAGGGCCAGGACCCCAAGGGTGTCGATGACCTCGCGTCTGTTCCCGGTTGCCGGCCGGGGCTGTGTCTGGTCTGCAAGCATCGGGTGTTCCAACCTGTCGTTCTTGGGTTAACCCATTTCACCGGGGCATGAAACCGCCAGGCTCCCTTCGCGGTGGGCGGATTCCCGTGCCGGAACAACTGTTCTATAAGCGGCCCCATGATTCTGGTCACCCTGATCGCAGTACCTCTGACCGGCTTTGCAACATGGGCCGCAGCACGCATGGTGCTGGAGCTGCTTGCCGCGCGTGACGTCATGGACCGCCCCAACGAGCGTTCCAGCCACGACCGCCCGGTGCCCAGGGGCGGCGGTCTGGCCGTCATGGGCCTGGTGCTGCCCAGCTGGCTCTTCCTGTCCCTGCTGACGGGTATTCTGGGTGATGTGTGGCCGATCCTGGTGGCAGCCTTCGTTCTGGCCGCACTTTCCTTTGTCGATGATGTTCGCGGTCTGCATCAGCTTCCGCGGTTTGCCGGGCATGTTGCTGCTGTTGTTCTGGGTTTGGCACTTCTGCCCGAAAGCGCCCTGCTGTTTGACGGCATGCTTCCGTTCTGGCTGGACCGGGTGGTCACGGGTCTTGCCTGGGTCTGGTTCATCAACCTTTTCAACTTCATGGACGGGATCGACGGCATTGCCGGCATCGAGACCATCACCATCGGCGGCGGGCTTGCGCTGGCCGTGCTGATCTTCGTCGGTGCGCAGGGCGGCGACTGGTCGCGGGCGCCCCTGGCGGCGGTTCTGGCCGGCTCTGCCGCGGGTTTCCTGGTTCTGAACTGGCATCCCGCAAAGCTGTTTCTGGGCGATGTCGGCAGCGTGCCCCTGGGGTACCTGCTGGGTTGGCTGCTGGTCTGGACGGCCTGCGTTGCCGGGCTCTG
>CALIUG010000268.1 GCA_938048755.1 uncultured Alphaproteobacteria bacterium
GCCATCATGGGCGGCATGCCACCTCTCAAGGGGGCGACAGTGCTTGCCCGCCGTGATGATTTCCGCCAGCGCCATGACCACTTGCGCGGGCGTCTGCTGCACGAACCGCGCGGCCATGCCGCCATGGTCGGCGCAGTTATGACCGAAAGCAGCGCGGCGGACTTCGGCGCGTTTTTCGTTTCCTCCTACGTCTATCTCGACATGTGCGGCCACGCGACCATCGGGCTTGCCCGCACACTCGTGGCAACCGGCCAGGTCTCGCTGGACGACGGCTCTGCCAGCTTCACCCTGGAAACGCCTGCGGGAATCGTCGAGGTCGGCGTTTCGCGCGCCCAGGACGGCGCCATCACCGCTTCCATCCTCAACGTCCCGGCCCATGTCGAACGCGATAGTCTGATCCTTGAAGTGCCCGAGCTCGGCATGATCGAGGCAACCATCGTCTATTGTGGCGGCCGGTTTGCCATGGTCGATGCCACGGCCCATGGCTGGACCATCGAACCCGACCATGCCGGCGCTCTCTGCCGAAAGGGCATGGCGATCAAAACCGCCACCAACGCCGTGCTCGACGCACCGGTCGGCTCGGTCCTGTTCGTCAACGAACACGCTCCCGATCACGCCCGCCATCTGGTTGTTCTGGAGGGCCACAAGTTCGACCGTTCGCCTTGCGGCACCGGATCGAGCGCCCGGCTCGCTGCGTTGCATGCACGCGGAGCATTGCAGATCGGCGAGACCTATCTGGCCGAGAGCATCCTGGGCACACGTTATCGATGCCGGATCGAGGAGACGCTCGAGCATGAAGGCTATGCCGCGATACGCCCCCGCATCGACGGCGAAGCCTGGCTTTCCGCCTTTTCCACCCTGGTTGTTGAAGACAGCGACCCCTTGGCCGACGGATTTCTTTGCCGATGAGTAACGATCAGACCTGGGATCACATCGTGGTCGGTGGCGGTTCCGCCGGCGCCGTGCTGGCGAACCGCCTTTCGGCCGATCCCGAACGTCGCGTTCTGCTGCTCGAGGCCGGAGCCGATACCCCGCCCGATGCCATTCCCGAGGCGGTACGGGATGCCTATCCCAGCGTCGCCTATTTCAACAGCGTCTGGCACTGGAAGAAGCTGCGCGTCCATTACGAGAAACTGAGCGACAACAGGAAGCCCGTGCCGCGCCGCTACGAACAGGCAAAGCTGATGGGCGGCGGCTCCAGCATCAACGGCATGATGGCCATTCGCGGCGTGCCCTGGGATTACGAGGAATGGGTGGAACGCGGCGCCGAGGGCTGGGGTTTCGACGACGTCCTGCCCTATTTCCGCAGCATCGAATCCGATCTCGACTATGCCAATGCCATGCATGGCAGCGATGGTCCGCTTCCGATCCGCCGTATCCGTGAGGATAACTGGCCAGGCTTCGCCAGAGCGGCGCGCCTCGCCATGCTGGACGACGGTTACACCGAACTCGAAGACCACAATGGCGAGTTCGAGGACGGCCTGTTCCCCATGGCGCTCAACAACCATCCCAGCGGCGGCCCGGACGGTCACCGCGTCTCGACCGCCGAAGCGTTCCTTGATGCCAAAACCCGTGCCCTTCCGAACCTGGAGATCTGGCCCCACAGCCAGGTCGAGCGTGTGCTGTTCGACGGCACACGGGTCACGGGTGTCGCCATGCGCAGAGACGGCCACCGCCAGACCCTGAAGGCACGTCATGTCGTGCTCTCTTGTGGCGCCTTCCACACCCCGTCGATGCTCATGCGCTCAGGCATCGGTCCGGCAGCCGAGCTGAAGTCTCATGGCATCGACATGGTGGCTGACCGCGCCGGGGTCGGCCACGGCCTGCAGGACCACCCCACCGTTACGCTCGTCACCCATGTGAAACGCAATCTGCGCATGCCGCCCAACATGCGCCGCCACATTCACCTGGGCCTGCGGTACTCCTCGAACCTCGAGGGCTGCCCGCCGGGCGACATGTTCGCGCTCGCCAACAACCGGGGCGGCTGGCACCCGTTGGGCCATCTGCTCGGCGGCTTTGTTGTGTGCGTCAACAAACCGTTCTCGGAAGGCCACGTCACGCTCAATTCCAGCGACCCTGATGACGAACCGCGCATCCGGTTCAATCAGTTCGCTGATGATCGCGATCTCGAGCGGCTTACCGATTCCATGCTGCTGTCCTACCGCCTGATGCAGAACCCGGCGATCAGCGGTGGGGTCCTCGGCGCCTTTCCCGGCACGTTCAGCGAAAAGGCCCGCGATCTTGCCGTCGTCAGCGCCAACAACTGGCTCAAGACCAAGGCTGCCGCCGTCATGCTCGACTTCCCCGCGACCCGCAGGATGATGATGGAGCGTTTCATCAGCCCCGGCATCGATCTCCACAAGCTGATGACCGACAGGCCGGCGCTCAAGGACTGGGTCCGCGATCACGCCGGGGGAAGCTGGCATGCCAGCGCGACCTGCCGCATGGGCCGGGCCGATGATCCCAACGCTGTCACCGACCCCCAGTGCCGGGTGATCGGCGTCGAGGGTCTTTCGATCGCCGATGCCTCGATCATGCCCTGCGTGGTGAGTGCCAATACCAACCTCACCACCATCATGATCGGCGAGAAAGCCGCCGACACGATCCTCAAGACGACCTGAGCAAAACCATGGCGCAGCTCGACGGCAAGAAAGCGATTGTGACGGGCGCTGCCAGCGGCATCGGGCGGGCCATCACGCAGGCGTTTGCACGGGAAGGCGCTTCGGTTCTGGCGGTCGATCTTGCTACAGAAGGCGTGGCGCAGACCGCAACCGATCTCGTCGACGAGGGCCATGATGTCAGTCATCAGATCGCGGATGTCGCCGACCCCCAAGCGGTTGACGAGATCATGAAAACTGCCGTTGCACGGCACGGGCGTATCGACGCGCTGGTCTGTGCGGCAGGTATCCCCGGCAAGGGTTGCAACATTCTCGATATGACGCTCGAAGAATGGGAGCGCATGCTGCGCGTCAATCTCACTTCACTGTTCCTGTGCGGACAGGCAGCGGCGCGCCATATGGTAACCACCGGCGGCGGCTCCATCATCAATGTCACCTCTCAGCTTTCCGAAGTCACCAGCCGTGACTTTGCCCATTACAGCGTGGCCAAGGCCGGAGGTGCCATGCTGACCAAAGGCATGGCATTCGACCTCGCCAGGAAGGGCGTGCGGGTCAACGCGATCGGTCCCGGCCCGACCGAAACCGGCATGACTCAATACCTGGGCGAAGACAAACGTGAAGAACGCGAACGCCTGTTGCAGCGTGTTCCGATGGGCCGCTGGGCGCAGCCGGACGAAATCGCGGGCGCCGCGGTTTATCTCGCCAGCGATGCGGCCTCCTTCACCACCGGCACCACCATCTTCGTCGACGGCGGTTTCCTGACGGTCTGAAAGCAGCGCATCACCCCAGGGGCGGATGCAGCGGTTCCAGGGGCGTCTTCCCCCGCACACGATCGGCGATTTTCTCGGCTATCATGATGACGGGCGCGTTGAGGTTGGCCGTCACGTTGTTGGGCATGATCGAGGCATCCACCACACGCAGGCCTTCAACCTCGTGCACCCGACCCTCCGAATCGGTCACCGAACCTTCGTCCGTGCCCATGCGGCAGGTTGAACAGGGATGAAATTCCGTTGACCCGACCTCGCGAATCCACGCCAGGATCTCGTCATCCGACTTGATCTGCGGCCCCGGCGTCACTTCCTCGCCCCGATAGCGATCCCAGGCGGACTGATGCACCATCTCACGCGTTCGCCGCACGCCTTCGATCATTCGTTTGCAGTCATCGGCAGCTTCGAGATAGTTGAAGCGGAACGATGGATGGTCGGTCGGATTGGCCGACTTCAGCTTGACGCGTCCTCGGCTGTCGGGACGCATCAGGCCCATGGAGAACATGAACCCTTCGGCGGCACTGCTCTCGGAATCGCCAATGCCTGCGCGCAAGGCATAGAACTCATGCTGCATGTCAGCATAGGGTGCGTCGTCGGTGCTGGGGAAAAAGCAGCCGGTCTCGCAGAAGTTCGTCGTGCCCAACCCCTTCTTGAACAGCAGCCATTGCAGGCCAAGGCTCCAGCGCCCCAGCTGGCCAAGCTTGCGCGCAACCGAAACCGGCTTGGACGTCGTGTACTGGATCGGCACGATCAGGTGATCCTCCATGTGCCGACCGACGCTGGGAACATGCGCAACAACCGGCATCTCGTGCTCTGAAAGATGCTGAGCATCGCCGACACCCGACAGCAGCAGGACCTGGGGTGAACTGATTGCCCCGCCGCACAGGATGACCTCACGCTCGGCCTCCACGCTCTCCACCACACCCTGATGGCCGACCTCCACGCCGATGGCACGTTTGCCGTCAAACACGACCCGGTGCACCTGGGTCTGGGTCTGCAGGGTCAGGTTCGGGCGCGATAGAACCGGTTTCAGATAGCCCGCAGCCGTGCTCCAGCGTTTGCCGTCCCGCGTGAACCTCTGCGCAATGTGGAAGCCTTCATGCTGGCGACCGTTCTGGTCTTCGGTATAGGGATATCCCGCCTCCCTGCCCGCTGCGACAAAGGTCTGGTCCAGCGGATTGTCCGCCGGGCAGGTCTCGATGTGCTGGGGGCCGTCGCCGCCACGGTAGTCATCGGCACCCTTGTCAAAGGTCTCCATCTTGCGGAAATAGGGAAGGCAATGGGCAAAAGACCAGTCGGGCAACCCATTGGCGGCCCAGCCGTCGTAGTCACGCGGATTGCCCCGGTTGGCGACCATGCCATTGACCGAGGACGAGCCGCCCAGGACCCGCCCGCGAATCTCATCGACCGTGCGGTCATCCAGATAGGGTTCCGGATCAGTCTGGAATCCCCAGGTGATCTTCGGGTCGCGCGCGGCAAGAGCCGCTGACGCCGGCATATGAATGAACATGCTGGAATCCTTGCCGCCTGCCTCCAGCAGAAGCACAGATGTTCCGGCATCCTCACTCAGTCGGTTGGCCATGACACAGCCCGCCGAACCGGCCCCAATGACGATGTAATCGAACCGTCTGCCCGTATTCATGCTCTCGACCTCCAAACCCTCATGCGATCAGCTCGGCAACTATACACATCATCATGGTTCCATGACGTTGCAGGAACAACGATTCTGCCTCAGGTTCAGTCTGTCCTGGAAAGGCGGCCCATGAAGCTGATTTTCATGCTCACCCACAACGACCGCACGGTAGAGCATTGCCTCGATGTGCTGGAGGCCGTGCTGCCTCTGGGGATCAGGGATATCGGCTTCAAGGACATCGGTGTTGCGCCTGATATCCTCCACGCCCTGAACCAGCGTATTCATGCGGCCGGTGCAACCAGCTATCTCGAAATTGTCAGCGAAACACCCCAGGCCTGCCTGCAATCGGTCAGAGCAGGGCGTGACCTGCCGGTCGACCGCCTGCTGGGTGGCACGGATGTCGAAAGCGTCCTTCCCGTTCTTGCCGGCAGCGACATCGCGTACTTCCCGTTTGCCGGGTTCCCGAAAGGTCACCCCACGCAATTGGCAGGCGGCCCCGAAGAGATTGCCGAACACTGCCGCGCCTTCATGGCGGCCGGCGCGGCCGGTGTCGATCTGCTGGCCTATCGCGCCGTGGATGCCGACCCGCTTGATCTCGTGCGCGCGGCGCGCGAAGGGCTCGGAAACGGCGAACTCATTGTCGCTGGCTCGATCAGCGGATCCGAGCAGTTGCACAGGCTCCACGATCTGGGCGTTGATGCCGTAACCATCGGCACGGCCCTGTTCGCGGAAGACTATGCAGATGCGCGCAGCGGAGTCGCAGCCCAGCTAGAAGCCGCGCTGGAGACCGTTGCGGCGCTCAACTGAGCAGGCTCAGTAATACGTCACGTCATTGCCCACGCCACCGCTATGGGGCGCATAGACATCGATGAAGACGACGGGTTCCTCTCCCAGGATTTCACCGCCATGGGGCACACCGGCCGGCGCAAACCACATGTCGCCGGGGCCGATCTCGCGAACCTCATCGCCAACCGTCAGACGCATGCGCCCCTGCAGCATCACGCTGCTCTGCTCATAGGGATGGGAATGCAGCCTGTAGACACTGCCCGGGTCAAACCGAGCCCAAAGGAACTGCTGATGCTCGCCATCCGCCAGGATGTTGGTCCAGGCGCCATCGGGAAAAATTTCAGCGCCGGCCTCGGCTTCTTTGGCAGTAAAGATCGGCATGACAGAGTCTCCTTCGGGTGATTTGTTCAGTGCGCTGTCGCGCCACCATCGGCGACCACGATGGCACCGGTCATGTAGGACGCGCGTGGCGAGGCCAGGAACAGGATCACATCGGCAATCTCCTCGGGCTCTCCCATGCGTCCCATGATCGTTGCGGCCGCTGGCGCATTTTTCGGCGCGCCGGGCTTGTGATGCACAAACGGCGTGTCGACCGGGCCGGGGCACACGCAGTTCACACGCACGCCGTATTCGCCCTCCTCGACCGCAAGCCCACGCGTGAAGTTGATGACACCGGCCTTGCTGGCGCCATAGACGACCAGATTTGCCGTGCCGATGAGGCCCAGTTCCGAGGCGATGTTGATGATGGTGCCCTCGCGCTCCCGCAGGGCTGGCAGGGCTGCCCGGCACAGATTGAAGGTGCCGCGAAGGTTCGTCTCGATGGTCAGGTCCCAGGTCGCATCGGAGGTTTCGATGACAGGCTTGCGCACGCTGCCCGCCGCCCCGGCGCTGTTCACCAGAACGTCCATGCCGCCAAACCGTTCCACGATCCGTGCCATGGTCGCCTCTACCGTGGCGGCATCACGGATATCGCAGCCAAGCGCCAGGGCTTCGCCGCCCAGATCGGCGATTTCCCCGGCAACGGACTTGGCATCACTCTGGTCGATCAGGGCAAGTTTCGCGCCCTCACGCGCGGCACCCAAGGCCGTGGCGCGGCCAATCCCCGACGCACCACCGGTGATGACGACAACCTTGCCTTCAAGCTCCAGATTCATCCTTGCCCCCGTACACCAGTTCGAAACTCTCGCACACGATGGGCTGGTCATCGCGCCAGACATGGCCCCATTTGGCGCACTGATCCTTGAAATACTGCAGATGCGCGCCGCGCCAATGCGCAACGCTCAGATCGCCTTCCCCTTCGGATGCCGCGAACGCCTCGCCCACATCCTCGAACGGCGTGATCGCCACACCGGTGATCTGCACCACACAGGTAGGCTCGCCTGCTGTCGTCGTCACGATCCAGCAATCGCCGGGCTTGCGCATGGGGATCGCCTCCTGCTCGAACTGCAGCTTCATGTGAGCCGTGCCGCGCTTCTGGCCACGGGCGGCCATCCCGGCCAGCACATCAATGAAGGCAGCGCGGTCGGGCGTGCGGGGTTCGGCAAAAGTCCCGGCATGATGGGTTGTCGCGGGATCAATCCCGGTCGCGGTACAGGCTTTCTCCCAGAAGGCCTGGGTCGTTGGTGTGTCGAACCGCAGCATGGCGTCTCTCCTTCTGGTTCAGATCGGCGGCAGGTGATCGACCGGCATGGTGTAGTTCACCGGCATGCGCCCGCCATCGGGATAGATCACCTGGCCCGTCACATAGGATGCATCGCTGCTGGCAAGGAACGACACCACCGAAGCGACCTCCTCGACCTCGCCACAGCGCCCGATCGGCGTGCGCGAAAGGATCTTGCGATAGGATTCCTCACTGGTCAGCACGGCGTTTTTCGCCAGCTCCGTCAGGATCGTGCCAGGCCCCACGGCATTCACGCGCACACCACGGCTGGCCAGCGAAATGGCGAAGATGCGCGTGAGTTGGTTGATGCCTGCCTTGGAGATGCCATAGGGCACGCTTTCGGGAATCGCGAGCAGCGCCTGGGCCGAGGACATGTTGACGATGGCCCCGCCGCTTTCCTGATTGACCATCACGCGGGCGGCCTCCTGCGAACCGAAGAACGTGCCCTTCAGGTTGATGCCCATCACCTTGTCGAAATCAGCCTCGCTGATATCGAGCACACTGGCGCCGATACCCATGCCCGCATTGTTGACCATGATGTCGAGACTGCCGAAGGTCTCGACGGCCATGCCCACCAGGTCGGCCATTTCGGCCTGCACCGAAACATCGGTCCTGCAGCCGATTGCGCTCTTGCCGCTGGCATCGAGCGCCTGCGCTTCGGCCATGGCCTTTTCAACCTGCACATCGCTCAGGATGACCTTCGCACCCTCGGCATGCAGCCGTTGCGCGCAGGCAAGACCGATACCCTGCGCCGCGCCGGTCACCACGGCAACCTTGCCTTCATGATTCATCGTTCAACTTCCATTCCCGATTGCTGGAGAACCGGACCATAGCCCCGCGTGCCCGGTCTTTCGATAGGATGCAGACCCCTGAGCGTGTTAAACGGGAAGAATCCAGTTTCGAGGAGTCCTTCCATGCGCATTGGACATGTTCTCGTCTCACGGCGCCTTCTGCTGCCGGTGATCGCCGCAATGTTGTTCGCTTCGGTTCAGCCCGCCACATCCGAGGGGTCAGTTGCGAGCACAGATGCCGGAGGACTTGCGCCACTTCTTGTGGAACTGCGCGAGAACTAGGGCGTCACCGGGTTGATCGTGGGCATTCAGGCTGGAGACAACCCGCCCGTGATCGTTGCGGCCGGCGAGTCGCTGCCGGGCGCACCGGCCTCGGCTGACATGCATTTCCGCATTGGCGCCCTTTCCATCACGACGCTGACGACCATCCTGTTACAGCTTGTCGACGAGGGCGTCGTGTCGCTTGATACGCCGCTCGCAACCTGGTTTCCCGACTATCCTCACGCCGATGCCATCAACGTGGGTATGTTGGCCGCCTCGCGCTCGGGCTATCGCGACTATGTACGTGACGACGGCTTCATCGAGGCGTTCTGCGACGATGTGTTCAGGATCTGGACGCCCCATGAGCTCACCGCCATCACCTTTTCCATGGGCATGGCATTCGATCCGGGCGAAGGCTTTCAATACTCCCATGCCAACTTCATCATCCTCGGCCAGGTTCTCGAAGCCATCACCGGAGATTCCCTGCGCAGTCTGGTTCAGTTGCGTGTGGTCTCACCCCTTGGTCTGAGCGCGCTGCACTACCGGGAGGATGCGGCACTGTCCGCACCGGTTCTGCATGCCTACACGGACGAGCGCGGTGCATTCGAAAACGCGACCTACTGGAGTCCTTCCTGGACCTCCCACACCGGATTTTTCACCTCCGACATGGCCGACATGCTCGCCCTGATGCGCGCACTTGGTTCCGGCGCCCTGCTTTCGGAATCGGGTTTTGAAGCCCTGACAGCGCCGATCAGCGTGGGCGACAGTTTCAACCGCCCCGACTTTTACTACGCCTATGGCGTTCTGGTGAACCATCCCTGGATTTCCCAGTCGTTCTCCTTTGGCGGCTATGACGGCATCGCGACCTATCTGCCCGGCTACCTTGCCGGTCAGGACCTCACGATCGGCGTGGTCACGACGTTGGGCCCGGACCTCGAAAACGGCCACGCCAAGGACATCCTCGAAGACGTGAAGAGTTTGCTGGGGATTCCGCCTGCCGATCCATGAGCGGAATCTGGCCAAGTGATCAGAACACGTCACTTAATACGGCCCGGCAGATGTGCAAGGAATCACGTCCCCGAACCGGAGATTCCCATCATGCTCGACCGCAAACTTGCCGACGACATTCTGGCCGCCGTCGATGAAGGTTTCGATGATCAGATCGCCTTCACCCAGGATCTGGTGCGCCATCCCTCCCAGCGCGGTCAGGAACACACCGCCCAGGATTTCATGTTCGAAGCCATGCGCGGACGCGGCCTCGCCATGGATCGTTGGGCCATCGATGTCGACACGATCAGGGATCACCCCGGCTTTTCCCCGGTCGCCGTCAACTATGACAACGCCATCAACGTCGTGGGCGCGCACCGCCCGCGCGAAGCCAAGGGAAAGAGCCTCATCCTCAACGGTCATATCGATGTTGTGCCCACCGGCCCGCTCGATATGTGGTCCTTCCAGCCTTATGAACCCGCGATTGTCGATGGCTGGATGCATGGCCGCGGCGCAGGCGACATGAAGGCTGGGCTGGGCATCAACCTCTATGCCTTCGATGCGCTCAAACGCGCAGGTGTGCAGCCGGCCTCCACGGTCTACCTGCAATCGGTCACGGAAGAGGAATGCACCGGCAACGGCGCGCTTTCCTGCCTCACACGCGGCTACCACGCCGATGCCGCGATCATCACCGAACCCAGCGACGAGCACCTCACCCGCGCCAATGTCGGGGTCATATGGTTCTCGGTCGAGGTTCGTGGCCGCCCCGCCCATGTGCTGGAATCCAATGTCGGCAGCAACGCCATCATCTCGACCTACAAGATCATTGACGCCCTGCAGGATCTCGAAACCCAGTGGAATGCGCGCAAGGCCGACATCCCACTCTTCAGCGATCTCGAAAAGCCCATCACCATCAACATCGGACGTATCGAGGGCGGTGACTGGGCCTCGTCGGTCCCCTGCTGGTGCCGCATCGATGTGCGCGCGGGTATCTATCCAGGCGTGAAGGTCGCCGATGCCCAGGCCGAGATCGAAACGGCGATTCGCGCCGCCCTGCGCGAGGATCCCTATCTTTCCAGCCATCCCCCGGCCATTACCTATAACGGATTCACGGCAGAGGGTTATGTGCTGGAAGAAGGCGGCGAGGCCGAGGCCTGCCTGCGCGGCTGCCATGCGGAAATCTTCCAGCGCGAACTTCTGGATTCCGTCACCCCGGCCTATCTCGATGGCCGCGTCTTCGTGCTCTACGACGACACGCCCGCATTGGTCTATGGACCGAAATCCGAGCGCATCCACGGCTTTGACGAACGGGTCGAACTTCAATCCATCCGCCAGGTCACCAAGGCCGTCGCCCTTTTCATGGCCAACTGGTGCGGTACCGAGCCGGTGCATCCCTGATGTGAGTTCCGTGCAGGTTTCGTGCGCACAAGACAATAGAGCCCGCCGTCCGTATCGGGGGTCTGCAATCCAGGGATAATCGAGAGGAAAATGATGGCCGGTCCAGGACTTGAACCTGGGACATCCGATTTAAAAATCGGTGCTCTACCAACTGAGGCTAACCGGCCATAGTGGAGCCTGTGTAGAGAGGGGGCAGGCCCATGTCGAGGTTTATCTCGGCCCGAACGGAGAATAGCGGTAAACGTCATGGCCCAGGAGCATGGTGCTGCCCTGGTGGCGGCATGACACACACTACGGGATAGATCGGAGAACCTCTGACATGGCAGGCAGGCCGCGACAGTACGATTTCGACGCAGCACGCGAACGCCACGAGCAAACGACTCTGCAGAACTGGTCCGACACGCCGGATCTGATGCATTACGCATTTCTGCATATGCCCGAGTTCTTCCAGCACGCACTCATCCATCGCAGCGGTGAAATCTGCAGTCTCGGTGAGGTACCGGACCAAGACATCGCGCGTTGTGAGGTCGAAAGCACCCTGGGAACCATGGCGCTGGAGGACTATGTCGAAGCCGCACCCGTGAACGGCGTAGTCATCACGCGCGGTGGCGACATTGTCTTCGAGCGCTATCCCCGCATGCGGCCCTTCGACAAACACCTGTTGATGTCGGTCACGAAGATCTTCGTTTCCACCATCATCGGCATTCTGGAAGACCGTGGCCTGATCGAGTGTGAACGGGGTATCCGGCATTACCTCCCCGACCTCGCAGGTTCGGCCTGGGACGGCACCAGCGTGCTGGACGTACTCGACATGGCCTCAGGCATCGACTGCCCTGAAGAAGGCATCCCGGATGCCTATTCCAACCCGGAACAACCCTATTACCACTACAAGGCAAGCCTGGGCTGGCTCGCACCCACAGCAGAGACCAGCGACACGCCTTATGCCTTTATGCCCAAACTGGAACGTCGCATCCCGGCCGGGCAGGCGTTCGAATACACCTCGGTCAACACCTTCGTCCTGGGCTGGCTGGCAGAACACATCCTCCAGAAACCGTTCAACGAGATTGCGACCGAGCTGCTCTGGTCGCGGATCGGCGCGGAATCCGATGCGCTCATTTCGGTCTCGCGCAATGCCAACGCACCGGCCACCCATGGCGGCATCTCGGCCACCCTGCGCGATGTCGCGCGCCTGGGTCTGGCCTTCACGCCCACCGGTCGCTCAGGCAAGCAGGGCCCGGTGGTCAGTGACTGGGCGCTCGACAAGATCCTCAACCACGGCCGCCCCGACCTCTTCATGGAGGGCACGCTCGGCCCCAAGCTGACCGAAGAACTGGGCGAACAGCCCCGCCACAACACCTACCAGTGGGACTTCGTCATGGCCGACGGCGACTTCTTCAAGGGCGGCTACGGCGGTCAGGGGCTCTACATCTCCCCGCGCCGGGACATGGTCATCGCCTTCTTCGGCACCCCGGATGCAGAGGGAACCGAAAACCAGATGACCTGGGTCGCCCGCCAGCTCTGCAACAGCGATTTCTGAAGGCCACGGCAGGCCCATGACCACCGGAACCGCCATCGAAGACAGCCTCTGCTGTTACTGCTCGATGTGCTGCAACGGCTCGCTCTTCAGCCATGCCAAACTCGACGACGATGAACGCGCCCGGCTCGGCGACAGCGTGTTCTATGAGGACGTCAAAGGCTCGAGAAACCTGCAGTTTCCCTGCACCCAACTGGGACAGAACGGCGCCTGTCAGGTTTACGAGACCCGCCCGGCCATCTGTCAGGCCTTCCGCTGTTCCCTGCTCCGCGCCCATGACCGCGAAGAACTTTCCCTGGAAGACGCCAAACGCATCGTCGATGATGCCAAGGCGATCAAGGCGCGTGCGCGGGAGGCCATCGATGCCGCTGCCGTCCGGCTTCCCGGGGTCGTGAAGGAAGCACGCATCAGCCGTGCCATGCGCGCGCTCGAACACGAACATGAAGCAGGCGCGGAAGAACTCAGCGACACCGCCTTCAAACGCGCAAAGACCCATTTCCGGCTCTACCGCGCCTTCATCCGCGAATACTTCTCCAGCAAGTATCGCTGAGGGAACCTAGCCCGGAAGCTCCACGCCCAGCTTGGCGGCAACCTTCTGTGCTTCTGCCCAGGCCGCCGTGTCGATGGGCACGGTCCCCCGCGCGAGCGACTGACGCCGCGCAGCAAAGGAACGTTCGCCCGGAATCAGGATTTCCTCGATGCCCGGCGCCTTGCGCGAACCCTTCACCTCTTCGACGTAAGCCGACACGGATTGCCGGAAATCACCGGGATCACCGAACGCTTCGGGATCAATCGCGATGAACAGGTGGCCCTTGCCGCCGTGGGCGCCATAACGGTCTTCGTCCATGTGATCGATCCAGTCATCGTCCCGGCTGCCGTCGCTGCGGAACTGGGTCGAGGGAACATGGCTGTAGAGCCCCCGCCCCACATCGGCCCCCACCAGGCTTGCCGAAAGGAAGGCGATGGAGAGCGCCATGGCATAACCGCGATGTCCGCCAAAGGGACTCATGGCCCCGCCCGACAGGACCTTTGCGGGGTCCAGGGTCATCCGCCCCTCGGCATCAACGGCAATGCCTTCGGGCAACAGGCCGCCACGCCGCGCGATCTCGGCCACGGCCGAAGGCCCCGCGCCGTTGAGCACGGAAAGATCCATCAGGAACGGGTCCGGTCCCGTGGTGGGCACCGCCACGGCAAAGACATTGGCCCCGATGACCCGTTCGGCTCCGCCCGTGGGATGCACAATCGCAGTCGAATCCGTGAAGAAGAGGCCCACCAGCCCTTCCCGTGCCGCGCGTTCCGCATAGAGCCCCACCATGTAGACTTCGATGGCGTTGTTCACGCCCACCGCGCAGCATCCGGCCGCGCGCGCCTTGGCAACGGCGACATCAACGGCCCGGTTGACGGCGAAATGGCCGGCGCCACGGCCCGCATCCAGCAGGGCATAGGCCGGTCCTTCACGGGTGAGCGTGATCTCGGCATCGGGGTCGATGCGTCCCGCCACGACAAGCGGGATGAAGTAATAGAGCAGATGGTCGAAGCCCTGCCTGGCATGGCCCCGCAGTTCCGGCTCCAGAAAGGATTCGCCCAGATCGGCCGCCGCCTCACCGTCATACCCCACGCCCCGCAACAGCCGCTGCATGGCTTCCCGCACGGTCCCGATGGGAACCTCGCGTGTCTCAGGCGATCCCGCTGATTCGGCACGTTGGCGCATGCGCTTTGCCCTTCGTGTTGTGCATCGCCGGTCATCCGGAAATGCTGGAGAAACACTATCAACCCGCTAATCTCTGACAAACAGGGGAGAACCAACCATGGCAAGCACCAAGTCGGCACCGGAGCGCCTGACCATTCCAGCACGGCACGCCAGCGCCGCGTTCGTGAAAAAGGGGAAGAAGGTCCGGGTGATCAACACCCACGGCACCCAGGTGGTCGACTGCTGGGCGTTCAACGCGGCCAACACCGCCGAATACATGTCGATGGAACATTGCCGGGTCGCGTTCGAGCGTTACCGCCCCAAACGCGGTGACACTATGGTCACCAACCTGCGCAGACCGATCCTCAAGATCATGGAAGACACTGCGGACGGCGCCCACGACACCCTGCTGGCGGCCTGCGACCGCTATCGCTACGAACAGCTTGGTTGCAAGACGTACCACCGCAACTGCACGGACAACCTGTGGGAAGCCATGATCGGCGCGGGCTACAAGATCACCGAGACGCCCTCACCGTTCAATCTCTGGCAGAACACCCCGGTCGAACCCGATGGCACCATCAAACCCAATCCGCCCGGCTACAAGAAGGGCGACAACATCCTGATGCGCGCCGAAATGGACCTGGTGATCTGCCTCTCGGCCTGTCCCCAGGACATCACCGCGATCAACGGCAACAAGCCCCGCAACGCCCATTTCGAGATTGTCTGAGACGAGGGGCCGGCCCATGCACCAGATCGACCCGACACGCACCGACCTGATCGCGGAGTTCGACGCGAACCCCGACGGCCCCCACAGCCACGAACTCGCCCTGGTGCTCAACCGCCTGCGGATCGGCCCGCTGGAGGAGCGATACATCGTGGTCTGCACAAAGCCACGACAGGCGTGGGCAGTCGCCAGGATGCCGATCGAACGGGGCCAGCCGCTCGAGTTTGTCGATGGTGCGGTGTTCGACAATGCCGACGACGCCTCACGCAGGGTGTTCCGACTGCGCTGGCGGGCCGTCACCGGTCAGGAGGTTGCCTCATGAAGAAGATCGTCGGCTACACGAACGTCTGGAGCGTGGCGCCGGGCGACACGCTCGACGTCAAGGTCAGCACCTATGGGCCAGAGACCTACCGCGCCGATCTCGTGCGCGTGATCTGCGGCGACGACGATCCCGATCACGGCATCTTCCGCGAGGAGGAACTCGCCGCACCTTTCAACGGCGACCACCCCGGGCGCACACAGGAGATCTGTGGCGGCTCCTGGATCACGGTACCGTCCTCACCGCATCTCGCCGGCCTTTCGAGTTTCACGGTGCAGACCTGGGTGTTCCCGACAACGCCCGCCAGGGGAGAACAGGGCATCATCGCCCACTGGGACGAGGATGCCGGGTGCGGCTTTGCCCTGATCATCGATGAGAACGGCGCAGCAGCCCTGCGAATTGGCGACGGCACGGGCAGCCCTGTCGTGGTCGCCTGCGACCGGCCTCTTGCCGTGCGCCGCTGGCACCTGATGGCCGCCTCCTTCGACGCCACAACTGGCGAGATTGCGCTCTACCAGCAGTTCGCCGGACCGCCCTTTGAAGCCGACAGCTCGTCATCGGTCTTCGACAAGGGCGCCTTCAAGCCAGCCACCGGCGCCTTGCTGATGGCCGCGCTTCCAACCGACCAGGCCCGGACCCGTCAGCATTTCAACGGCAAGCTCGACCGCCCGCGCGTCACCGGCCGGGTCCTGTCGTGCGACGAGAGCGGTGCGCTGGCCCGGGACCCCGCCGCACAGGAGCGCGAACCGCATCTCGTTGCCGCCTGGGACTTCTCGCGTGACATCGGCAGTTGCCGGGTCAGCGACACCGGCCCCAACGGACTTCACGGCACCACCGTCAACCTGCCTTCGCGAGGTGTGAAGGGCTTCAACTGGTCGGGCAACACACAGAGCTGGCAGCACGCGCCGCAGGAATACGGCGCCATCCACTTTCACGAGGACGACCACTACGACGCGGGCTGGGAGACCGACTTCAGCTACACCGTGCCACAAGACCTGGCGAGCGGGGTCTATGCCGTGCGCCTGCGGGCCGGCGATGACGAGACCTATACCCCCTTCTTCGTGCGTCCGCCGCGCGGCACGGCGACGGCGAAACTCGCCTTTCTCGCCTCGACCGTGACCTACATGGCCTATGCCAACTACCAGTGGCACCAGCACGAGTACTTTTCCGAAGTGACCGATCTCTCCTGGACACCGCTCGACAGGGATGACGTGTTCCTCCACGAACATCCAGAAATCGGCCTGTCGACCTACGACACCCACCGTGACGGCAGCGGTGTGCGGTTCTCGTCCCGGCTGAGGCCGGTCTTCAACACCGCGCCGAAAACCTCGCTGGGAGGCTACAACCTCAACCTCGACACGCTGGTGCTGGGCTGGCTTGAGACCTGCGGCATCGCCTGCGACGTCATCACCGACGAGGACCTGCATCACGAGGGTGCGAGCCTGCTCGAGCGCTATGACGCGGTGGTGACCGGCGCCCATCCCGAATACTTCACGACACCGATGTGGGACGGTCTGACGGCCTACATCGCAGGCGGCGGGCGGCTGGCCTATCTGGGCGGCAACGGCTTCATCTGGCGCTGCGCCATGTCCGAGGAGATGCCCGGCGTCATTGAGCTGCGCCGTGCCGAAGACGGCATCCGCTACCGCGACGAGGAGCCGGGCGAGTACTACCATGCCTTCAACGGCGAATATGGCGGCCTGTGGCGCCGCCTCGGCACCGCACCCCAGGCCCTGGTCGGCGTCGGAACGGTCGCCGTGGGCTTTGACGTGTCAGGCGTTTATCGGCGCAGACCTGAGAGCTTCGAGGACCGTGCTGCCTTCATCTTCGAAGGCATCGGTGAAGACGAGACCATCGGCGACTTCGGTTATCTCGGTGGCGGCGCAAGCGGTGGCGAGATCGACGCGGCCGACCCCATGCTCGGCACACCTCCCCACACCCTGGTGGTGGCAAGCTCGGAGGGCCATTCGGAGAACACCTTGCTGGTTCCAGACGAAACCGGGTTTCATCACAGCGCCATGGACGGTGCCCAGAATCCCCGGATCAAAGCCGACATGACCTTTTTCGAAACGCCCGGTGGCGGCGCCGTGTTTTCTACGGGCTCGATTGCCTGGAGCGCCAGCCTTCCCCACAACGGCTGGGACAACAACGTCGCGCGTCTCTCCGAAAACGTCCTGCGCCGCTTCCTTGATCCCGAACCCTTCACGATGCCGGAGTGAGGCCCCACCGTTCGGATCTGTGCATCTGGTCGCGACATCATCGTCCGGTCACAGAAATCCGAACGTGATCGCGGCCAGAACGCAATAACGTCCGGCCTTGGCAAGCGTGACAAGCAGCAGGAAACTCCAGAGCGGCTCGCGCAGCACGCCGGCCGCCACCGTCAGCGCATCGCCGCCGATCGGCGCCCAGCTCAGCAACAGGCTCCAGCGCCCCCAGCGCCGGTACCACCCAATGGCACGGTCCAGGGCTTTTTCGCTGACCGGAAACCAGCGATGGTGGCGATATTGTTCGACCCAACGCCCCAGCAGCCAGTTGACGACCGCACCCAGCACGTTGCCCAGCGTGGCAACAAACAACAGCAGCACGGGCGATTGGTCACCCAGCACCAGCAACGCGACCAGCGCAGCCTCGGATTGGGCCGGAAGGATCGTTGCCGCCACAAAGGCGACGGCAAACAGGCCAGCGAGTGTAAGGAGGTCTTCCACCGTTTCGATCCGG
>CALIUG010000269.1 GCA_938048755.1 uncultured Alphaproteobacteria bacterium
CGATTCTTGCGGGAACCGGCCTGTTTCTGGCCACCTGCCAGCCCACCGTGCGTCTCGAAGCACCCAAGGAGCCAATCGTGATCAACCTCAACGTCAAGATCGAGCAGGAAGTCCGCGTCAAGCTCGAGAAGGATGTCGAGGCCCTGTTGGAGGACGATGATGCGCTGTTCTGATGTGACACGACGACAGATGCTGGGGATGCTTGCGGGCGCCGCCACCATCCTCGCCATGCCGGGCCTTGCGTTTGCGCAAGGGCTCGATGACGCGCGTGCGTTGGGCTATCTGGGCGAACGCCCCGACGGGTATCTGGCACAACACGATCCGGCCGCGCCGTCCTGGGCCGTCGAACTGATGGCGGAGATCAACCGTGGACGCGAGTTGAAGTACACGGAACTGGCACTCAAGAACGGCACATCCGTGGAGGCCGTTCAGGTCGTTGCGGGCGAAAAGATCATCGAGAGCCTGGCGCCGGGCACCTACTACATGGACGCAGCGGGAAACTGGGTGCAAAAATAGCGGCTTGTCGCTGCCAATCCCTGTAGTCTGGTTCCCATGTCCCTGCCCTCTTCAATCGATGCGACCGTGGCGTTGTTGGAATCGGCCGACTATGTCGCCGACCGCAGTCTTGCCACCAGCCTCTTCCTTGCGCTCACCATGGGGCGTCCTCTGTTTCTGGAAGGCGAAGCCGGTGTCGGCAAGACCGAGACCGCAAAGGTCCTAGCCGCCACCCTTGGGCGCGACCTGATCCGCCTGCAATGCTACGAAGGCCTTGACGCGGCTCATGCCGTTTATGAATGGAACTATCCCCGCCAGATGGTCGAAATCCGGCTGGCCGAGGCAAGCGGCAAGGTCGATCGCGAGCAGATCAGTCGAGACATCTACAGCGAGGAATTCCTCGTCCGTCGCCCGATCCTGCAGGCACTCGAAGAGCATGATGGCGGTCCGCCTGTCCTGCTGATCGACGAACTCGACCGGACCGACGAACCCTTTGAAGCCTATCTGCTTGAGGTACTTTCGGACTTTCAGGTCACGATCCCAGAATTCGGCACGATCAAGGCCCAGGAACCGCCCATCGTCATCATTACGTCGAACCGCACGCGCGAGATCCATGACGCCCTGAAGCGCCGTTGTCTCTATGCCTGGATCGACTACCCCAGCGCCGAGCATGAACTCGACATCCTGCGGCGCAAGATGCCGGGCTACAGCGAGAAGCTCTCTGCCGAGATCGTGGCGTTTGTGCAGGCCCTGCGTGAACGCGACCTCTTCAAGGTTCCCGGCGTCGCAGAAACCCTGGACTGGGCCTCTGCTCTGGTCAGCCTGGACGCCATGACCCTGGATGCCCAAACGGTCGATGACACCCTGGGCGTTCTGCTCAAGTACCAGGACGACATTGCACGCATCAAAGGGACCGAGGCTGCCATGCTTCTGGACCAACTCCGCGCCAACATGACTGTTGAAGCAGCAGCGCAATGACCAACTCCGACCGCACGGGTCGGTTGGCCGACAACGTCATGCATTTTGCCCGCGCCCTGCGTGCTGCCGGTGTTCCGGTCGGCCCGGGCAGCGTGCTGGATGCGCTCAAGGCTGTTGAGACTGCCGGCATGACCCGCCGGGACGACTTCTATTGGACGCTCCACAGTGTGTTCGTGCATCGCCGCGAACAGCGCGATCTGTTTGATCAGGCCTTTCACCTGTTCTGGCGTGACCCCAAACTGCTTGAACGCATGCTGGGTCTTTCGCTTCCCGCATTGGCCGCCGACTTTCAGGACCATCAGGACCCTGTCGCGCGTCGCGTCGCCGAAGCCATGGGCTTGGGAGACAAGAACAGCCAAGCGCAGGAAGACGATGTCGACTTCGATATGACCATGACCTTTTCCGATCAGGAAAGCCTGCGCCACATGGATTTCGACGACATGTCCGCAGACGAAACAGAAGCCGCCAAACGAGCCATCGCGCGCATGCGCATGTCGTTCGAACGCATCCCCTCGCGCCGCCTGACGCCGAACACAACGGGAGATCGCATCGACCTGCGGCGAACCTTGCGTGAAGCGCC
The DNA here is from genome assembly GCA_938048755.1 of uncultured Alphaproteobacteria bacterium. Taxonomy (GTDB): domain Bacteria; phylum Pseudomonadota; class Alphaproteobacteria; order SP197; family SP197; genus SP197. The sequence goes on from CALIUG010000269.1 coordinate 2,054, forward strand.
GCGCTCCGCCCACGGCATCATCCCGCTCCATCGCGCACGTCAGGACCACCGGCCACCAGTGCTGGTGCTGCTGTGTGATATCTCCGGTTCCATGACCGGTTACAGCCGCATGCTGATTCACTTTGCCCATGCGCTGACCAACGACCGTCACCGCGTGCACACCTTTGCCTTCGGCACCCGCCTGACCAACATCACCCGTGACCTGCGCAACCGCGATGTCGATCTGGCCCTGGGAAAGGTCGCTAAACGCATTGATGACTGGTCTGGCGGCACCAAGATCGGTGGTTGCCTGCATGACTTCAATCGCGACTGGTCCCGCCGGGTTCTGGGTCAGGGCGCGGTCGTGGTGCTGGTCACCGACGGACTGGACCGCGATGCCGATGGCGGTTTGGCCCATGAGATGACCCTGCTGCAGCGTTCCTGCCGCAGATTGATCTGGCTGAACCCCCTGTTGCGCTGGCGCGGGTTCGAGCCCAGGTCCTGGGGTATCCGCACCATGCTTCCCCATGTCGATGCGTTTCGAACCTGTCATAATCTCGACAGCCTGGAAGACCTTGCACGCTCCCTCTCGGGTGAAGACCGGAGTTCGGAAGAGGAGATGAAACGATGGCTGAAGGCAGCATGAACGAAGACGTCCTGCGCACCGCCCAATCCTGGCATGATGCGGGACAACGTGTCGCGCTGGCCACCGTCACGGCGACCTGGGGTTCCAGTCCGCGTCCGGTCGGAAGTCTGCTGGCAGTACGCGAGGACGGGACCTTTGAAGGCTCCGTTTCCGGCGGCTGCATTGAAGGTGCGGTGATTGGCGAAGCACAAGGCGCCATGTCAGACGGCAAGGTTCGGAATCTCGAGTTCTCGGTCAGCAACGAGACGGCATGGGAGGTCGGCCTGACTTGCGGCGGCACCGTACGTGTCTTTGTCGAGCCGCTCTCGTGAAGGCTGCCACGCTCAGGGCCCTCAATCAGGCCCGCGACGAGAAGCGCGCGGTCATCCTGGCAACCTGGCTCGACACCGGTGAAGAGCGTCTGATCGGCCTGGATGATTCTGTCGAAGAGGACATCGCTGCAGCAGTGTCAGAAGCGTTTGCCCATGATCGCTCGACCACCATAGAGATTGATGGACGCGATCTGTTTCTCAATGTCTTCAATCCGCCCCTGCGGCTGATCGTCGTTGGTGCTGTCCATGTCGCCCAGCCCCTTGCGACCCTCGCGAAGACTGTCGGCTACGACGTCACCATCGTTGATCCACGTCGCGCCTGGTCCGATCCCGCGCGCTTTCCCGGCATCCGGGTTCTCAGCACATGGCCCGACGATGCCCTGAAGACGCTCGACCTTGATCATCGCACCGCGGTGGCCACGCTGACCCATGACCCCAAGATCGACGATCCGGCCCTGCACGTCGCGCTCCGCTCACCGGTCTTCTATGTCGGCTCCCTGGGCAGCAGGCGCACCCACGCCAAGCGCCTCGACCGCCTTCATGAATCCGGTTTCAGCACGGCTGAAACCGGCCGCATCAACGCGCCCATTGGCCTTGATATCGGGGCCAGAACCCATGCCGAGATTGCACTCTCGGTGATGGCGCAAGTCGTCGCGGCGCAGCACGGCAAACTCTGATGATCTTTGATGACATTCCAACCGCCGAAGCGGTCGGCGCCATTCTGGTGCACAGCACGCGCTGCGGTGATCGCACCCTGAAAAAGGGGCTGCATCTGACGACAGAACATGTCGCATCGCTGGTTACGTCCGGTATCGAGACCATCACCGCTGCAAGGCTGGAACCCGGCGACGTCCACGAGGATGAGGCAGCCCACCTGCTCGCTGATGCGCTCGCGGGAGAAAACCTGACGGTCAAGGCACCGTTCACCGGCCGCGCCAATCTGCACGCAGGTCAGGATGGTCTTGCAACGCTCGACATCGCGGCCATCGACGGCGTGAACATGGTCGATGAAGCCGTCACGGTGGCGACGGTTCCTTCCTTTGACCGCGTCACCGCAGGACAGATGGTTGCCACCGTCAAGATCATCCCCTTTGCCGTGCCACGAGCAACCCTCGACAGGTGCCTTGCGGCCGCAAGTGCATCCAACGGCGCCATTGGCGTTGCAGGGTTCCGTCATCACCGTGTCGCTCTGGTCCTGACCCGCACCGATGCCATCAAGGAACGTGTTCTCGACAAAACAGCAGAGGTCGTGGGAGCGCGCCTTGCCGCATTGGGTATGCGCTTGAGCCGACAGGAACGCGTGCCGCACCACAGCGAGGAATTGGCCAAGACGATCACCACACTTGCTCCCAATCATGATCTGGTTCTGATTTATGGCGCATCCGCCATTACCGACCGCCGCGACGTTGTGCCTGCGGCCATCGAACAGGCCGATGGTTCCATCGATCATCTGGGCATGCCGGTCGACCCGGGCAATCTCCTGTTGCTTGGTCATTTGCGTGACACGACCGTCCTGGGCCTGCCTGGTTGCGCACGATCACCCAAACTGAACGGCTTCGACTGGGTCCTGCAGCGGCTGGCTGCAGGCCTTCCGGTCACCGGACGCGACATCATGGCCATGGGTGTGGGAGGCCTGTTGAAAGAAATCCCATTACGCCCCAGGCCGCGCGAGCAGACACAGGACGATCAGGACCGCGCGGACCGCCGCGCCGGCATTGCCGCCCTGGTGCTGGCCGCAGGGCAGTCGCGGCGTATGGGCAAGGAGAACAAGCTGCTGATCCCGGTCGATGGCAAACCCATGGTTCGCCATGTCGTTGATGCGCTTGTTGGCGCACAGGTCGAAACCATCCACGTCGTGACGGGCCACGAGGCGGAAGCCGTACAACAGGTGCTGGATGGTTGCGACGTAACCTTCACGCTCAATCCACACTTTGATGATGGGCTGAGTACATCGCTTGAGGCAGGCCTTGCCGGTCTGCCCGATGACATCGATGCCGTCCTGATCTGCCTGGGAGACATGCCCGGCGTGGGTGCGACCGATATCGAGACCATCATGAATGCCTACGATCCGGTCGAAGGGAACGCCATCGTGGTCCCGACCTATCAGGGCAAGCGCGGTAATCCCGTCCTGTGGGACCGGCGTTTCTTTGAGGCCATGGCATCGATTTCCGGCGACACCGGAGCCCGCCACCTGATCGGCGAGAATGAGGACCTGGTGATCGAGGTCCGAATGGATGATTCCACCATTCTGGAAGACTTCGACACGCCCGAAAGTCTGGCTTCCCGGCAACCCTGACATCGGTGCGACTCCTGCTCGTCGCATCCGGGCTCGCTTTCGTCGCAACAATTCTGCACTCTCGCCGCCGATTCGCGAGGACCGCATCATGACCGTGACCCTGGAAGACATCCGTGACGCCGCCAAACTGCTGGACGGCCAGATCATCAAGACGCCGTGCTCGCTGTCGCGCACGCTCTCGGAGATCAGCGGCGCAACCGTCTATGTGAAGTTCGAGAACCAGCAGTTCACGGCTTCGTTCAAGGATCGCGGCGCCCTGGTGAAGATGGCGACCCTGGACGAAGCGCAGCGCACCAAGGGTGTCATTGCCATGTCGGCGGGCAACCACGCCCAGGCTGTGGCCTATCACGCCCAGCGCCTGGGCATTCCGGCCACCATCGTGATGCCCGAGGGCGCACCGACCGTGAAGGTGAAAAACACGCGTCGTTTCGGCGCACGTGTGATCCTTTCAGGCGAAACCATCGATGATGCCGCAGTCGCCGCCCGCCAGATGTCTGCCGATGAAGGGCTCACCTTCGTGCATCCCTATGATGACGAAAAGGTCATGACCGGCCAGGGCACCGTGGGCCTGGAAATGATGGAAGCCGTCCCGGACCTGGACGTGATCATCGTTCCGATCGGTGGTGGCGGTCTGATTGGCGGAATCGCGATCGCTGCCAAGGCGATTAATCCGAACATTGAAATCTATGGCGTGGAAGCCGCCCTCTTCCCATCCATGTATCAGTCCATGCAGGGCATCACGGTGAAGGCTGGCGGGCGCACCATTGCCGACGGCATTGCGGTCAAGACGCCGGGCAAGGTCACCATTCCGGTCATCAAGGAGCATGTGAAAGACATCATGCTGGTGACCGAAGATCAGCTCGAACATGGCGTGCAGATGTACCTGGAGATTGAAAAGACCGTCGCGGAGGGTGGTGGCGCCGCCCCGCTGGCTGCTCTGCTTGCCCACCCTGACCGTTTCTCTGGCAAGAAGGTCGGCCTGGTACTGACCGGCGGCAACATCGACAGCCGCATCATTTCAGCCGTGATCGAACATGGTCTGGTGCGCGACGGTCGCATGGTGCGCCTGCGCATCGAAATTTCCGATGCGCCAGGCACCCTGGGACTGATCGCCCAGATTATCGGCAAATGCGATGCCAACATCATCGAGGTTTACCACCAGCGGGCGTTCTCCAGCCTGCCGGTCAAGCTGGCCGAGCTAGATATCGTGGTCGAAACTCTGGATCGCGATCATGTCGCCGATGTCGTCAGTCACCTGACGGCTGCCGGATTCACCGTGAAACCGGTCGGCCCTGACGCAACGTCCCTGACCACCTGACCCCTGTGAACAGCCACGGCCCTGACTGTTGACGGCGGCCTGCTGGATCGCGAAACTCCGACCCCATGAAAAACAAGGTTATCTGCGTCGTTCACGGTGAAGAGTCCAACACGGGCCGCATCGGCCGCGTGGTCCGCGAAAAGGGTTTCGAGGAGGTGCGGTGCTGCGTAAAGATGGGCGACACCCTGCCTGAGAAGTTCGATGACATCGCCGGTGCCGTTGTCTTCGGCGGCCCCATGAGCGCCAACGACGACAACACGCTCGATTTTCTGGCCAAGGAATTGCGCTGGATCGACAAGGTGATGGCTGCCGATGTGCCGTTTCTGGGGGTCTGCCTGGGCGCGCAAATGCTGGCCCGGACCATGGGTGCCACCGTCAAACCCCATGACGAAGGCTGGCACGAGATCGGTTACACCCAGATTGTTCCGACCCGTTCGGACTGCGACATCCTGGGCGGTGTCCGCCATTTCTACCAGTGGCATGGCGAGGGTTTCGAGATCCCTTCAGGCTGTGACCACCTGGCGACCGCTGCCACGGATCACTTCCCCAACCAGATGTTCCGCGCCGCACCCCATGCCTTTGGCGTGCAATTTCACCCGGAATGCACCCTCGACATCGTCAAGCTCTGGATGACCGAAGCCGCTTACAAGCTGGAAGAGCGCGGTGCCCAGCAGCCCGATGAACAGCTCGCCAATGCGGAAAAGTATGACCATCTGGTCGAAGCCTGGGTGCCTGGTTTCATCGATCGCTGGCTGGGTCTTGAACCGGCTCGCCAGGAGCCTGACAGCGCCGCAGCCTGATACGATCCTGCGCTAGATCTCGCCCCGGATCGCTACCGCAACAAGCGCCAGCCGGTCGTTACCCCAGAACAATCTCTCACCGATAAAGAATGTCGGCACACCAAAGGCGCCGCGTTTGCGCGCCGCGTCGGCCAGTTTGTTATGCTCTATACGGAGCGCCGGATCCGCCAGGTCACGATTGAACCGCTCAAGATCAAGACCGATTTCGCGGGCTTCTTCTGCAACGTCATGCTCATCAAACTTGGTGCGATCATCAACGAAAATCAGGCGGAACATCCTGTGGCACATGGCGACCAGCTCGCCTTGTCGCCCGGCAGCAAGTGCGGCAAAGGCCGGTAAGTCCGAGGGATAGTGCAGACGTCCGACGGGATCACGGAACGGTACGCCATAAAATGCCACCCAATCCTCTGCATCACGTCGGCGATAGTCCCAATCATATTGTCCGGAAATCGGAGGACCCGAGAACGGGTCCCTGCCTTCCCCTGCAATCAGCAAGCCGCTGGTGACCGGGTGCCAGGTCACGGTGGCACCGGTCTCGCATTCCAGCTTGGCGATCTGCGTTGCGGCCAGATAGGAATAGCGGATTCCCAGACCGAAGTAGAAATCAATCCTGCTCGTCATTGCGCGGTCCTCCAAAACCAAGGTTAGCGCGCAAGAGTAGTCACTGTCCCCTACTCCGCAGCCTGCGCAACGGGCGGTGGGCCGCCTTCCAGGGCCTGCATCACCAGCATGTGGAAGTGATGCACGGCATGTTCGCTGATGTGGGTGCGGTCCCGGTCGACGATGAAGCGTCCGCGATCATAGCCGCGCGATTTCAGCCCCTGATGCACACTCTCGCACAGAGCAATGTCTTCAGGCTGGAGAACGTCGATGGTGTAATCGATGGCAGACTGCGACTGTTCCGTGACTTCGCCCCCGAGCGAGTGCCAATGCAGGTGTTCCAGGCAGCCCTCAGGGCCGTCGGGCATCATCTGCAGGGTCATCAGGTTGGGCTCACCCGGCATCAGCCAGATCGTCAGGTTGGGCCAGACGAAGTAACCGGCATAACCAAAATCGACATCGCCCGGCTCGAAATCATAAGCCGTGTTCTGGTTCGAATGCGGCATGTCGGAGGTCTGGGCTGACCAGTACTGATGCGTCTTGTTGCGATAGGTCGGCATCGCAACCAGGTCAACAAAGGCCGGATGGGCCGGTTCGCAGTGGTAACACTCCTGGAAGTTGTCGATCACGACCTTCCAGTTGGCCGTGAGATGAAAATCGCGTCCGACGGCAAAACCGAGCTGCCCCGCGCGCGGCATCCAGCGCAGAATATCGTCCTCAAGCCCTGCGTACTGCTCGGCAAAGGGCGGCGCATCGGTATCAAGGTTGACGAAGATCAGGCCCAGCATGGTGTCGACGCGGACCTGCTTGAGGCCGAACTCTGATTTGTCGAAGCCATCCACGTTTTCGCAGCCTCGCGCGGTGCGCAGCTTGCCGTCAAAGTCATAGGCCCAGGCGTGATAGGGGCAGACCATGGTGAGCTTGAGCTTGCCTTCGCCTGAGAGAATGCGATGCGCCCGGTGCTGGCAGACGTTGTAGAACGCCCGGAGTTCTCCATCGCGTCCACGCACCAGAGCAATACTCTCATCGGCCAGTTCAATGGTCTTGTAGCTGCCCGGTTCGGCAACCTGACTTTCGTGGCCGACGAAGATCCACGACTTCGCGAAGATGGCGTCCTGCTCCTCGGCATAGATCGCCGGATCCGAATAGTAGCGTGATGCCATCGTGCAGGACTTTGACGGGTCATCATGCAGACCACCGGGCAACGGGCCATAGAGCTTTTCAGAACGCATCACGGTCACTCCTAGGGTTCGCCAACAACCTAGGATTCCAGTGTTTTGCGAACAACCGACATTGCTGTGGTCAAATCCTTACAAAAACTCAATAATTGAGAAATGTCAGAGCGCTTACCCTCCCTCAACGCCTTGCGCGCCTTCGAGGCCGTTTCCCGTCACGGATCCATCGCGCGGGCCGCCGACGCGCTGAACGTGACCGCAGGTGCCGTGAGCCGCATGATCAAGACCCTCGAGGATGACCTAGGCGTACGCCTCCTGGAGCGTGAAGGCCGTGGCATCGCCCTCACACCAGCCGCTCAGGCCATGGTTCCCAGGCTACAGGCAGGTTTCGATGAGATGCGTGGAGCAATCGCAAGTTTGCGCAAGAGTAGCGGGGAGCGCCCGCTCTCAGTTGCCGTCGAGCCTGTGTTTGCGTCAGGGTGGCTGGTCTCGCGCCTGGACAGCTTTCGCCAGGTCGCGCCGTCCATCGATGTCCGGATCGACGCAACCCGTGCGGAGCCGAGTCTGTCAGACCGGACAATCGATATCACCATCGATTACGGCTTTGCTGATAATCTCGAAACCGATCAGGTCAAGCTGATCGACGAGGAGATCTTTGCGGTGTGCAGCCCCGAAACCCTCGACCGCCACGGTCCGATCCGTTCCCTGGACGACCTCGCGAACCATACGCTTCTCCACTATGAAGATGCGCCGCAAAGCTGGATTTGGCCGTCCTGGCAGGATTGGCTTGAGGAGCTTGGCGTCACGGGACTCAATGCATCGCGCGGCCTGCGTATGGTGGCCGGTCAGGCAATCATGGAGGCAGCGCGAAGCGGTCAGGGCATTGCCCTGGCCAACACGTCCATCGCAAGGGATGACCTCGCCACTGGTCGTCTGGTGCAACCCCACCCGGCCAGCATCCATACAGACGCTGGTTATGTCCTGACTACCCGAAAAGACGACCGGGAGCGGGCCGATATTGCAGCGTTCCGCGACTGGCTCGTTGCAGCCATTCGCGTGTCCTGAACACAACAGGGGCCCGGGATTTATCCCGGACCCCTGCCTGGTGTGTCCTGCGACCGTTCGGAAGCTTTCGCCTCTTCGTTCGACAGAACCCTGTCCGTAAACCTCAGTTGGCGTCGGGGCGCGGACCCGCTCCGTGGCAATATCGTGCCATGTCTGGAATCTGGCAACGGTCGATACCCAGATCGTTGAGCTGGCCGTCGGAGAGACCGTTGAGCTCGCGACGAAGGTTTTTCATCTGCATGCCGCTGCGAAGCTTGCGAAGGAGTTGGTTCATGGCGTTGTTCCTGGTGACACCTGCGGGTCATGCACAACGCGTGATCCACCAGCGTAATCTGGAGCGCATACAGCCATGCGACCAACGTCATGAACGCAGAACACACATGCTGGTTCTGCATGGATGCAGCCATGCATCCGTCATCTGCAGCGCGGCGTGATCAGAGCATCAACGGCCGTCACACCCGCCTCATGCACCAGCAGCGGATTGACGTCACATTCCCCGATCAGGTCACCCAATGCCGCAACCATGAAGGAGAGATCCGATATCGTCTTCGACAGGGCCTGACGATCCCCTGCAGGGCGCCCACGGACTCCATCCAGAAGGGCTGACGCACGCAGGGTCCGTACCAGGGCATCCGCCTCGTCGGGGGAAACCGGCGGAACAAAGGTGACAGCATCATTGAGAACCTCGACCAGCACCCCGCCCATGGCGACGGTCATGACCGGGCCAAAGGTTACATCGTTCTTCATGCCGACCAGCATCTCGATGCCAGACTGTGCGGTTTCCTGCACCAGGACACGGGGACCAAGGGCTTTCGACATCGCCTGGTAAGCCGCAAGCAAGGCCGTCTCATCGCCAAGCCCCAGAACGACGCCACCGAGATCGGTCTTGTGCAGGACCTTGGGGTCCGCCGTCTTGAGCACCACGGGATAACCGGTCTCGCGCGCCACCGCAGCAACCTCTTGGGCGGACTCGGCAACGATGCTTTGCGGCACCATCGCTCCGAAATCTGCGATCAGCGCCAGCATAGCCTCGGGTGCAAGTTCTCCGGATGACAGTCTGGAGCGCCATGTCTCCACCAGGGCTTTGTCGAGGTCGCTCCTGTGTTCATGGCTTTCCATGCGCCGCTTGTGCCAGGCCAGAAAGTGCCCCATCGCCTTCAGGCCGGTTTCGGTTCCCATCAGCACGGGAATACCCTTTTCACGCAACCGGGCCGCTTCGCCGGGGTCAACCGTCGAGGTCAGGTTGCCCAGCATGACACAGGGCTTGTCCGTGCTGTCGTGCACGGCTTCCAGCGCCTCGGTCGAGGCAAACAGGATCACGCGGTTCGACACCATGTTGGTGGCAAAGGCGACCAGACCCACTTCCGGCGCATCACCCAGAATGCGCGTAATTTTGGGAGTGACGGCAAGGCCGCCCTCCCCCCAGTAATCGACGGGGTTTTCCGGATCCAGGCCCGGATCGAGCACCTCGGCCAGGGCCGCTCTTGTTCCTGCGCTGAAGTTCGTCAACGGAACATCAAAGTCAGACGCAAGATCGGTGATCAACTGGCGTTCACCGCCGGAATCGGTTTGGATACCGACGGAATCAGCTGCCGGCACGCGCCCGCACGACACCAGTTCCAGCGTGTCGAGCATCTCATCGAGCGTGTGGACGCCAATGACGTTATGACGGCGGAAGACGGCTTCATAGACCCGGTCATCCCCGGCCAGCGCACCGCTGTGGGAAAGCGCGAACTCCCGCGCCTTGTCGGAGCGCCCCAGCTTCAGACCAACGACGGGGATGCCTCTGGTGTTGGCCGCCTCAATCGCGCCAAGGAACTGCTCACCGTCACGGACGGTCTCGAGCACCATGGCGATGGCCGAGGTTTCCGGACGTGAGACCAGATACTCGACGTAGTCCCCGACACCCGTGGCAAGCTCGAAGCCCATGGAAACGCCGATGCTGAAGCGCATCTGGCGCAGATTGCCGCCCATGCCCGACCAGGTTGAACCGCTGTGTGAAAGCAGACCGATGGTCCCCGGGATATCCAGGTTTGGCAGATCCGACATGGAAAGCCGAACGTCATCGGGCGTGTTGAAGAAGCCCATGCAGTTTCCGCCACAGACCGCCATGCCCGCTTCCCGGGCGATCGCAGCGACTCGCGCACGCAGCGCGACCCCGTCGTCCTCCGGCTCATAAAGACGCCCGAGAAGCACCATGCCTTTCACGCCGGCACGGGCAGCGTCTTCGACAGCCGCTTCGATCCGATTGTCGCCGACGGCCATCACGGCGCAATCTGGGGTTTCGGGAATGGCTTCCAGGGAAGCAAAGCAGGTGCGCCCCTCAACC
>CALIUG010000270.1 GCA_938048755.1 uncultured Alphaproteobacteria bacterium
CGGTTGGCCGCAGGTATTGCCGAGAAGATTGCCGTCATGACGGGCGACCTGGGCGGTCCCGGCGAACTGCTCGAATCACGCGGCAACACGATCAGGGCCGGTGACATCCTGATTCTGGTGCGCAAGCGCAGCGAACTGGTTCCCGCGATCGTACGGGAACTGCGTCGGGTCGGCGTTGCTGTCGCCGGGGTCGATCGCATGGACCTGACAGGCGAGATTGTCGTGCGGGACCTGCTGGCACTGGGCCGCTTCTGTCTCCTGCCCGAGGACGACGTCGCGCTGGCATCGGTCCTGAAAGGACCGCTGGTCGGGTTCGATGATGAGACTCTGTTCGATCTGGCCTGCAACCGGACAGCCAATGACGAAGGGAAGCCGGTACCTCTCTGGCAGGCCCTGCGCGAACGAAAGTCGGACCATCCGGCATTTTCACGCGCGGCAGGCTGGCTGGGCGAACTGCTGAGGCGGACCGACTATTCGGCTCCGTTTGAATTCTATGATCAGGTACTGACTCAGCCAGGCGCCGGCGCCACCGGTTTCAGTGGTCGCAAGGCACTGATCCATCGTCTTGGCCTTGAGGCCCAGGATCCGCTGGACGAGTTCATGAACCTGGCACTCGCCTTTGAAACCGATCACACGCCTTCCCTGCAGGGGTTTGTGTGGTGGATCGCCAGCGGCACGGCCGAGGTCAAGCGCGAGGCAGAAGCTGCCGGTGATGCTGTCCGCATCATGACCGTGCATGGCGCCAAGGGACTTCAGGCGCCCGTTGTCTTCCTGATCGACGAGATGGGCCGCGGGCCAAGAGGCTCATCGATCCTATGGGATGCGAACCTTCTGCCGCTCTGGACGGCAAGTGCGGCCGAACAGGACAGTTGGAGCCAGGCACTGTTCGAGCAGCGCGCGCAGCGTGAGGCCGATGAGGAACGGCGCCTGCTTTATGTCGCCATGACGCGCGCCAGCGACCGCCTGTATGTGTGCGGCAGTGCGGGCGTGTCGACCCGTGTGGAAGGAACCTGGCACGACATGATCGAGGTCGCCATGCGTGGTCTGGAAAACACCGAGACGCTGGCCTTTGCCGGTGATGCGGCCTGGGACGGCGAGGTGTTGCGGCGCCATTCACCGCAGTCGCGTGAGGTCGCACCAATGGGCCAGGAGACCGACGCAAGCGATGTCCCCGAAGGGCTCGGCGACGCATGGATGAGACCGCTAGCCGCTGAGCGACCGATCGACCGCCCCATCAGTCCATCACAGCTTGGCGGAGCGGAGGCACCCGCACGCTCACCTGTCCAGTCGAACAACGACAGTGAAGCCCTGCGGCGTGGCAGATTGGTCCACAGACTGCTGGAGTTGTTGCCCACGATTCCTTCTGGGAACCGCAAGACTGCCGCAGTGCGCCTGCTGTCGCGAAGTGAGCCCGGTATGACATCGGACGAACGTGATTCCCTGGCCACTGCCGTCATCGGCATCATTGAGGAACCAATCTTTGCAGCCCTGTTCGGACCCGGCAGTGTTGCCGAGGTCTCCGTGGCGGGTGCACTGGGAGACACGGTTGTTGCCGGCCAGATCGACCGGCTTGTCGTCACCCCGGAAGCCGTGCTGATTGTCGATTACAAGACGGGCCGCATGGCATCAGCCAACGTCAACGAGACACCGGTCGCCTATGTGCGCCAGCTCGCTGCCTATCGCGATGTGCTTTCGGAGATTTACCCTGACCGACCGATCTCTTGTGCCCTTCTTTGGACCGATATACCATATCTTTTAGAACTGCCGCGGATGCTCCTTGATACCCACAGCCCAGCCATGCATGGCAATCACGCGGCTTGACGGGTTCGGGTGGCCTTCCTACATACGTGCTTCATCGGCGGGCAAAGACCCAGATTTATGCCGGAAACCAGTTTCGGGAGAGACAGCATTATGGACATTCAACACGTAACAGATGCGTCGTTTGATCAGGATGTACTGAAGTCCGAAGTTCCGGTCGTGGTCGACTTCTGGGCAGAGTGGTGCGGCCCCTGCAAGCAGATTGCGCCGGCACTGGAAGATCTTGCCAAGGAGTATGGCGACAAGGTTCAGGTCGTGAAGGTCGATATCGACTCCAACCCGTCAACACCTTCCAAATACGGTGTGCGCGGCATTCCCACGATCATGATGTTCAAGGGTGGCGAAGTTGCCGCCGTGAAGGTTGGCGCCATGCCCAAGAGCAAGCTGTACGAGTGGGTCGACGGCTCGATCTGATCCACAGCGCGCCTGCTTCACGAAGCAGGAACATTTCCATCGCGACATTGTGACGGTTGCGCGACCATCGGTGCCTTGGCGGGGATAACGCCGAGGCAGAGACTCTGCTTATGAAATTGGGCAGCTTTCTCTCTGAATCGGGTTTTTCTGTACGCGACTTTGCCAAAACGGTAAACGTAACCGAAGCGGCGATGAGCCGGTATGTCTCCGGAAAACGCCTACCGCGGACCGAGATCATGCAGCGCATCGTCGATGCGTCACATGGTAAAGTGCAGCCCAATGATTTCTTCGAGCGCGAACACGTGCCTGACCCGGCACCACAGAACGGCCATCGCGCGATGACGGAAACTCCATCGCGGCCCGACCTGCCGGAAAACGAAGCAGCCGACTTTCTCTCCCGACATCCCGAGACCCGCTGGGTCGATGCGATGATTCCCGATATCTGTGGCATCCCCCGCGGGAAACGCATGGATGTTTCAGCCCTGGACAAGCTCTACACCACGGGACTGGGCCTTCCGGGGTCGACCTATGCGCTTGATATGCTGGGCAACAATGTTGAAAGCACGGGGATGGGTCCGGGAGACGGAGACCCCGATTACATCTGCCATGCAGTACCCGGCACGCTGACAGGCGTTCCCTGGGTCGGCCCGGATCACGCTCAGGTCCTGCTCTCCATGAGCAACGATGAAGGCGAGCCTTGGTGGCTTGATCCGCGTCACATCGTGCGCCGGATTGCCGATCAGATCGTTGCCCTGGGTTATCAGCCGATCGTTGCCATCGAGCTTGAATTCTATCTGGTCGAGAACGACCTGGGGTCGGATGGGCTCCCGGTTCTTGCCCGATCACCGGTGACGGGCAAGAGGCCTGCCGACACACAGGTCTATCTGATGGACGAACTGGACGCCTATTCTCCGGTTCTCAACGATATCGTGCGCATCTGCCGAGAGCAGAACATCCCCACGGATGTCGCGACCATCGAATACGCACCCGGTCAGTTCGAGATCAACCTCAACCACACCGATGACCCCGTTGCGGCTTGTGATCACGCGCTGCTGATGAAACGCGCCATCAAGGGCGTTGCATCCAAACACGGCATGACCGCGACGTTCATGGCCCGCCCATTCCGCGAGCTTTCGACCAGCGGCACCCATGTGCACATGTCCCTGCTGGATTCCCAGGGACGGAACGTGTTCGACGACGGCAGCGCGCGGGGCAGCAAGTTGCTGCGTCATGCGATTGGCGGGCTGGCGGCAACCATGGGCGAGGCGATGCCGATCTTTGCGCCCAACGCGAATTCGTTCCGACGCATCACGCCGACGGGCTGGGTGCCGCTGGCACCCACGTGGGGCTACAACAACCGCACGGTCGCCCTTCGTGTGCCCAGCGGGCCCAACAAGGCACGGCGTCTGGAACATCGTCCTGCCGGAGCCGATTCCAACCCCTATCTGGTGCTGGCAGCCGTTCTGGCCGGCGTCCATCACGGCCTCAAGAACAAGATCGACCCGGGCGACCCGATCGAGGGCAATGCGTCTGAACAGGTCGATGCGAGCCTGCCCGCCATCTGGGTCGATGCCCTGCGGGCCTTTGACGCAGCCAAGGTCTTGCCCGGCTACTTCGGCGGCGCCTATTGGGATGTCTACAGCAAGTTGAAGTGGTCGGAGTTTCACGAATTCAACGACCATGTCACAGGCCTTGAATACCAGCGTTTGCTGACCCTGGTCTGATCAGCCGTTGGCTTCGAGTACGCGACCGGCAAGATAGAGCGAGCCGCATATCAGAACACGTGACGGCCCCTGCTCGGCAGCAAGCTGCTGCAAGGCGACCTCCACGTCCGAAGCGCTTGAGGCCTCAAGACCTGCATCCTTGAGAACACGCAACGTGTCTTCTGCCGCCAGCGTGTTTTTCTCGCCGGGGATCTCCACGGCAATGGCGCGCCGCACAAAGGGTGCCAGGGGTTTGATGAAACCCGTCGGATCCTTGGTGTTCATCATGCCGACAACAAGATCAAGCGGACGATCCGCCCAGAATTGCGCCATGTCTGCCAGCACCAGACCTGCTGCGGGATTGTGCCCGCCATCCAGCCAAAGCTCAGTATCGGGACCCAGCATTTCCTTGAGACGCCCCTTGTGGAGCTGCTGCATCCGCGCTGGCCATCGGGCAGTTGTGAGTCCCCGGGCCAGAGCCCCCCCGGAAAGATCAAAGCTCTCGAGTCGCCGAAGCGCAGCGATAGCCGTTGCTGCGTTAAGCGGCTGATGCGGGCCCCACAGACAGGGCATGGGCATGGCCAGGCGTTCGTCACCATCGACCATCACAAAGCCATCGGTGGATTGCTCGACCACGTCAAAGTCCGTGCCCGAGACGAATGCGGGCGAGTCCAGGGCAGCAGCGCGCGCAACCATGACCTCACGTGCTTCTGATACCTGGGGGCCAATGATGACCGGCACACCGGGTTTGATGATTCCGGCCTTCTCGCCGGCGATCTTGGCAATCGTATCGCCCAGGAACTGCTGATGATCGAGCGAGACCGGTGTGATCACCGTGGCCAGAGGCCGGTCCACGACATTGGTTGCATCGAGACGGCCACCAAGACCCGTTTCAAGCAGCAAAATGTCAGCCAGCACACGTGAGAACGCAAGAAAGGCCGCAGCCGTGGTGACTTCGAAATAGGTAATAGGCTCGCCGCCGTTGATCTGTTCACACTCATCAAGCAGTTCGGCGAGATTGGCCTCGCTGATGATCTCTCCATCAAGCTCTACGCGCTCGTGAAATCGGACAAGGTGGGGCGACGTGTAGACATGAACCCGATATCCCGCAGCAATCAGAACCGCGCGCATGTATGCAATTGCGCTGCCTTTGCCGTTGGTGCCCGCAACATGCACGACAGGCGGAAGACTGTGGTGGGGGTTCCCGAGTTTGGCGAGGATGTCGTACATCCGGTCCAGCGACAGATCGATCAGCTTGGGATGAAGCTGCATCAACCGTTCAAGCAGGACGTCACTCGATGCAGTGCTCACGCAGGTGACACACTTTCAGAATCGTTGGCCGGCACCGGCAGGAGTTCGCCTTCCTGCGGTCGCGAGCCCATCAGGTGACCCAACAGCGAAGCGAGACGGTCTCGCATCTCCGTGCGCGGCACAACCATGTCGAGCATGCCGTGATCCAGCAGATACTCGGCGCGCTGGAATCCCTCAGGCAACTTTTCACGAATGGTTTCTTCGATCACGCGCGCGCCAGCAAATCCGATGATGGCGCCAGGTTCAGCAATCGAGATATCACCCAACATGGCAAAAGATGCCGTCACGCCACCTGTTGTGGGATTCGTCATGACGCAGATATAGGGCAGTCCCGCTTCCTTCAGTTCCGTGATGGCAGCGGTTGTCCGGGCCATCTGCATGAGGGAGAGGATACCCTCCTGCATACGCGCACCACCCGATGCCGAGAAGATGATCAGGGCGCGATCCTGCAGGATGGCAAGCTTCGCTGCGGTGACGATTGCCTCACCGACAGCAACGCCCATAGAACCACCCATGAAATCAAAGTTGAAGATCGCGCAGACCACACCTTTCGACCCGATGGTGCCGTGCGCCACGACCATCGCGTCGCACTCACCGGTCTTGCTCTGGTTTTCCTTCAGGCGGTCGGCGTACTTCTTGCGGTCCCGGAACCGGAGAGGATCGACCGGTGCCCTGGGCAGTTCGATCGTGGTGTAGTCGCCATCATCAAACAGAGTGTTCATGCGTACGGCAGGTGAGATGCGCATGTGAAACCCGCAATGGGTACACACATTCATCGCGGCTTCGAGATCGCGATGAAAGATCATCTGTTCGCAGGACGGACACTTGTCCCAGAGATTGTCCTGTGATTGCGGTTTACGAACCAGATCACGGATTTTCGGGAGGGACAGATTTGTAAGCCAGCTCATGACCGGGCATTCCTCACACCGTGGGCGAGATCACGCGCGAGGCTGAGCACGCTATCTACACAAGCCTGCGTGCCGTTACCGTCCGCGTCCAGATTGTCTTCAACCGCCTTGCAGAAGACCGTGCCGACAACCGCCGCATCCGCGACACGCGCAATATCAGCAGCCTGGTCGGGCGTGCGGATGCCGAAACCGACCGCAATGGGTAGGTCCGTTCTGGCCTTCAGGCGTTGCACGGCTTCCCCGACCGCCCTGGGATCGGCTGAGCCTGCACCCGTGATGCCGGTGATCGACACGTAATAGACAAACCCCGAAGCGTTCCCCAGAACAGCGGGAAGGCGTTTGGCATCCGTGGTCGGTGTTGCCAGGCGAATCCAGTTCAGACCCGCATCCAGCGCCGGCACGCAAAGCTCGCTGTCTTCCTCGCTGGGGAGGTCGACGATGATCAGGCCGTCCACGCCCGCTTCGCGGGCATCCCTCAGAAAGGCATCGTTCCCGTAGGAATAGATCGGATTGTAGTAACCCATCAGCACGACCGGCGTGTCGCTGTCGCTTTGACGCAGATGACGCACCAGATCAAGCGTCTTGCGCAGGGTCATACCCTTTCGGAGAGCACGCTGGGACGCGACCTGAATGGTCGGGCCATCCGCCATGGGGTCTGTGAACGGCATGCCGATCTCGATGACATCAACTCCGGCACCCGGCAGGCCATCGACGATCTGACAAGACAGATCAAAGTCGGGGTCACCGCCGGTCACAAAAGCAACGAGCCCGGCCCGCCCTTCTTCGCGAAGCGCCGCAAAACGGCGATCGATCCTGGTATCGCTCACAGCTTCACTCCCAGCGCTTCGGCAACGGCAAAGACATCCTTGTCACCGCGTCCGCACATGTTCATGCAGATGAGATGATCCCTGGGCAGGTCCGGCGCAATCTTCATGACATGAGCCAAGGCATGGGCCGGCTCGAGTGCGGGAATGATTCCCTCCAAGCGCGTGCACAGCTGAAAGGCCTCAAGTGCCTCATCATCGGTGGCAGCGACGTAGTTCACGCGACCGACATCGGCCAGCCAGGCGTGTTCCGGGCCGATGCCGGGATAATCGAGGCCTGCGGAGAT
This sequence comes from uncultured Alphaproteobacteria bacterium, assembly GCA_938048755.1. Classification (GTDB taxonomy): domain Bacteria; phylum Pseudomonadota; class Alphaproteobacteria; order SP197; family SP197; genus SP197. The sequence goes on from CALIUG010000270.1 coordinate 7,266, forward strand.
CGAATGTGGTTCGATGATCTGACCGTCATCGTCCTGGAGCAGATAGGTCCGCATCCCGTGCAGAACACCCGGACGGCCGCCAGCAATCGAGGCGGCGTGTTTGTCGGTATCAACGCCAAAACCCGCAGCCTCGACGCCATAGATGTTGACGTCCTTGTCGTCCAGGAACGGATGGAACAGGCCCATCGCGTTCGACCCGCCACCAATGCAGGCCACCAGTGTGTCGGGAAGGCGCCCTTCGGCTTCCAGCATCTGTTCCTTGGCCTCACGACCAATCACAGACTGGAACACACGTACCAGTTCCGGATAGGGGTGCGGACCACCCACGGTGCCGATGATGTAGAAGGTCGATTCGACGTTGGTCACCCAATCACGCAGCGCCTCGTTCATGGCGTCCTTGAGGGTGTGGGAGCCGGACGTCACCGGCACCACCTCGGCACCCAGAAGCTTCATGCGGAAGACATTTGGCGCCTGTCGCTCGATATCCTTGGCGCCCATGTAGATGATGCATGGCAGACCAACTTTGGCGCAGACCGTCGCGGTCGCAACGCCATGCTGGCCGGCACCGGTTTCCGCGATGATGCGCTTCTTGCCCATGCGCTTGGCCAGAAGGATCTGGCCGACAGTGTTGTTGATCTTGTGCGCACCGGTGTGATTCAGCTCATCACGCTTGAAGTAGACCTTTGCGCCGCCCAGATGCTCGGTCATCCGTTCGGCGTAGTAGAGCGGGCTGGGGCGACCGATATAGTGCTTCGCCCAATGATCGATTTCGGCCTGGAAAGAAGGGTCATTCTTGGCGTCTTTCCAGGCCTGTTCCAGGTCCAGAATGATCGGCATCAAGGTTTCGGCGACGTAACGTCCGCCGAACATGCCAAAGTGGCCCTCTTCATCAGGACCAGCGCGATAGGTGTTGACCGATTCCATTCCCTGTCCGTTTCAAAATTTGAGGCCGGACCATGCCCTTTTCAGCCTTGGTCCGCAATCTCTGCTGTTACGTGTTTGGAGGCAGGTCAGATGCGTCCGACCTCTTCCAGAAACTCCCGAATCAGGGATGGATCCTTCGCTCCTGTCGCGTTTTCGACGCCAGACGCGACATCGACAAATCTGGCTCCGGTCATCTCGACCGCCTGACGTACGTTTTTCGCATCCAGGCCACCTGACAGCAACCAGGGCCGTTTCCAGCTCTTGCCTGCCAGGATGCGCCAATCGAACGCCACGGCATTGCCCCCTGGGCGCGTTGCCCCCTTGGGTGGTTTCGCATCGAACATCAGCAGGTCGGCGACCGGTTCAAACGCTGAAACCTGTTCAAGATCGGAAGGCTCGGAAATGCGAATCACCTTCATGACCTTCACACCGAACCGGTCACGCACATTGGCGACACGCTGCGCGTCTTCGGAACCGTGCAACTGCACAACCGAGAGATTGCCAGCCGAAATGGCCTGACCCAGAAAATCGTCATCCGGGTCGACCATGACGCCGAAACGCTCGACACCAGGAGATACCCTGGCGCTCAGCGACGTAGCCTGATCCCAGGTAACAAATCGCGGGCTGTTGGCGAAGAAATTGAAGCCGACCATGGTCGCGCCGTACCGAAGTGCGGCATCCAGTCCCTCATGGGTGCTCAGGCCACAGATCTTGGATTCAACCTTCATGTCATCCCGCCATGTCTTCGACAATACGGTCGGCCGCATCAGCGGGATCATCAGCACGGGTAATCGGCCTGCCGACGACAAGGTAACTGGCGCCGGCCGCAATCGCCTCACCGGGTGTCATGATGCGTTTCTGATCGTCGGTGGATGCCCAGGACGGACGGACACCAGGCACCACCAGCAGGAAGTCATCGCCACACTGTTTGCGCAGGCGCTTGGCCTCATGGGCGGAACACACGACGCCATCGACGCCGCTGTTCTGCGCAAGTTCGGCAAGCCGCAGGACCTGATCACCGACCGGCGTCTGCATGCCGACGGATTGAAGATCCGCGTCGTCCATGCTGGTCAACATGGTCACTGCGACCACCTTGGGGCGGTCTTTTCCGAGGGGTGTCACCGCATCCATGGCCGCGCGCATCATCGCGGCACCGCCGGAAGCATGAATGGTGGTCAGAAACGGCTTCATCTGTGCGGCCCCGTGAAGGCCGCCAGCGACGGTATTGGGAATATCGTGGAGTTTCAGATCGAGGAACAGACCATGTTTCGCGCCCACAACGGCCTGCACACCGCTGGGTCCGTGTGCGCAAAAGAACTCCAGACCCAGCTTGAGTCCGCCAACATGGCCATCCAGCTGCTGGGCCAGCGCCTTTGCCCCTGTCAGGTCCGTCGTATCGACCGCGCACAACAAGCGCGCCGCTGCCTGGCTGCGATCCATGATTCGATCCGTTTTCTGTCTGCGGCGGGCTTATAACAGATGGCAGGACCCTGCGTCAGCAGAAGTTCGTCCTCAGGAGGCGTCGAGCCGCTCCAGAAGGAATCTGGCCGTTCCCAGATCAAGGTGACCCCCGCCAGCGTTCTTGTAGAACGTGATCTCCTCAGCGCTGTGGCGGCCCGGACATGTGCCCCGCGAAAGGTCATAAAGGTCGCCCACGATATCGTCCTCGGCCAGGATCCCGGCATCCATGGGTTGCGAGATATCCCCGACATTGCCAAGCGTGAACATGCGCGAATCAACGTAAACCCGGGCCACCCTGATGCAGTCATCATCCGATTCACGCATATGGGTCTGATAACCGCCCACCAGATCAAGATGCGCACCGGGTTTCAGCCATGCGCCCTTGATGAGGGGTTCCGTTGCCATCGTCGCGCAGGAAATCACGTCAGCCTCACGCACCGCGGCTTCCAGGTCCTCGACAGCAGAAATCGTCAATCCATCAAGTTTGAGGTCGTCGGCGAGCCTGCGGGCCCGCTCCACGTTTCGGTTCCAGATCATGACGTTGCTGATTGAGGGCCTGATTTTCGTATGTGCCATGATGAGATGGGGTGCCATGGCCCCTGCTCCCACCATGACCATGGTCCGGGCGTCATCACGGGCAAGGAAACTGGCGCCGGTTGCCGAATCCCCGGCTGTCTTGCGCAGCGTAAGCGCAATGCCATCGACAATCGCCTGAGGTGCGCCATTGCGACCATCAAAGAGTGCATAGATGCCGTGAACGGAAGGCAAGCCGGTTCCCGTGCTTTCGTTGTCGGGAAACACCGTGATCAATTTGACACCAATGGCCTGGTCGCGCTGCCAAGCCGGCAAAGCCAGGAAGACATTCTCGCTTCCCGTCGATGCCGGCTGTGCCAGAAGCAATTCTTCTGCTGCGTCCAGATCCTGAAGATGAAACTGCTTCAGCCCTTCGACCAGCGAGGGATAGTCGAGCAGACGATGGACGTCCTCAGCAGACACCATGCGCATCACGAACTCTCCCGATCTTCGGTCTGGAAATCTTCAGGCAGCACTCTGGTCTTCGACCATGGCAACGGAGCGTTGGGCGGCAAGCTGCTTGCGTGCCTTACTTTCGAGCGCACCGATCCGGTCCTGGCTTGCGGCAAGCTCCTTCTCAAGCTCCTTGATGCGCCGTTTGCGCTGCCTTGAGATCGTGCGGCTCTTGTGTGCGCTGGCCCAGACAAACAATCCCCCCAGGATGGCACCCAAGGCAAAGAACACCAGAATCACCAGCCAGAGCGGGTGCGGATTGGTTTCCCAAGGCAACGGTGAGAACGAAATCTGCACCGCTTCCCTGTTCACCAGAACAAACGCGATGATGATCAGGGCGACAAGAAGTGCCAGAAAGCCGATCACGAGTTTGACGGGTTTGCGCATGGGCCGTGTCAGCCCTCCTCGTCATCAGCATTGAGCCGTTCACGCAGCTCCTTGCCGGTCTTGAAGAACGGCAGGAACTTCTCTTCCACGTTGACCGTGGCACCGGTGCGAGGATTGCGGCCGACGCGCGCATTGCGGCGACGTACCGAGAACGAGCCAAATCCGCGCAGTTCAACACGATCACCATCAGCCAGTGCAGCCGTGATCTCATCGAATACCGTATTGACGATACGTTCGACATCGCGCTGATAGAGATGCGGATAACGCTCCGACAAGCGGGCAATCAGTTCCGACTTTGTCATATCGGCAATCCCGGTAAAGGCACCGTCATCGGATCAAATGACCCGGAACTAGCGCCCTAGTTGAATTCAGGTTGCCAGAGCGCCAGAAGGCCGTCAAGGGTAAGTGGTTCTGGTAGAACGCTTTTTCCGGTCTCACGCACCATTTCCAGGTACCATGGAAGCTCTTCTTCCACCTCGACATTGCGAACCGGTAGACCCTCACAGATCTCGTGTTGCGCCAGCAACCAGGCACGTGCTTCGCGTTCACCACCCAATTCATCAATCAGGCCGTTTTCCAGTGCCTGTGTGCCGGTGTAGATTCTGCCGTCTGCGAGAAGTTCGATTGCCGCGCGATCAAGGTCCGGGCGTCCGTCATCGACGATACCGACAAACACCTTCTGCATGTCGTCCACAACGATCTGGGCCCACTCTCTGGCCTCCGGCAAGGTACGCTCGAAGGGCGACGGATTGGCCTTGAGGGGGTCGCTCTTGATGTTCTCGAACGTGATGCCGAGGTTGTCGAAGAAATCAACGACATCTGTGGTCGGGAAGATAACGCCGATCGAGCCGGTAATGGTGCCGCGGCGCGCAATGATGTGTTCGCCAGCCATGGCAATCATGTAGCCGGCAGATGCGGCAACATCGTCCATCACAACAACAACAGGCTTCTCTTCGGCAACCCGTTGCAGCGCAATGAAGAGCGCCTCACCACCGACAAATGTGCCGCCGGGACTGTTGATACGCAGGATCAGCGCCTTGGCATTGCCGTCCTGTGCCACATCTTCGATCGCCTCGTCGCGAACACGGTCCGACTCAATCACGCCGTTGACATCAAGCAGAGCAACATAGGCACCTGATGCCTCCCCCTGAACCCGGCCGAAAGCGAGGATGCCCACAACAATGAGGGCCACGACAAAGAGAATGCGCCAAAAAAGAAGGCGGCGCCGCAACTTCTGACGCTCAACCAGGGTTTCCGCGTCATGGGTCATCAGCACCGCCTCCTTTGTCAGCCAAGTCTTTTCTTAAGACTTCTTTTCGTCTTCCTCAGCAGCTGTCTCCTCTGCTGCTTCAGCCTCGGGGGCAGCCTCTTCGGCAACCTCCTCGACTTCGGCCTCAGGCTCCTCACCTGCATCGTCGTCTTCATCGGTTCCCTTGGCCGCCATCGCCGCACCCAGGATATCGCCCAGAGTGGCACCGCTGTCGGCAGAACCGTATGTCTTCATCGCCTTCTTCTCTTCCTCGATCTCAAGCGACTTGATGGAGAGGGAGAGACGACGGGTACCCTTGTCGATCGCGGTCACCTTGGCATCCAGGCGGTCGCCTTCGGCAAACCGGTCGGGACGCTGGTCACCACGCTCACGGGCAAGCTCGGCCTTGCGGATGAAACCAGGCAGGGTGTCATCGACCAGGACTTCGATACCGTTGTCCATGATCTTGGTCACCTGACAGGTCACCACCGAACCACGCTGCACGCCGTCCATGGCGCCGGCAAGCGGATCGGCCTCGAGCTGCTTCACGCCCAGGCTGATGCGCTCTTTCTCGATATCGACATCGAGCACCTTTGCCTTGACCTGATCGCCCTTCTTGTAGTCCAGGATGGCTTCTTCGCCGGTCTTGTCCCAGCTGAGGTCCGACATGTGGACCATGCCGTCGAGATCGTTGCCGAGATCGATGAACAGACCGAATTCGGTGATGTTCTTGATCTCGCCTTCGACCTGACTGTCGGCAGGATGCTGACCGATGAAGATGTCCCAGGGATTTTCCTGGGTCTGCTTGATGCCCAGACTGATGCGGCGCTTGTCGGCGTCGACATCGAGGACTTCGACATCCACTTCCTGGCTGGTCGAGACGATCTTGCCGGGATGTACGTTCTTGCGCGTCCAGCTCATCTCGGACACGTGGACGAGACCCTCGATCCCCGGCTCCAGCTCCACAAAGGCGCCGTAGTCGGTGATGTTGGTGACGCGGCCCTTGAAGCGTGCGCCCATGGGATACTTGGCGGCGACGCCTTCCCAGGGATCGGCTTCCAGCTGCTTCATGCCAAGGCTGATGCGCTGGGTTTCCGGGTTGAAGCGGATGACCTGCACACGAACCGTCTGGCCGATGCTGAGCGCCTCGGTGGGATGGTTGATGCGACGCCAGGAAATGTCCGTGACATGGAGCAGACCGTCGAGGCCGCCCAGATCCACGAACGCACCGTAATCGGTGATGTTCTTGACGACACCGTCGAGCACCTGGCCTTCGGTCAGGCCGGCAATCAGGTCGGCGCGCTGATCCGCACGCTCGTCTTCCAGCACGGAACGGCGCGAAACCACGATGTTGCCGCGGCGGCGATCCATTTTCAGGATGCGGAATTCGTGCTCATCGCCCATCAGCGGTGTGACATCGCGCACGGGGCGGATATCCACCTGGCTGCCCGGCAGGAAGGCCAGTGCGCCATTCATGTTGACGGTGAAACCGCCCTTCACACGCTGAACGATATAACCCTTGACCCGGTCGTTCGTCTCGAACGCCTTCTCAAGCTGGTTCCAGACCTCTTCACGCTGTGCCTTCTCGCGCGACAGGACGATCTCGCCATTGCGGTTTTCCAACCGCTCGACAAAAACCTCGACCACGTCGCCAACACCCACGCTTGCCTTGCCACCCGGAGGAACAAACTCACGCAGGGCCACGCGACCCTCGGCCTTGAGGCCGACATCAATCAGGATCGCATCGCCCTGAACGGACACGACGGTGCCGTTGACGACTGCGCCTTCGATGATATCGACGCGGCCAATAAACTCGTTGAAAAGGTCTTCAAAATTCTCTTCGGACGCAGATGCATCCTGCGCCACGCTTGTGTCGGTCATGTTGTCTCCTGGATTCCTTGGGAAGCGTTTTTCGCTTCCTCCCCGTGCCCGTTGGGATTTCACGCCGATCAGCGTGAGACAGACACAGGACTGGCCTTTCTGGCCAAACGCCAGCCTTTCGGCTGAGCGCGCGACTATATAGAGGTCTTGGCCCTGGCGTTCAACTGCTTAACAACGATTTCAACGGCCTTCTCAAAGGCTGCATCGGCATCAAGTTCAGAGGTATCGACTAGCACCGCATCGTCTGCCTGTCGAAGGGGCGCAACTGCGCGTTCCATGTCGCGTCGGTCCCGTTCGGCAATTTCGTTGGTGATGTCATCCAGATTCGCTGTTTCCCCGCGCGAAACGAGTTCTTCGAACCGACGAGTCGCGCGCTCCTCCAGACCTGCCGTGACATAGAGCTTCACATCGGCATCAGGGCAAACGACCGTTCCGATATCGCGGCCATCGATCACTGCGCCGGGCTCCTCAGCCGCAAAGGCGCGCTGAAACGCCAGCAGAGCATCCCGTACGGGCTGCAGCGCCGCAATCCGCGATGCTGCACCGCCGATTTCCTGATCCCGCAAGTTGGGTCGTGCAAGATCTTCAGCCGTCAGGGCCAATGCGGCTTTCTCTGCTGCCACGCCGTCCTCGGGATTGCCCCCGGAAGACAGAAGCCTTGCCGCAGTTGCCCTGTAGATCATGCCGCTATCGAGATGGCGCAACCCCAGATGCGCCGCCAGACGCCGGGCCAGCGTTCCCTTTCCCGCGGCGACCGGACCATCAATCGCAACCACAAGAGCCTTGCTCATGATCGAAATCCGGCACCCAGACCCGTCATCAGGTCGACAAAGCCCGGAAAGCTGGTCGCGATGGGTGCGTCGTCATCGATGCTGACACCATTCCTGGAAACCAGGCCCAAGACCAGAAATGCCATGGCGATCCGGTGATCAAGCTGGCTTGCGACCAGGCCACCACCAGCCGGTCGGTCTCCGCTGCCCGTGACAATGAGACCGTCTTCAAGTTCTTCGACCGACACACCGTTATCGGTCAGCCCTTTCGCGACGGCAGCAAGGCGGTCACTCTCCTTGACTCGCAATTCGGCCAGGCCGCGCATGACGGTTTGACCCGTCGCACATGCCGCCGCGACGGCCAGGACCGGGTACTCATCGATCATCGAGGGCGCACGCTCGGGCGGCACCTCGACACCCTTGAGTGCACTGCCCTCGACAAGGACATCGGCCACCGGTTCCCCACCTTCCTCGCGCTCGTTCTCGAACCGGATCGCGGCCCCCATCTCGCGCAGGGTGTCGAACAGGCCAATGCGCATGGGATTGATGCCCAGACCCTCGACACACACACGCGACCCCGGAAGGCAGGCAGCAGCGACAACCGGGAACGCTGCAGATGAAGGGTCACCAGGGACATGAATGGTCGTTGGCCGCAGTTCCTGATGGCCGACCAATGAAATGACCGTCCGCCCGGCATCGTCCAGCTCGACCGAAACTACGGCGCCGAAACCACGCAACATGCGTTCGGTATGATCCCGCGTGGGCACCGTCTCGATCACGGTCGTCATGCCAGGCGCATGCAGGCCTGCCAGAAGAATCGCCGACTTGACCTGTGCCGAGGGCACAGGAAGTTCGTAAACCATGGGAAGAAGCGGCGAGCCACCGGTCACCGCAAGTGGCAGCCGGTTTTCGCTGCGCGTCAGGAAACGCGCGCCCATGCTTTCAAGAGGTTTGCTGACCCTACCCATGGGCCTGCGGCACAACGAGGCATCCCCGGTCAGGAACGTCGTGAACGGATATCCCGCTGCAACACCCATGAGAAGACGAACGCCGGTACCCGCGTTGCCCATATCGAGAACCCCGGCAGGTTCCGCCAGACCGCCGACGCCGCAACCATGAATATTCCAGGTTCCATCCGGGCTTCTCTGAAGTTCAGCGCCCAGTGCCCGCATGGCATCTGCCGTCGCCAGTACGTCTTCGCCCTCAAGCAGGCCATGCACGACCGTTTCGCCCACGGTCAGAGCGCCCAGAATGAGCGCCCGGTGGGAGATGGATTTGTCGCCCGGTACATGAATCCTGCCCTGCAACCGATCCACGGGCGTGGCGGTCAGAGAGGCGGCATGCGCGCGGATTGCAGATAGGTCCGTTGTGTTCATGAAGCGGTTTCTATCATGGCCGAAGCCGGGGGACGAAGCGGGAAACGCAGGACCACGCACACTCTTCTTGCATGGTGGCAAATTTCTTCCCGTAACAGATCACAATCGCGCGGTTTTCCTTTTGACAGACGGCTGGCGAAACGATATTCGCGCGGCCCAACTGTTCATCAAGAGATCTCCACCGGAGGATCAAGCGTTGCCAAAGGCCGATCTGGGCGACAAGCATCTTTGTGAAGGGTGTGGTGCCAAGTTTTACGACATGAAAAAGACGCCGCCGACCTGCCCGGCTTGTGGCGCGGTGGTCGAGCTGGAGACCAAACGCAAATCCCGCGCGGCCCCTGCAGCGCCTGCCGCCAAGAAGAAGCCTTTGGTCGCCAAGCCCAAGGACGACGTTGATGACGACGATATCGTTGTCGATGATGTCGAAGACATCGAAGACGATGATGATGATGCCGCTGATCTGCTGCCCGATGACGACGAGGATGACGATGACCTCGAGGATGTCGGCGTGAAGAAGCCCAGCGGTGATGACGACGACGACAGTTGAGGGCTGACCCTGGTTCGCGACGCGGATGCAACATCCCTCTTGCGTCCGGCCACATCGAAGCCTAGTTTCCCGCCCGCGCGAATACCCAAGATCGTGCGCAAGACAATTTCGGGGCCGTAGCTCAGTTGGGAGAGCGCTTGAATGGCATTCAAGAGGTCGTCGGTTCGATTCCGTCCGGCTCCACCAGACTTCATCAAAGGCTCTGCTGTTGGTTCAGCAGAGCCTTTCTTGATTCTGCCATCCTATTGTGACGGATCGACCGCCTCATAACTTCCACCGCGCCGGAAATTATCCAGGTAGGCAACGGCTGAGTCGGGAAGCACGTTCCGGTAGATGCCGAACTTGAAGTACTGATCCGGTCCACCGGCATCGTCATAGCCGATCGAGCCTGTCGCCCGCACAATGAAGCGGCCATTGGCCCAGACTTCGATCAATCCGGTTCCGTCGCGCCCGCCGACAACATGGTAGATCATGTCCACCCAGGCCTCACCGGGATCAGGCAGAAGAGGATCGGGTCCCCATTCCAGCATGACATCGCTTGCGCAAGGCGTCCCAGCACCAACTTCGATGGCTTCGGGAGGCCTCGCCGGTCCGGCTTCGTCCATCCAGGCCATGCCATCGGGATTCCCACTGGCTGACGCAATTGTCAGCCGACAGCCCCCATCCTGAACGGCAATGTGAAAAACGTGGTTGTCATAACGTTGCGCCAGAAACGGACTGCGACCGTTATCCTGTTTCCACTGGCCCATCACCCATCGAACACTGTCAATCGGCTCGCCTTGGCTTTCGACGCGGAAACTGAAGCCGTACCAGGCATCGGTACCAAACGGCAGACGCATCTGATCAGCGATTCGAATCTCATTGCGCTGGCAGTTTGCACCGCAGGCCCGGTTTAGAGAATCCATGCTGATCGCCAGCGCACCTTCGCCCCGGCGCACAACATCCTCCTCCAACCAGTACTCGCCTTCATGCAGTTGACCTGTCCACCACTGCCCCAGGTCACCCGTTTCGAAACCATCGAAGAACGCAACTGGCGTCTCGTCACCTGACGTCGATGATGCTGCAACGACGGTCAAGGCCATCACACCTACACAGAGCAACACGGAAGGCTGAAATGATCCGGTCAGGCGAATGCAAGGCCACCACCCCATTGCCGGTCAGTGCCCGACCTCGAAGTCGTTCTTCCCTGTCCTGTCCTGTCCACGCAGCAGGAACAAGGGTCGGCGTGAATAGTCATGACTGGGATTTTCGCTGGCACCGCCCTTGGCGTGATTGTAGTGGCTGGTGCCAGGCATGATGCGGAACACCAGCCCGGCACGGCGTTCGCTTGACCGGTTGGCTTCAGATCCGTGCACGAGATAGACGTCATGAATGGAAATCTGACCAGGCTCCAGGACGATGTCACGGGCGCGGTCCTGCGGCGCGAACTCCGCATCAATCTCCTGATAGAGCGTAAAGTCTGGGCGTTCGTTCCAGTGATGCGGAAACAGCCGCCGTTCCTTGTGTGAACCCGCGATGTAACGCATGCAGCCGTTTTCCGGACGTGCGTGATCCAGGGAAACCCATACGGTCGTCGTCTCGAGCGGCTCGATGGGATAATAGTCGCCATCCTGATGCCAGGGCGTTGCCTTGCCGATCCCCGCCGGTTTGCCAAAGACTGTCGTGCCCCAGAGAATCAGATCAGGGCCCGCCACCTGTTCGACCATGTCGAGGATCTCCGGCAGGCGAATGACTTCCAGCAGGTCAGGCACACCACGCACGCCCATGGCGTTCCTGTTGGCGACATGCGCGCCAACCATGAAGTCTTCGCTGGCGCCCTCTACCCCGCGATTGGCCTCCAGAAGGCGGTCATAGTTGTCGCGCAGGCGTGCCAGAACGTCATCGGGCAGGCGCCAGTCGGGGATGACCAGACCGTCCTCGTGATACTGCGCAACCTGTTGTTCGGTCAGTCGTGCTGCCATCACTGCCTCATCCGTTCAGGTCGTTGCGCATAGACTCGCCGCCCTTGATGACCAGTGCGACATCACGAATGGCATGGATATCGGCCAACGGATCAGCCGCGAAGCCGACGACATCCCCGAACTTGCCGGCATCGAGCGAACCCAGGTCATCCTCCCTGCGCAACAGGCGCGCACCGCCCATGGTCGCCGATTCGATGGCCTGACGCGGCGTCAGTCCGGCACCCGTCACCATGCGCTCGATCTCCTGCATGTTGTCACCATGATGGTTACCCGGCGTCCCGGCATCGGTGCCCATGGCAATCGACACGCCGACGTCCTGGGCCAACTTGGTGTTTTTGAGGTGAATGTCCTCACACTCGATGTATCGCTGACGAATATGCGGCAGAAGGTTGTCGAAGGCGGTCTGATCGGCCGTCAGTGCCGAATGCACGCACACCGTCGGCACCAGAAAGGTGCCCTTCTCGGCCATCAGGGCATAGGTATCTTCATCGCCGAAGCTACCGTGTTCCACGCTTCGGCAGCCACCCAGGGCAGCATTGCGAATGCCCTCGCAGGCATGGGCGTGGGCGGCGCAGTGTTTGTAGTTTTCTTCGGCAATCGCGACCGCGGCCTTGACCTCATCCAGCTGGAACTGGATGGCGCGCGCATCCTCGTACTCCGTGCTGGTGAGTGCGCCGGTGCCCATGATCTTGATGAGGTCGGCACCCATGGCAAGCTGCTTGCGGGCCATGGCACGCACTTCATCGACGCCATTGGTGGTGTCGTACATGCCGGGATAGTAGGCCGTGGTCGAGGTCGTGATGGAAAGCAGCTTGCCGGCACAGAACAGTCGCGGCCCTTTCAGCTTGCCGCGGTTGATCAGGTTGCGAACGGCAATCTCGTTGTAATCCCAGCCACCCACATCGCGCGCCGTGGTCACGCCCCCCATCAGCGTGCGTTCAGCGGCCTGTGCGGCATAGATCGCGGTTTCGCCCGGGAGTTTGCCCATCCAAGGGTTGTCGGGATTGCCGTCTTCGGTGGGCATGCACAAGTGAACGTGACAATCGATGAAGCCTGGAAAGAGGTAAGCGCCGGCAACATCCACAACGGTATCGTCGCCCGCCGGCGAACCGGCAGATCCTCGCGAGACGATGCGGTCATTCTCGATCTGAATATCGGCACTTCGATACTCACCGCCATGCACGTCATAGACCTGTCCGCCACGAATCCACGTTGCCATCAAGACCTCCCTTGTTGGCCTGACCTTAACGCGATCATGGCGTTATGGTCACTGTCTGGTGATCACGATCACCGAACACGCCTGATCGGGGGCGCTGCATCCAAAAACTGTGTCTTCCGTCACTGGAATTGCTATGATTCGCCCTGATCTTACACGCAACGGGACACGGATCCCCGAAACGGCAAACCGGCGGCGACGTCGGGACGCAAAACCACCGGCCTCCAGGAGGAGGCAGCGGGGTCACCGAAGGGAAAGAGACAATGGCGCAGACCGCAGCAATCGAGCTCACCGCCTGGAACAACCCCATGTTCAAGCAAATCCGCAAGACCTTCGCCATCGCCACCCTGATCATGGGCAGCGCCGTGATTGCCATGCTGCTGTTCGGCAACGAACGCGACGGTGGCAGCCTGGCCGGCAGCGCCGCGCGGGCCATGCGCAACATCAGCAGCCTTTTCGGCGGTGTTGACCCCATCATCGTCGGCGTGGGTTTCGGCATTGCCTTGTTGGTCGGCGTCGCTTTCTGGGTGCGTGGCCGCTAAGACCAGTCACCTGAGACAACGCCCTGGGTTTCTATTCCAGGACGTTCAGCGCATACGACACATCAGGCGTTGCAAAACTGGCTTTGTCTTCTTCGAACAGCAAGGATTCGATCATGAAGAACTGGCCGACATGCCGCGGCATGAACACCTGAATCTCATGATTCACGGCTGTTCCGGGTTCAAAGACCCGATCAGCGTTCTTCTCGGACAAGGGATCATAGACAAAGTTCCCGACCCAATCTGACGGGAATGAAATGCCCATTTCGTATCCGCCGATCCAGCCACGGCTGGTCCACAGATCTTCCTTGTCATAGTGCGCCTTCACCTTCTCGTTCAACTCACGAATGGGAAGGTTGGGCCGCAAGCAATCGCGCACGATATCCATGACGGCTGACGCACGGTCCGTGACATCCTTCACATCAGCGGCGGGCTCACCCAGGCTGAAGGTGCGCGCGGCATTGATGTGGTAACGCTTGAAGACACCGCAGACGTCAATAGCCACGGTTTCACCAGCCTGCATCTTGCGTCGTGTCGCCATGGCATGGGTCGCAAGTGATTTCTTGCCCGACAGGACAGGCATCAACTGCGCCTGCATCTCACCGCCTTCACGGGCCATGGCGCAGGTCACTTCTCCCTGGACTTCAAGCTCGGTGACGCCGGGCCGCAGGACTTCGGCGGCACGTTTCAGACCAACCGTGGCGATGCGTGCACTCTCCTTGAGGCATTCCATCTCGGCTGGCGACTTCACCCAGCGGACTTCGCGCAGAATCATGCTTCCGTCGATCACAGTTGCGCCGGCCGCTTCAAAGGCTGCCTGGAAGCGGTCGGAGACGGCCCGGTTGGGTCGCATGGCGTGCATCTCGAGACCAAGATTCCCCTTCAGCCAGCCCTCGGCCTTGAGTTCATCGGCAACAAAGCCGATGCCGTCGCGGTAGCTTGTCTTGGGGAAGTAACGCGTGTCTTTCGAACAGGAAAACGTTCGCGTCAGCACCGCTTCGCGTTCGGTCTCGAAATGGATGAAGCGGTCGTGGTCCACATGAACGGCAATGCCGTTGGTTGCTGACCATTCGATCGGGCTTTCAGTGTGGTACCACATGCACACATAACCGGCGACGTAGTACATGCTCTCGGGCGAAGACAGGAACAGGCAGTCGATCCCGGCTTCGGCCATGGCCTTGCGGATGCGGGTCAACCGGTTGGCGAACTCCTCATCCGTGAATGGCTGCTCCCGGTCGGGCTGCGCCTCAAAATAGACCTCGTCGCGGTATTCCATGGATATGCTCCCCTTTTCTGGCGGGATGCTAGCGCGGAACACCGCCGCCACGCCAATGGCAAGAACTCAAAAATTTCTGACAAGATGGATCAGGCAACCTTTCTGACCTCGCCGATATGTTCCGGCCAGATGCCACAGCAACCACCCACGACATTGATGCCGCGATCCAGCCAACCGCGTGCAGCGACGGCATAGTCTTCCGGCGTGATGATCCCGTCGAAGACCCAGTTGCCGTCGACCATGTCGCCAGTATGGGCATAAACGCCAACCAGACCGTTCCAGTTCTGGTCCACGACATCAAGGCAGGCATTCACGTCGCGCACTTCGGTGTGCATCACGTTCACCAGCGGAACCCCCTTGCCTTCCAGAGCCGCCAGGGCGTCCTTGAGCGGTTCATCGCTGTAGAGGCACATGGTGCCATCATCCGCCGCCTTCATGGAAAATCCGACCCAGACCGGCAGCCCGGTCGCCTGCGCAGCTTCCAGCAGGACCAGCATGCGGTCGATATCGACCATCATTTCGAGCATCAGAAGATCCGCGCCCGCGTCGGCCATGATGGCGGCCTGCTCGGTCGCGTCTTTCAGCAGGTCTTCCAGCGGAGGATGTCGGTCGATGAAAGACCAGTAAGACATTCCGCCGGCGACCAGCACGTCGGGTTTGTTCATCAGCGTGCGCGCCTCGATGCAGAGTTCCACGGCGCGGCGATTGAATTCTTCAAACTGATCTTCGACGCCGGCATCGCGCAGGCAATGACGGTGGGTCGGGAAGGTGTTCGAAATGACGATCTCCGCACCATGGCGAATGTAATCCTGGTGGATCTCGCGCACGATTTCGGGGTGGCTGAGCGTTCCACCGCCATTCCAGGCATTCTCGATTTTCGGTACGCCCCGGCGATCCACTTCGGTTCCGGTGGCGCCATCGATGACGATGCGCTCACCGGCCTGGATTCGCGCCATCAGTTTTTCATAACCGTTCATGTCTGAGCCCCTCTTTCCTTGCTTTATGCACGCCAGAACCTACCCTCAATTGCAGGCTCATCGCTATTGCGTGCAAGATCAACACAACAGACCTGACCAGAGGCCAGAATGAATCACCAGAAGATGTGGGGCAAGGAACCCTATTTTGGCCTGGGGTATGAATTCGATCCCCAATGGTACCTGAGTGATCGACAGAAAGATCTGCAGGAAAGGCTGGTCGGCGTTTGCCACGACGTGATCCGGCCCGAGGCGATCCGATGCGACGAGACCGGTGAGTATCCCTGGAAGAGTATCGAAGCGCTTGCAGAATTGGGGCTTCTGGGCTGCATCGTGCCCGAAAAATGGGGCGGAAAGGGCGAGAATCACGTGGGTCTGGCGATGATTGCCGAGACCATCACCCGGTATGGCTGCGCCTCGACCGGCGTCATCTACATGATGCATATGGCCGGCCTGGCAGCCCTGCTGTTCCGCGCCTCGGGCAATGCAGAGATTCTCGACCTGCTGGGCCGCCTTGATTCGGATGTCATGATCGGCTCGGCTTCGTTCACCGATCCTGAGACCGGCGGCCATTTCTGGTATCCCAAGATCTCGTCGGTCAGGAAAACCGACAAGGGCTGGCACGTAAAAAAGAACGCGTCGTTCACCACGTCATGCGGGCATGCCAAATGGGTTGTTGCCCAGACCACCAGCCCGAACTTCGAGTGGGACTACTCCGACATTTCCGACTTCCTGATCTATGCCGACGAGATTACCGCCCATCCCGGCCAGTGGGACGTCATGGGTATGCGCGCGACGGTTTCAGGCCCGGTCGAGATCGACACGGAACTGCCCGACGAACGCATGATCGGGGGACCAGGGGACGGCGCGGCATCGAACGACGAGGCGGTCAACGCTGTGGCCATGATCCTTTATGGCGCGCTTTACAGCGGCATTGCGATGGGTGCCCTTGATGTAACCCGTCGTTTCACGACGCGACGCCGGCACGCTCAGTATGGCCAGAGCGTCGCCGATTACACCACCACCCACGACGTCTATGGCCGCTGCCTGACCGACACCCAGGCTTCCAGGCTCATGCTGTATGCGCTGTGCCAGGAACTCGACAGGGCCACGAACGATGGTGATTGGACGATTTATGAAACCGATCCTGATGCGAGGGTGCGCACACCCTTCATCTGCTGGGGTATCGAACTCAAGGAAAAGTCCTGTCGGGTGGCAAGCGAGGTCGCCGACAGCATGTTCCATCTCTTTGGCGGTGCCGCCTACAGCCGCCGGAACGAGATCGAGCGGATTCTGCGCGATTCCAAGGCTGGCTGGATCATGGGGCCGACCAACGAGATTGCGCGTGGCATTGTCGGGCGCTGGGGTCTGCTGGGTTATGAAGCCGTCGACTGGTGGAATCAGCGTGTCAACGAAGGCCAGCTGAACGCAGAACTCGGCAAGCTGGATGCCGAGGGAAAACGTGCCATCATTGATCGCTTGGAACAGGAACTGGCCGACGAGGCCTGACCAACCCGCTTCCAGCGACCGGGAACCATGTGTTCCGATCGCTGGGTGCACAAACATGAGGGAGAATTCGTGATGGATGCGCCAGTGGTAGACCCGAACAAGTTTCTTGGTTTCGATGCGCCGGTCCTTGCCCATCTGGGCCAGAAACCAGAGATGGTGGTCTATGCGACCGACGACCCCCGGCTTTGGGTCGAGCTTGAACCCAATGTGTTCTCCAGGCCGTTGTTCTTCGACATGGTGACCGGCGCCCATTGCGAGATGTTGCGCGTTCTGGGTGGCGGCAGCCTGGGCCGACACAAACACAGCTCACCGGTGCACGGTTATGTCGTCAAGGGAAGATGGCGCTACCTGGAACACACCTGGGAGGCGACGGAGGGATCGTACCTCTTTGAAGCGCCAGGCGAGGTGCACACGCTGGTCGTCGACAAGGATGTCGAAGAGATGATCACTTTCTTTTATGTCGGAGGGTCACTGACCTACATGGACGATGACGACAACATCATCTCGGTCGAGGACAACCTTTCCCTGATCGAGAAGTGCCGCGAGCATTTCGAGAAGGTCGGGCTGGGCGGCGACTTCGTGCACAACTTCATTCGGTAAAGTGCAGTATCGCCGCGTGCGCTCATCTGACGATGTTGCGAATCCTGTGAGATCCGGGCTGGATCAGACGTCTTCTTCCAGCTTCTCAGGCGCCACGATTTCGGGCGTGTCATCGACGACTGCAGGCTTGGGGAAGATCATGAACCGAACGATCTGATCTTCGATGTTGATGCGAAAATCATCGAGATCGTGAACGGTGACGTCTTCCCGAACCGCCCATTCATGGGACCCGTCAATCCCGTCAATGAACTGGATGTTGATGCGTATCTTGTCGCCCACCAGTCTGAAACTGCCCTCGATCAGGTAGTCAACATCAAGGATCTTGGCGATCTGGGTGATCTCGTAGTCTTCGTCCTCGAACTTGAACGCGGATCGTCGCGAAATCACGGTGAAGTCGGCGCTTTGCGCCAGGTCGGTTGTCAGGTCCTCGACAAACCCGTCTGCGTGACCATCCAGCTCATCTTCATCGGATTTTCCAAAGACCTCCAGCGGCAGGATGACCAGAGCGCGCGCATCGCCGGCATCCGTCGCAGCAACTGAGACCGTCTTTTTGGTTGTTGTCAGAACCGGTTTGACAACGCTGATCTCTGGCTCACTCCTGGTCTCGATGACATCCACGACCTTGGCCAACGATGCCACCAGAGATACCGCCACGGCGAGATTCATGACCAGACGTCTGGTGCGCCGCGGCATCTTCCAGGCCGGCATGCGCTCGCTGCCGGTCTCCTTGGTCAGGGACCAGACCGACAGGGTCGCCTGAATATTCTTGAGATCCTTGGCACCCAGATTCGTGTAACGCCAGCCGGGCACCTGGGTGATGTGGCGATAGATATCTTCGGACAGACAGATACCGTCGGGCGGCGAGAGCGATTCGAGCCGGGCGGCGATGTTCACTCCGTTGCCGAAGATGTCGTCGGCACGCGAAATGATGTCGCCCAGGTGAAGGCCGATGCGAATGCGCAGGGGGTTTTCGTGCCCCTCGGTTTCACGCCATTGTGCCATCGCATCTTGCCAGTCGACGGCACAGGCTACGGCAACCACCGCACTGGGAAACTCGACAAGGAAACCATCGCCCATGCGTTTGACGATGCGGCCGCCATGTCTGGCGACAACAGGTACCACGAGAGACTCGTCCCATTCCTGCATCCGGGCATGCGTCCCCGTCTCGTCCAGTTCCATGAGTTTGGAATAGCCGACGACGTCCGCCGCAAGGAACGCTGCGAGTCTTCGTTCCACGATATCCGCTCTGTGAATTTTCGCTCGAGCCCTATCATAGCTGAATGGAACGCCTGCCACTACCGCGGCAGAGCCGAAACAACAATTCGTTCCAATCTGCCTTGGGTCGGCGCTTCCAGGCGCAGCCTGGTGACCGTCAATCCGGGGAAAAGCTGGCGGTCCCGACAGGAGTCGAACCTGTGACCTCTGCCTTCGGAGGGCAGCGCTCTATCCAGCTGAGCTACGGGACCGCGGAGCGGCGCGGACCATACGGCGGAACGCATCGTTGAACAAGCAGGACGAAGGTCCGTTGAACCATGGACAGGTCGGACAGGATCGCCGATCTTTCCCGACAGCCTAGGAACAAAGGACGCAGCAATGTCTCCACGTGAAGCCCATCGCGCCCGTTACATCGAAGGTTGGGATTTCGCGGATCCAGAAAAACTGATGGCATCAATCGCTCCGGGTTTCCGGTTCGATGATCCCGTGGACCCCGCGCCGATTACCGCCGACATGCTGGTGGCCTATATGCCGGTCTGGCCCGCC
Organism: uncultured Alphaproteobacteria bacterium; assembly: GCA_938048755.1. Taxonomy (GTDB): domain Bacteria; phylum Pseudomonadota; class Alphaproteobacteria; order SP197; family SP197; genus SP197. The sequence continues at coordinate 26,723 of CALIUG010000270.1, forward strand.
CGAGCGGCAGCGCTGGGTGGAAGCTTTGATTTCGAAATGACCGATCGCACCGTCCAGGACAAAGACGGGATTCTGACCGAGTGGTACTGGTGGGTCCTGAAGGGAACCCCTGCCGAGGGTGCGGCGCTGATCAAGACGAGCGATGACGGGGTAATGTTCGAAGGGCTGACCTACTTCCGGTCACCCTGGCCGTTGTTGCGCTAGAATCAAAAAAAATCCCGGCAGGCGCATGACGCTCTGCCGGGATCTTGTCGTCGAATTTGATTAGCGTGTCTTGCCGAGTTCCACCGCGGCGGCTGAAGCCTGGGGCATCAGGGCCGGATGATCGTCGACAATGGGATCAAGGCCCATTTCGTCACGCAGGATGGTCACGGTCTCCTTGACGCGATAATCGCAGAACAGCGTTTCCGTGCCGGCCATCGTGCCAAGTTCGAACTGCTTGTTGCCCGGCGAGCCGCCGGCACAGACATCGAAAAAGGCGCATGATTTCTTGCACGCGCTGTAGCCCTCGATGATCTCGTTCATGTAGCGCGCGAACATCGGGTTGGCGAAGGCATCGAGATAGGCATTTTCGTGCACGTTGCCGAAGACGAACGGCTCACCGTTCATCTCCATGGCATGCAGTTCGGGCGAAAACGATGAGAAGTCACCGTCATGTCCGACCGTGATGATGCGGAACGGCACGGTCTGCTGTGTCTTCATCAAACGCGGCTTGCCGGCATTGGAGACGAACTTCTCGTACTCGCGAACCTCACGAATGTTGAGCCGCCCCGCAGCGTGCCGCTTGTAGCACTCGCGCGTGAACTCTCGGAAGAGATGGCGCGTGCCGGTGTTGTGGTCGAGCGAGGTATCTTCGTGATTGCCTTCGAACTCCTCGACGTTGAAGCCGACACTGGTCATGCCGACCTCTTCGAAGAAGTCGAGTGCGGTTTCGTAGTCCTGAAGGAAGTCCTTGGTCACCACGGCGATGACATGGAAGGGAATGTCATTTCTGTGCAGCGTTTCGATGCCCTTCATGACCGACTTGTGCGTGCCCTTGCCGGACCGCGTCTTGCGATAGGCGTCATGAATGTGCTGTGGCCCATCGATGCTGACACCCATGCGGGTATTCATGGACTTGAACAGGTCACACCAGGAATCGGTCACCAGAACCGCATTGGACTGGAAATTGTGGGTGACCTCGACGTCCTTGCAATGTTTCTGCACCAGCTTGTCGGCTTCCCGGTACCAGTCCTTTTCCATCACCAGCGGCTCGCCGGCATGCCAGACGATGGAGAACTTCTTGGCCACCAGGCCCGATTCCATGGCCCGCACAATCGCCTTTTCGGCGGTTTCCAGCGGCATGCGGTCCTTCTTCGTGCGCCCGGGCAGATAACAGTAAGCGCAATCAAGGTTGCAGAACGGTGTCGGCTGCAGGACCAGGAGATTCAGCGGACCCACACTGTGGGGTGGCATACGCTTCCGCTTGGGCTTTGGTGCAGATGCAGCCTGCGGCTCTGATGCAACTTGTATCATGGCATAGTTTCTCCGTGCGAGTATGCGCACCGGAACGGTTCAACGGTTATCAAACCGTTCCGGCTGCATATCGTCTTTTCATCTTCGACCGCCAATCAGGCAGTCGTCTTACTTGCTAAGGCCGGATCAGATCCGGTCAGGCGTTCGCGGGGTGCGCGATCAGTTCCACCAATCGCCCCAGTCACCCCAATCGCCCCAGTCGACCCAGTCACCCCAGTCGGCCCAGTCGTACCAGTCACCCCAATCGCCCCAGTCATCCCAGTTTGACCAATCGTCCCAGTCATACCAGTCGTACCAGTCACCCCAATCGCCCCAGTCACCCCAGTCACCCCAGTCCGCCCAATCGTACCAGTCGCCCCAGTCACCCCAATCGACCCAGTCACCCCAGTCGTACCACTGGGCAAGATCGGTTTCGGTGCCGGTTACGCCACTGTCGTGCACGATGCTGGCAATATCGCCAGCCTCATGGGCCGTGACAATGTTGGCAAGTGCGGACATGGTCGCTGTCTTGCTGTCACCGGTCGAGGCTTCCGCCTTGGCCACCAGGCCGATGGCGGCCGTGGCCAGACCGAGCGAAATACCCAGATAGGCGCACTGCTTCAGATAGGCCGGAACGGAGAGTTTCTTCTCCTTCACCAGGCCTGAGAGGTTTGTAACGATGCTTTTCTCAATCATCTTAATCCCCGTGGTTCCAAGTCTTATGACCCAGACGTTGGTTGTTGATCTACGGCGTGATCCGAAAAATTCCGCATCGCCATCCACATTCCGTTAATGCCCCCGATAGCGGACTTCCGACTATCAGTCATTGAACAGTATGGTTCATTTTGGAGCCCAAGACGACCCGCAATCTGCATCGAAAGTGAAACCGGATAGAAACGTGACCGGATCGCAAACTCTCGTGCGGTTAGTCGAACCATGATTTTCCCCTCAATCCCCCGGAACAAGCCGTTTCCAGCGAGCCCCACTTGTTTTGCGTTACGTGTTCTCTTCACGCCCGGAGCCGGAAAAACCTACGCCCGCGGCACATTCGGCGCCGCGGGCGTGATGGTCGTCACAATTTTCAGGTGTCAGAAACCTGACATCACCAGGTCGGGATCAGTTCCACCAGTCACCACAGTCGCCCCAGTCGTCCCAGTTATACCAGTCGCCCCAATCACCCCAGTCGACCCAGTCACCCCAATCGTACCACTGGGCGAGGTCGGTTTCCGCACCCGTCGTTGCGGTTTAACCAAGCTGCCGGATTTCAAGGGCTGCGGACGCAGGAACAATCCGTTCCAGTGTGTCGAGGGCCGTATCGGTTGAAGCTTGCGCTGGCGCCGTCACACCGATCGCAACCAGTGCAGCAGAAATCGAAACACCCAGATAGGCACATTGGCGCAAATAGGCTTCGATCGTCAGTTTTTTGGCGTTGACCAGGCTTGCAAGCCCGCCAACCACGTCATTCTCGATCATGATAATTCCCGAGAAGGTTTAGGAAGCCCCCTCCAGGCTCTCGCAAAACCATACCAAAGGAGAAGTCGGAGAAAAGCAAAAAAAACGGCAGACTTGTGCGCACTACTGCCATCCAATCGCGCTAGGCGTGGAAAGCGCCTTCATGCTGAAGCAACCATTTCTTGCGAAAAAGGCCACCCCCATAACCTGTGAGCGACCCATCGGATCCAATCACGCGATGGCAGGGAACAACGATCGAAACCGGGTTCTGACCATTGGCCGCACCGGCTGCGCGAACAGCCCTGGGCCGACCGGCCCGGGCGGCAAGTTCCCGATAGGTGATGGTCTCTCCGTGAGGGATCGTGCGCAGAGTCTGCCAGACATCTTGCTGAAACGCTGTTCCCCTGGGCGCCACGGCAAGCGCTTCGATGGCTGTCAGATCCCCTTCAAAGTATGCCGCCATGCTGGCAGCAATCCCCGTATCGTCCCTGCCTTCGGGCGGCAGCCCATCAGGGTAGTGACGCGCCATGAAGGCATCGAGACGCGTGCTGTCATCGTCAGCAAAGTCCAGTAGTTCAAGAGCCCCATCGGCAATCACCATCCAGACATCGCCGATCGGGCTCGAGATGGCGGTGCGGAACCGTTCCATCACTCGGCGGCGTCAGCCGGCGTGGTATCGCCGGTCAGCGCGACAAAGACGTCTTCGAGGTCGCCTTCGGTCGTCGAAAGGTCGGCAATCGTCAATCCGGCCTGGTGAACCTGGGCCAGTACCGAATCGAGATCGGCCTCGCTGGAGCGATAACGCACCTGCAGCCGGCCATGCTGGGTCAACCTGCAGTCAAGATTTGCGAAAGATTCAGGGATGGCATCCAGGCGCTGATCGAATCGAATGGTCAGGGTCTTGCGATCAAGGCGTCGTTTCAGGCCTTCCGTCGTATCCCGCGCGACCAGCTCGCCATGATCGATAATGGCAATCTCGTCACAGAATCGTTCCGCCTCCTCGAGATAATGGGTCGTCAGCATGATCGTGACGCCCTGCTCGTTGAGGCCGCGAATGTAGGTCCAGAACGTGCGGCGCAACTCGACATCGACGCCTGCGGTGGGTTCATCGAGCACAATCACCGGGGGATTGTGGACCATTGCCTTGGCGACCAGAAGCCGGCGGCGCATGCCGCCCGAGAGGCTGCGCGCATAACTGTCCGCCTGCTCGGTCAGCCCGACAGCCTCGAGAATCTCATCGGTGCGCCGTGCCTTTTTCGGCACCCCGTAAAGACCGGCCTGCAGTTCGAGCGCTTCGCGCGGGGAGAAAAACGGGTCGATGTTGAGCTCCTGTGGCACCACACCGATGGCCCGCTTGGCCTCGCGCGGATTGCGCGCGATATCCCAACCCCAGATTTCAGCCTCACCGGCTGTCTTGACGACAAGACCCGCCAGAATATTGATCATGGTCGACTTGCCGGCCCCATTTGGACCCAAAAGGCCAAAGAAAGACCCTCGGCGCACGTCCAGATCCACGCCCTTCAGCGCTTCCTTGGCATTGGGTCCCTTGCCGTAGACCTTCTTGAGGCCACGGATATCGATGGCGAGTTCAGGATTCATGGCGCGATTTATACACGAGCCGTCCGACGACAACAGCGCCAACACGACCCTGGCCTGCAAAGTTCGTTGCATGCCGCGTTGCTATTCGTATGATCCCGCCAACAGGAGACGAAGCCATGCCCATTGATCCGCCCGAGGTCATCGAAACCCAAGACGCCAAGGTCCATTGTGACGGTGGCGGCGGCGCATTGGGACATCCGCGCGTCTACTACGATCTCCATGCCCATGGCGCTGTCGATTGCGGCTATTGCGACCGTCGCTTCGTCTGGACCGGCTTCAAGGGCGAGACCTCGGCAGCCTGAGAATTCAGGCAGAACTTTCGGTGCAGCCACGGCACAATTTGCTCTAGGCTGACGCCATGGCCGAAACACCAAAACATGTCTATCTGATCGACGGGTCCGGGTTCATCTTCCGGGCCTTTCATGCCTTGCCGCCCATGACCCGGTCCGATGGGACCCCGGTCAATGCGGTCATGGGCTTCTGCAACATGATCATCAAGCTGCTCGATGGCACCGATGCCGATCACATTGCCTGTGTCTTCGACTACAGTTCCAAGACCTTCCGCAACGAGCTCTATGATCAGTACAAGGCCCAAAGGCCCGATCCGCCTGAAGAACTGGTGCCGCAGTTCCCACTGATTCGCGAAGCCGCACATGCCTTCAACCTGCCCGTTGTCGAGATGGAGGGTTATGAGGCCGACGACATCATCGCCACGTACACGCGCCTTGCCCGCGAAGCCGGTGCAGAGGTCACGATCGTCTCATCCGACAAGGACCTGATGCAGCTGATCGGCGAGGGCGTGATGATGCTCGATGGCCTCAAGACCAAGGAAATCCGGGAACCGGAGGTCTTCGAGAAATTCGGTGTGACGCCCGACAAGGTGGTCGAAGTCCAGGCCCTGGCCGGCGACTCGGTCGACAATATTCCAGGTGTACCGGGGATCGGCGTGAAGACCGCCGCACAGCTCATCCATGAGTACGGCGATCTGGAAACCCTGCTGGAGCGCGCGGGCGAGATCAAACAGCCAAAACGGCGCGAGAAATTGCTGGCCCACGCCGACGATGCACGCATGTCGCTGAAGCTCGTGACCCTGGAGCAGCATGTTCCTCTGGAACAAGGCCTCGAATCCCTGTTGCGTCAGCCACCTGAGGCCGAATCCCTGCTGGGTTTCCTGCAATCCCAGGAATTTCGAACCGTCACGGCCCGTGTGGAAGCCTGGCTTGGTGAGAAGGCTAGCGCTCCGGAAGGCGACCAGACCGGCGCACCCGCGCTGCAATCGGAAGGTTACGAACTGGTCCAGGATATGGCGGACCTGGAACGCTGGATCACAGATGCCACAAGAATTGGCGTTGTGGCTGTCGACACCGAGACGACCGGTGTTGATGAAATGACCGCAGAACTTGTCGGCATCTCGCTTTCAACGGCACCGGGAAACGGCTGCTACATCCCGTTGGCCCACAAGGCACCGGACGCCTTTTCGGAGGGGCCTAAACAAATCCCCATGACCGAGGCTCTGGAAGCCTTGCGTCCACTTCTGGCGGATCCGGCAGTTCTCAAGGTCGGCCACAACATCAAATACGACATGGTAATTCTGCAACGTGTGGGGGTGCCGGTCAGCCCCGTTGATGACACCATGCTGCTATCCCATTGCCTTGAGGGCGGCCAGCACGACCAGAAGATGGATACGCTGGCGCAACTGTTCCTGGGCCACACGACCATTCCCTTCAAAGACGTTGCCGGCAGTGGCAAGTCCCAGATCACCTTCGACTACGTCCCGCTGGATCGTGCACGCGACTATGCCGCCGAGGACGCCGACATCACGCTGCGTCTCTGGCATGAACTCAAGCCCAGGCTGTCACCGGAACGGGTGACCCGAATCTACCAGTCGATCGAGCGACCGTTGATTCCCGTCATCGCTGAAATGGAACAGGTCGGCGTAAAGGTGGATCGCGTCGAACTGGAACGCATGTCGGGTGAATTCGGCCATCGCATGCAGGATCTCGAGAAAGAGATTCACGAACTGGCCGGTCATCCGTTCAAGATCGGATCCCCCAAGCAGCTGGGCGAAGTGCTCTTTGACGAGCTGGGTCTGGAAGGCGGCAAGAAGGGTAAGTCAGGTGCCTATGCAACCGGGGCCGACATCCTGGAAGGCCTTGCCGTGCAGGGTCATGCTCTTCCCCAGAAGGTCCTGGACTGGCGCCAGCTCTCCAAACTCAAGAGCACCTATACCGATACGCTGGTGCAGCAGATCAACCCCGAAACCGGGCGCGTCCACACGTCCTTTGCCATGGCTGCGGCATCAACCGGCAGGCTGGCGTCCTCCGACCCCAACCTGCAGAACATTCCGATTCGAACCGCCGAAGGCCGTCGTATCCGCGATGCCTTTGTTGCCGAACCGGGCCATGTCCTCCTCTCTGCGGACTATTCGCAGATCGAGCTGCGGCTTCTGGCGCATGTTGCCGATATCGACACCTTGAAACAGGCGTTCATGGACGGCCTCGACATTCACGCGATGACGGCAAGCCAGGTGTTCTCGGTTCCTCTGGAAGACATGGACGCAGAAACCAGGCGCAAGGCCAAGGCCATCAACTTCGGCATCATCTATGGCATCAGCGCATTCGGCCTGGCACGCCAGCTTGGTATCGGACGCGACGAATCAAAGGCCTATATCGACGCCTATTTCGAGCGGTATCCAGGCATCCGTGACTACATGGAACGCACCAAGAAGGAAGCCAAGGAACTTGGTTACGTCACCACGCTCTATGGCCGCAAATGCCATGTCCCCGGGATCAACGACCGCAATCCCTCGACACGTGGCTTCTATGAGCGTGCCGCGATCAACGCACCCCTTCAGGGTTCTGCCGCTGACATCATCAAACGTGCCATGATTCGTGTGCCCGGGGCGCTGAAAGACGCCGGCCTTGGCGCGAAAATGCTGTTGCAGGTTCACGATGAACTGCTGTTTGAAGTAGCCGATTCAGAGGCCGAAGCCACGGCTGCATGCGTGAAGGACGTCATGGAAGGCGCCGCCCAACTCTCGGTTCCTTTGACTGTCGAAACCGGTGCAGGGAACAACTGGAACGAAGCGCACTGATCCGCCTGCTCTGAATTCGACTCGATTTTTCTGGATTCTGACTGGGTTCCGTCCCACATTCTAATTATCGGACGGACAATCAGGTCTGTCGTTACGAGCAGCTGAGAGCGCACATGCGCCCTGGCCGGGTTCGCACCGGCAGCCCTTTTTCCAAATCCGATTTTTATCACCGACCCGTGGCGCACCTGCGTCATGGTCTCAAGGAGACTCTCTTTCCCATGCAGACGGGTACTATCAAGTGGTTCAATGCCACCAAAGGCTACGGCTTTATCGCTCCCGACCAGGGCGACAAAGACGTGTTCGTTCACATCAGTGCGCTCGAAAAGGCTGGTCTTTCCAGCCTTGAAGAAGGCCAGAAGGTCGAATTCGACACCGTGCCCGGCCGCGACGGCCGC
>CALIUG010000271.1 GCA_938048755.1 uncultured Alphaproteobacteria bacterium
TGGCCACGAGCGAGAGACCAAGACCGGACCTTGTCTCGCTGCCGCTGACAAAAGGCTCGAACAGATGGTCGCGTATGGCGGCCGGGATGCCCGCCCCATTGTCGCTGACCGTGACGGCCAAAGGGAGCAGAACCTTGTCCCGGTTGCTGCCAAGCGTGTGACGGACACTACCGTCATAGGCTGTCGCAAGCGTGATCTCGCCATCCTCACCGCAGGCTTCGGCTGCGTTCTTGACCAGATTGAGGAACACCTGGATCAACGCATCCCGATTGCCGTCAAGTTCCGGCAACGATGGGTCATAGGCCTCCTTTAGCGACAGATGCGCTGCAACACCGGTGCGTGCCAGACGTGCGACGTGATCGAGAACCTCATGAATGTTCAACCGCTCAAGCGGCATGGGGTGACGATCGGAAAACGCTTCCATACGTTCCAGCAAGGCACAGATGCGATCGACTTCGTTGGCAATCAGCTGTGCGAGATCCTTGTCATCATCCTTTACTGCTGTTTCGAGAAGCTGTGCCGCGCCGCGAATGCCCGACAGGGGGTTCTTGACCTCGTGCGCCAGGGAAGCAGCAAAGCCTGCGAGAGAGCGTGCGGCGCCGCGCTGGTGGTTGAGTTCTCCCAGGCGGTTGGAGAGGCCTCGTTCGCGCAGGCTGACAAGCACAGTGCCGTCCAACTCGGCATCTGCGGCAATCTGGACGTCATACACACCGCTACGCAAAGGCGGCCTGCCCAAGAGTTCCAACTCGTGCTCCCGCAGAGAAACGCGGCTCTTCGCGACGGAAGCACACAGGCCCGAAAGCGTTGCGTTCGCCCCCAGAAGATCATCCAGGCGCCGCCCGACAAGCTGGCTCCGGCCCAAGCCGAAAAGCTGTTCGGCCGCGTTGTTTGCCCATTGAAGAATATTGCCCTGTCCCACGATCAGAATTGCATCCGACAAGACATCGAGCATGCCCCAGGCATCAAGCTGTGCACTCGCGTCACGTGGATGCTCTAGTGAGACGACATTCATGCTGCGAGCGCCTCCGTATCCTGATCGAACGCAGCATCAATGACGGCAATGATGGCGACGGGATCGTCCAGACGGTTGAGTTCCCGGCGTTTTTCAGCATCCAGGTTCATGGCCTCGGTGTACCAGCCAAAGTGCTTGCGGAAGTTGCGCGCGCCCAGCACCGTGCCGTGATGGCGCAACATGCCGTCAAAATGTTCGCGCACGATGGCGTGGCAGGTTTGGTGATCAGGAACAACATAGTCCCGACCTTCCAGCCCTGCAGCAATCTGCCCAGCCAGCCACGGCCTGCCCTGACTGGCACGGCCCACCATCACACCATCCGCACCGGATTGATCCATGGCATTCCGGGCATCCTGAACGCTGGTGATATCGCCATTCACCACGACAGGGATGGAAACACGTTCCTTGACGTTGCGAACAAAGCCCCAGTCAGCCACCCCGTTGTAGAGCTGATTGCGGGTGCGTCCATGAACCGTCACCAGGGTGATACCGAGTTCTTCGGCACGCTGCGCCAGTTCAGGCGCATTGCGATGCTGTTCATCCCAGCCGGTTCGCATTTTCAGCGTAACCGGTACTATGCTATTTTTAACAACAGAATCAATTAGTTCGCATGACAGGCTCATATCTTTCATGAGCGCAGATCCCGCGTAGCCGTTACAGACCTTCTTGGCCGGACAGCCCATGTTGATGTCGATGATCTGGGCACCGCTGTCGCAAACCATGCGCGCCGCCTCACCCATGCTTGCGGCTTCGTTACCGGCAAGCTGAATTGCCAAAGGCGCCTCGTCGGCAGCAAAGCTCGCCCGGCGCAGACCCTCACATGACCGGTCCAGCAGTTCGCGGCTGACCACCATCTCCGACACCACTAGACCAGCGCCCAGACGGCGCGCCAGGCGCCGGAAGGCCATGTCCGTGATTCCCGAGAGCGGCGCCAGCAGGACAGGGTTGTCCAGGGCAATGGATCCGATGGTAATGGTCATTTTCGAGGCAGTTCGTCTGCTTGCCTATAATTTAGGCATGTTGTACGCGACCGGACCGCGCGAGACAACCATTCAGCCCATCAGCACGTCGGTCACGAACTTCACCCCGGGATAGGCAAGGCTGAGAAGCAGATAGCAGATGAGCACGGCCCGGGCAGCCTTTCGCCCCCTGGTTCCCCATTTCTGCCTTGCCCAAAGCAAAGCGCCGATCACGACAAATCCGATCAGGGTCAGAATGCTCTTGTGGTTCAGATCAATCAGCCCGCCGTCGATCGCATATTGTGCACCCATACCTGTCGCAATACCCGCAGCAAGCATGACCTCGCCTGCCGCCAGAAGCCGGATCTCGAATTGCTCGCTGTCAGCCAGAGAAGGAAGGTTCCGCGTCAGTCGTGTGGGCTCTCGTCGCTTGATCGCCCGCTCCTGCAGGACGACCGCAGCACTGGCAACCGCAGCCAGAGTGAGGAAGACATAGGTCGTGATCGAAAGTGCGACATGGAGGCCGAACCAGCCCAGAGACGCTGCCTCATCCACGGTGCGGGACGGTGACTGGCTCCAGATGGTCGCAATCAAGGCCAACAGCGCAAGGTAGGGAGCAAGCAGAACCCCGATGCGCCAGAATTCAGTCATCACAAGGCAAAGCACCAGAAAGAGCACAATACTTGCGGCAACCGTGAACCAGAGCGCGGAGGAAAAGCCGGGACTCCAGTTCGGCGCCAGCAGTGCCGCGGCCCATGTTGTCGAGGCCAGAGCGGCCAGCCCGAATGCCAACCAGAACGCAACACCGCGTTCCTCCATGCCGCGCATCGAAAGCACAACGGCCGGAAGAAGCAGCGCCAGAACGACAAGATGAGGCCAGATCGTTTGAACCATGACCGTACTTAGAGCATTTTGCACAGGCGAGACAATCCACGAACGTGCGACGTTACTTTCCAGGTCTCACTCAGGGCAGACGAAACAATCCCGATGGACGCCATTCCCGTCATCCTAGTCGCCGCCGGACGCGGCGAACGTGCAGGCGCCGGCCTGCCCAAGCAGTACCGCCCTGTCTGCGGGAAACCCCTGCTGTGGTGGACCCTGCGATCCCTGATGGCATGCGAAGGCCTGGGACCAATCCAGATCGTGATCAACCCTGATTTCGCAGATCTCCACGAGGAGGTTGTTGCAGAGTTTGACCTGCCCTCTCCCGTTTCGGGCGGCGCCACGCGTCAGGAGTCGGTGCTGGCTGGCCTGGAAGCGCTGGAATCAGGGAATACCAGGCATGTGATGATCCACGATGCCGCCAGACCCTTTGTCGGCAACGACATGATCTTGCGCCTGCAAGAGAGCCTCGGCGAAGGGAACGCTGGCGCCATCCCGGTTGTTGCCATGACGGATACGGTCAAACGCTGTGACGGGGGGATCATCATCGAAACACTCGACCGCAGCGCTCTTGCGCGTGCGCAAACACCCCAGGCCTTCCGGTATGACGCTATTCTGGCAGCGCACAGGGCCGCCGCCGGCACCGAACTGACCGATGATGCCGCAGTTGCCGAGGCGAACGGGCTCAGGGTTGCAGCCGTCGCAGGCGATGAGGGAAACATCAAGGTGACCACCGCTGAAGATTTCGACCTCGCCGCAAAACGCCTGGGTAGGACCGAAACACGCGTGGGCACGGGCCTTGATGTCCATGCCTTTGCTCCAGGCGATCATGTCATGCTGTGTGGTGTCCGGATCGAGCACGATGCGACACTGGATGGTGACAGCGACGCTGATGTCGGCCTGCACGTTCTGGTCGATGCCATGCTTGGGGCCATGGGCGCGGGCGACCTGGGTGTACATTTCCCGGTTGGCGATCCTGCCTGGAAGGGACGCGCTTCAAGCGACCTTGTCGCCGTTGCTTGCGACCTGATGCGCGAACGTCATGCCCGACTGATCCATGCCGACATCACGTTGATCTGTCAGAAACCCCGCCTGGCGCGTCACCAGTCCGCCATGAAACAAAGGGTCGCCGAGTTGCTGGGTGTCGAACCTTCGCGCGTCAACATCAAGGTGACGTCGACCGATGGTTTGGGTTTCACGGGGCGCGGCGAAGGCATTGCCGGACAGGCTGCGGTCACGCTTGAACTGCCGGTGCCATGGGTCTGAAGGTTCGCAACAGAACGCTGCCCGAAGGCACAAATGTCTGGGCGCCCACAACCCTGATCTCGACCTGGTTCGGGGTCGGCCTGATTGGCGCCGCGCCGGGCACCTGGGGGTCGGCCTTTGCCGTACCGTTGGGCATTCTGCTGCTTTACGTAGGTGGTCCTGTGCTGACGCTTGTCGTTGCGGTCGTGATCTTCTTTGCCGGCCTCTATGCCAGTCACAAGCTGATCGCATCGTTCCCGGAAGGCAGTGACACGGACAACTCTGCCATTGTGGTCGACGAGGTCGCCGGACAATTGATTGCCATTGCCCCGGCCCTGCTCTCGCCTCCGCTCTGGATCGCATCGTTCCTTCTGTTCCGTTTCTTTGACGTCTCCAAACTGGGACCCACGGGCTGGCTGGAACGGCGTTTGAAAGGCGCCATGGGCGTCATGGTCGATGATGTCGCTGCGGGTATCATGGCGGCACTGTGTGTCTGGGGATTGTCGGCATTGGGAGTGGGCATTGTTTGGTGATGAGATCGACGGCCTGGCGGTCCAGGTTATAGAGGTATGCCGGTCTCGTGGCCTGATGCTTGTCACCGCCGAGTCCTGTACCGGCGGCCTGATTGCCGGTGCTCTGACCGCCATTCCCGGCTCCTCGGATGTCGTGGACCGCGGTTATGTGACCTATTCCTATGAAGCCAAGACAGCGATGCTGGGTGTACCGCTTTCCATGATCCAGGAACACGGTGCAGTCAGCCAAGAGGTCGCACGCGCCATGGTCGCAGGCGCACTGGCCCACGGACCTGATCGAGTTGCCGTTGCGGTCACCGGTGTTGCCGGACCCGGGAGCGACAGCCAGGAGAAACCCGCCGGTCTGGTTCATATGGCCGCAGGGCACGGTGAAGTCATGCGCCATCACGCCGCCCGATACGGCGATGTCGGTCGGGAAGTCGTGCGCCTCTCCACCGTGCGTGATGCCCTGCTGCTGGTTCAGGCCTTGTTAGCCGACGACAGCATCCAGGCAACCACCTGATCTCTGGTCCCGTTGGGACCGGATGGATGAACAATGTGGAACCCGGCCAGATTGCTGTGCTCGATTTCCC
>CALIUG010000272.1 GCA_938048755.1 uncultured Alphaproteobacteria bacterium
CAGACGCGATACCACACACAATCCGCAAACGAAGATCGCTCGACGTAGACTTTCCCATGAGACACCTCCTGACCCATGGAATCACCAATCAAACAAAATGGGAATCCCCCAACGATTCCTAATTCACGCACTACGCTCTAGTCGGTGAAGATTGTGGCCAGAAACGCCTGTACACGAAGCACACTGTCGTCATAGGCGGACTGGTCAAAGATCAGGGTATGGCCGAAGTATTCGCCGTTGCACGCATGGCAGTCATAGGAGTGGGTGACGTCGGGATAGACCGCCAGATCGATTCCGGCGCTGTTGGCAGTGCTCCCGGCGGCCATGGATTCGCAAAGGCCGTGCGGAGTCCAGTCGTCGGCATCACCGATCAGCACCATCAGGGGTACGCGAAACGGCTGGGACGTGAGCGAGCAATAGGGATAGACCGCAATGGCTCCCAGAATTGCAGGTTTGAGATCCTGACGCAGATTACCGGGCTCCGCCGCGGCCTGCAGGGTGACACTGCCGCCATGGGACCAGCCCATCACGACCAGTTGCGTGGCGTCGATGTGTACCAGACTCTGCAGGAAGACAATGGCGCCGTTGATGTCGGCGCCTCTGGGGACCGGGCGCATGATGTCGGTGCAGATCTCGTCAATGCCGCGTGCTGTGAAGCTGTCGACGCGCAGGCTGGCGTAACCCCAGTCCGCCAAAAGGTGTGCCCAGCGGGTGTGGTTGTCTTCCAGCCCGCTGCAGCCATGCATCATGATCACGGCGGGGAAAGGGCCTTCTCCTTCGGTAGGTAGGGTCAGATAGGCTGTTACCTCGCCGGGCGCCGTGGCCGAAGCGCCGGAATAGGTTTCCAGAGCTTCAAAGGTGACCTGTTCCGTGGTTTCGGCAAGCACAGCTGGTGCAGTGCAGAGCGCGAAAAGAACTGTAACGAGAAGCTTACAATTGACCATGGGCCTTCTTATCACTGCAGGCGATTGCTTGAAAAGGTGAACGTTCAGGGGGCCTGGTACCACCAGGTCGTGAAATCAACGCCATAGAGCGGCACGTGCTCGGGGCGCTGGATGGTGTTCCAGCGCGCAACAGGGTCGCCGATGCGATGGTAGAGCGGCAGGACGTGGCGTCCCCACATGAGAACCCGATCGAGCGCGCGAGCCGAGGCGACAAGATCTTCGGCGCTGCGGGCGTCGGAAAGGCTGGCAATCAGGGAGTCCAGCACGGGGTCGGCAATGCCGGCGTAATTGCGGCTGCCCGGGGACTGCGCGGCATCGCTGCCCCAGTAGATCCATTGCTCGTTACCCGGGGACAGCGACACTCCCCAGCGCCAGACCATGGCGTCGTAGTCAAACTCCGAGATACGTGCCTGGTGCTGGGCAGCATCAACCGTGCGCAGGGCCCCGCTGACACCCAGCCGTTCCAGGTTGCGGATCCAGGGCAGCAGAATGCGTTCCTGGGTGGAGTCAGACAGCAGGACTTCGAAGGTGAGCGCTTCGCCGTCCGCGTTGCGCCGTATGCCGTCGGTCATGACGTAGCCTGCCGCATCCAGCAGGGAACCCGCTGTATTGAGATGTTCGCGCAGGCGACCGCTACTATCGGTTTCGGGCCAGACATAGGGTGCCTCAAACAGTGCCGCCGGCAGCTGATCACGCCAGGGTTCCAGGAGTTCGAGTTCCAGGCCGGCCGCGGGGCCGGAGGGGGCAAGCGCTGAATTGTCGAACAGGCCGTTGGTGCGGACATACTGACCGTGCAGCAGATTTGCGTTGGTCCAGGTGAAATCGAACGCCAGTCCCAGGGCCTCGCGCACGCGGATGTCGTCGAGAGGCGGGCGTCGCTGGTTCCAGGCGACGGCAAACAGGCCAGACGGGCGTGTGGCCGTGACTTCTTCCAGGATGATCTCACCGGACGCGACCGCAGGATTGTCGTAGCCCGTTGCCCAGCGCAGGGGATCAGCCTCGAACCGCAGATCGGAATCGCCTGCCAGGAAGGCCTGGAGTGCGACGTTGCTGTCGCGATACCAGTTGTACTCGATCGTTTCGAAGTTGTAGCGCCCCACACTGCTCGGCAGGTCGTTACCCCAGTAATCGGGATCACGCTGATAGACGACACGACGTCCAGGCTCGATCAGAGCGACCTTGTAGGGCCCCGTGCCCAGGGGTGCTTCCAGACTGGTGCGTGCGAAGGGGATGTCTTCGAAGTAGGCCTCCGACATGACGGGCATGAGCCCCAGGATCATGGGAAGTTCCCAGTTGCCGGGTTCCAGGTCGAAACGGACCGTCAGGTCATCGATTGCCTGTGCCTGTGTCACACCGGCGTAGTAGGTCTGAGTGTGAGGTTTGCCGTCACGCAGCAGCGCATTGAAGGTGAAGAGAACATCGTCTGAAGTGACCGGTGTGCCGTCCTGGAAACGGGCGCGGGGGTCAAGATGGAAGACGATCCAGCTCCTGTCTGGGGTCAGTTCGATGCCCCGTGCGAGCTGGGGATAGAGCGTGAAAGGCTCGTCGGGAGACCGGTAGAGCAGGCTCTGGAAGACCAGGCCAAGTCCGCGTGCCGGAAGGCCCAGAATGATATAGGGGTTCATGCTGTCGAAGGTGCCGGTTTCGGCCAGACGCAGGGTGCCGCCCTGTGGCGCATCCGGATTGACCCAGTCGAAGGGGGCCTGCGGACCGTCGGGAAAGGTTGCTTCGCCATGCATGGCAAGTGCGTGAAGAACCGGCGAATCATCGGCCAAAGCGGCCCAACACGACACA
>CALIUG010000273.1 GCA_938048755.1 uncultured Alphaproteobacteria bacterium
TCAACGATGTCAATATCGCCGAGACCTGGGCCGGCATGAGCGACGTGACGCCCGATGCCATTCCGGTCATTTCCCCGGTCGAGGCCGTGCCGGGGTTCTTTATTTCCACAGGCTATAGCGGTCATGGCTTCGGCATCGGGCCCGGCGCCGGGCGGGTCACCGCCGACATGGTGACCGGCACGCCCAACAACATCGACCTCAAGGCCTTCCGCTTCGAACGTTACGCCGACGGCACCGCCAATCCCTTCGGCGGCGCGGTCTAGACCGCCATTTCGGCGAGAACCGCATCGACGCGGACTTCGGCCCGCCCGGGCTCCAGATCCGGCATGGCTGTCAGGAGACGCCCCAGCGCCAGTTCCCGCTGCCCGTCACGGCACAGGCCCGACATGCCGGCCTCTTCAAGGGCTTCGACGATCATGCGCCTGATGGCTTTTTCGCGATCCATGACTGAGACCATGGCACCGCCATGTCCGGGGGTAAACGGTCATGGATGAACGCATCACAAAAGGCAGACAGGCGCTTGCATCGGGCGACCGCAGAAGCGCCGTGGCGAGCTTCGAAGCCGTGCTGGCCGAGGAGCCCGACAACCTGGCGGCACTCATTCCTCTGGGCCGCGCGCACATGCTTTCCAGCGACTTCGTAAAGGCCTGCGAAATCTTCACGCGCGCCACCCAAGTCGCGCCGGATCACGCAGAAGCCTGGCGTTCGCTCGCCGAGTGTCTGCGTTTCCGTGATCAGCTCGACGATGCGCTGGACGCCATCGGCAGGGCCAGATCGCTCGCGCCCGACAATCCGCGCATCCTGGCCCAGGACGTCTTCATCGCCATGCGCGCCTGCGCCTGGGACAACCTCGAGGAGACGCGCGCCAACCTGCGCGACATCACCTACAAGACCATCGCGCGCGGCGAGCCCTCACCGATGCGCCCGTTCATGGCAGCGACCTGTTACGACGATCCCATGCTCGCGCTTGCCGTAGGCCGCGCCGAGGCCGCACGCCTGCCCGTGCGTGCCTTGCCCGCATCCGACAGCGAACACCCGCCAGGCAAGAAGCTGACCGTTGGCTATCTCTCGGCCGGATTCGGCAATCAACCGACAGGCCAGCTCGTGCGCAAGCTGTTTGGTCATCACAACAGAAAGACGATGAAGATCCTGGCGCTCGATATCGGACGCGATGACGGATCGGACCTGCGCCGGGAGATTCGGGATTCCTGCGACGGTGTGCTCGATCTTCAGACTCTCAGCGATCGCGACGCAGCTCTGGCGATTCGCGATGCCGGTGTCGACATTCTGGTCGATCTGCACGGCTGGCTGCAGAACCACCGCATGGCGATCGCCGCACACCGTCCGGCACCGGTTCGGGTTTCCTGGCTCGGCTTTCCCGGCACGACCGGCGCGCCCTTCTTCGACTACCTGCTGGGCGATGCCATCGTGACGCCGGGCAACCATCAGCGCTACTTCAGCGAGAAGCTTGTGCGCCTGCCCGGCTGTTACCAGCCCAACGATTCCAGCCCGGCCGTGACGGACAAACCATCGCGTGCCTCATGTGGACTGCCCGATAACCGGCTGGTCATGGCCTGCTTCAATGTCGCCTACAAGATCGACCCGCAGAGCTTCGCAGCCTGGTGCGAGGTGCTGCGTCAGGTTCCAGGCAGCGTTCTGTGGCTGCTGGATACCAACACCACGGCACGGCGCAACCTGCGGGATCAGGCGACGCGTCACGGCATCGAAGCAGACCGCCTGATCTTTGCCCCATTCGCCAACAAGGCTGACCATCTTGCGCGGCTGACGCTGGCCGACATGGCGCTCGACACCGGCATCTGCAACGGCCACACCACGACAACCGATGCGCTCTGGGCGGGCGTTCCCGTGGTCACGCGGCTTGGAAACCACTTTGCCTCTCGGGTCGCGGCAAGTCTGCTGACCGCGGCGGGCATGAAAGGGCAGGTCGCCCCGAATCCTGCCGCCTTCGTCGACAAGTCGGTTTTTCTGGCCAACAACCCGGAACGCCGCACGGTGTTACGCAACCATCTGATCAGCGGGCGCAGCAAACTGCCGCTCTTTGACACGCCACGACTCGCGCGCCACCTTGAGGTTGCGTATCGGGCCATGTGGGACCGCCATCGGCAGAATCTGCCGCCTGTGGCATTTGAATTGGCCTGAACCTTGCTTATACGGGGCTACGAATCTGTGCCGGAACGCGCAAAAACCGCTTCAGGCACGTAAGGGAACAGAAACAGGGGAAACTTCTTAATGCTCAAGGAATTTCGTGAATTTGCCATGCGTGGCAATGTCGTCGACATGGCGGTCGGTATCATTATCGGCGCTGCGTTCGGCAAAATCGTCACATCACTGGTTTCCGATGTCATCATGCCGCCGATCGGAATCCTGCTCGGCAACGTCGATTTCAGCAACCTCTTCATCAACTTGTCCGACGGCGATTACGAAACCCTTGCCGCAGCCCAGGAAGCGGGCGCGGCAACCATCAACGTCGGCGTTTTCATCAACACCGTGATCAGTTTCATCATTGTTGCATTTGCGGTCTTCCTTCTGATCCGTTCAATCAACCGATTGAAACAAAAGGAAGAATCGGGTGAGACGCCGAGCCCGACGACCAAGAACTGCACGTTCTGCATGACATCGGTACCGCTCAAAGCGACCCGTTGCCCTGCGTGCACGTCCGAACTGGCTGCTGGAGAAACTTGACCGGCCTGATCAGGCAGTGGCGCACCCCGGAGGACTCGAACCTCCAACCTCTTGATTCGTAGTCAAGTGCTCTATCCAATTGAGCTAGGGGTGCCGTTGCTACTGCGTGGCCGTCAAGAGGCGCGGAACGTAATCGAACCCATCGCGCTTCGCAAGCCCCTGAAATGGCCGCAAAAGCGCCGGGAATTCGACCTTGTGACCGCCGGGTTGCTCGCGTAGTATCCGCGCCGTCGACGGACCGCTGCTGGGGCGGCGCAACTGTTGGTACGGGGACGTTCCCCGGGGCACGTGTTTTTATTTTGGTTTCAGGACGATAGGCTTCCCATATGTCCTTGTCGCACCGTTTCATTGGGCTGATGGCCACACTGGTTCTCGTGACCGGTTGCCAGGTTGCCGACGACACACTCTTCCCCAGTCTCTCTGGTGAAGATCCCTCAGGCGCGCCTGCTTCCGCTGACGCCGCTGTTGCAGGCAACGACGTCATCGTGGTTGCGCCGCTGTCGGATGCCGGCATGGGGCTGCCGACCATCAACGCCTCGAACTACGGCAATACCGGCACGGTTGTCAGCCAGAAGATCCGCGATATTGCAGGCGAACTTCAGGTTCTGCAGTCGGCCGTGGGCCAGAACAGCTCAGCCTACAGCAGCCAACTTGCACGCGCCGAAGAGAACGCCCAGCGTTACTACGCAACGATCGCGGCGATTACCTCACGCCTGCAGATCGGCACCACGCCGGGCAATCCCATTCTTGTCAGTCAGTACAACGTCGCCCAGACCCAGCTCGATCAGTTGATGAGCGATGTCTCGACCTTCAACACGCTGGGTGCTGCGATTGCTTCAAACGCGGCAACCTCGGCCTATATTTCCAATGCGATCGACGCCACGCTGCGCCTTTCCGGTGCAGTCGAGGAAGACCATCGCCAGCTCAATGAACTGCAGGACGTCAACAACCGCACGGTCGTGGGCATCGAAACGCAGTGGAGCGCCATCAACGCCGTCGTCGAGCGCCAGACCGGCTACGTCAACGTCGAGCGTACGCGCATGACCCAGCTTGCCACGGCGATCAGCAATGGCCGTCTCTATGGTCCGGCGCTGGCCGAATACGGCACACAGCAGGCTCCGCCTGCTCTGACCGGTGATGCAGCCCTGACCGGCCGTCAGCCGCTTGTGGTGATTCGTTTCGACCGAGAAGACATCCCGTTCCAGGACCCGCTCTATCAGGCCGCCAGCGCGGCCCTGCAGCGCAAGCCCGACGCCATCTTCGACCTGGTCGCAGTCTCTCCCGCCGGCGGATCGGCCGGTGAAGTGGCCCTGGCCAGCACCAATGCCAAACGCAACGCCGAAGACGTCCTGCGCGTGCTGTCGAACATGGGCCTGCCCGCCGACCGCGTGACGCTCTCGGCCACGACCAGCTATCACGCTGCCGTCAACGAGGTCCGCATCTTCGTGCGCTGATCCAAAGCGCCGCGGTTCACGTATCCCCTGCAGGCGGAATAAGATCGCCTGAGAACCTGACAGGGAGGCAATCATGCGTCGTTTGTTCATGGCATTCTGCGCCGTGCTAATGTTCAGCCAGGCCCAGGCGGACGAAGCCCTTTCGGCCGCTGATACCACCGCCATTCAGAGCGTCATCCAGGACCAGCTTGACGCCTTTAACCGCGACGACGGCGTGCGGGCCTTCAGCCACGCGTCACCGTCGATCCAGGGCATCTTCCGGACCGTGGACATCTTCATGGGCATGGTCCGCGACGGCTATCCGCCGGTCTATCGCTCCGCCCAGGCCGAGTTCGGCGCTCTCCACATGATGAACGGCGAACCGGTGCAGGAGGTCTATGTCACCGGGCAGGACGGCATCTCGGTGCTGGCGGTCTACACGATGGAGCAGCAGGAAGACGGAAGCTGGCGCATCAACGGCTGCACCATTCTCCAGGCACCGGATCTGACCGCCTGACAACGTTCACCAGGCGAGCGGCGTACCGTCGTAGTTGGTGAAACCACCGCTCTGATCCGGGACTGCTGCGGCAATCTGCTCGCGCATGCCACGCACACTGTCTTCGGGCGCTACCGCTGCATTGGGTCCACCCATGTCCGTGCGCACCCAGCCTGGATGGAAGGCCAGAACGGTGATGCCACGGGTCCGAAGATCTTCGGCCAGATTGACCGTCACCATGTTCAGCGCGGTCTTGCTGGTGCGATAGATATGATCGCCACCCGACCGGTTGTCGCCGATGGAGCCCATCAGACTCGAAACGTTTGCGATGACGTGCATCTGGCCGGCATCGATCCGATCGACCAAGGCCTCGACCACGCGAAACGGTGCGATGACATTGGTACGCAGCGCCGCTTCCCAGGCTTCGTAATCCATCGTGCCGTCGGCCTTGCGATCATCGGGCATGATGCCGGCGTTGTTGATCAGAACATCGACGGGTTCGTCATCAATCGCCTGAGCCAGTTCCTGGATCGAGCTATCATCGGTCACGTCCAGAGCATGGATCAGACCGTTCCTGCCGTTCAGCGCGGCCTTCAGCGCATCAGCCTTCTCGGGTTGCCGGCAACAGGCATGCACACGCCAACCGTCCTGTGCGAATTGTCGCACGAATTCCAAGCCGATACCGCGGCTGGCACCGGCAATCACAACGGTCTTTACCATGGCAGCGACTCCCCGTTGTAGCGCAGGAAAGCACCGGTCCTGGTCGCATCGAGTCCGGCAATCACGTTCTTCATGCCTTCAATACTCTCCTGTGGCGTGAGATCAGCATCGGGACCACTCATGTCGGTGGCCACGAATCCGGGCGTGAAGGCCACGACCGTGATGCCCTCTCCGACAAGCTCGACCGAGAGGCCCTTGGTCAGCATGTTCAGGGCTGCCTTGCTGGTGTTGTAAGGATAGTCGGTGCCGTTCTCGTCCCAGTCCAGGCGACCGTTACTACTGGAGATGTTGATGATCAGCTTTTGATCGCTGGACGCCACATTGCTCTTCAGGGCCTCGCACATCGCCATGGTGCCCAGCACATGCACGCGAAACTCCTCCATCCACGCTTCGTTCGTGAAGCGCCCATAGGCCTCGAATTCGCCCAGCCACATGCCGGCATTGTTGATCAGCAGGTCAACCGGCGCCCCGGCGAGAGATTTCGCAAGAGCAGCGATGTGACCATGGTTGGTGACATCGAGTTGGTGGACATGAAGATGTTCGCAGGCGAGTGCGGCAAGCTGGTCGGCGCCTTCGGGATCGCGTGCGCCGGCATGGACAGTCCAGCCATCCGCGAGGTACTGGCGCACAAACTCAAGACCGATTCCCCGGCTGGCCCCGGTGATCACAGCGGTTGGCATGGCGTCTCCTTCTCTCTTCTGATGTTCAAGTTAGGCACGCCTGACCGGGGTTCAACCATGATCGGACCATTCAGAATAGGAAATCATGTCGCCAAGGGTCCGGGCAGCCACCATGGCCCGGCCGATAGCGCGGGTCATGCAATCTGCCGCCAGAGCACCAATGGCGCCCAGCTGTTCGGGACCAACGTCTGCGACCTTTGTGCCCGTTGCCAGGACAAACACCGTGTCGCCGTCAAAGGGCGTGTGGATGGGGCGGATTGCGCGGGCATAACCGTCATGGGCCATGATCGCGACGCGCTGCGCCTGGCTCTTCTCGAGCGCCGCGTTGGTGGCAATCACGCCAATGGTGGTGTTCTGGCCGGGGAAACCCTGGACAGAGGCATCAAGCCGGAGATCACCGGAAGGCAGTTCCCGAACGGGCGAGCCCATTTCGTTCTGTTGTTCATACATTGCTGCCCAGAGTGCCCGGGTGCCCGGGATGACGGGTGAGCCCACGGCATTGACGGCCACCAGCGCACCGACCTGCAGGCCTTCATCGGTGACCACCGATGCGCTGCCCAGGCCCCCCTTGAGATGGCCTGCCGACGCTCCAAGGCCCGCACCGGCATTGCCAAGTTCGAATCCGGCACCAGCGCAGGAAAGGGCGGCACGCCCGAGATCGCGATAGGGCGGCTCCTCAACCCAGTTCTTGTCACCGCCATTGGCAAGGTCGAACAGGATGGCTGCCGGAACAATCGGCACGACCGCATCCGCGACCTGATAGCCCCGGCCCTGGCGCGCCAGGGAAGCCATGACACCACCCGCGGCATCAAGGCCAAAGGCAGAGCCGCCGGAAAGAACGACCGCATCCACGGCATCGACAAGGCAGGTGGGGTCCAGCGCATCGGTATCCCGAGTGCCCGGGGCACCACCGCGAACATCGACCGCACCCACACAACGGGAATCCGGTAGCACAACGGTCACGCCGCTCCGGACGGCAGCGTCCCCGGCATTGCCAACCAGGATCCCGTCCACATCGGTGATCAGGTTCCGTGGGCCCGGCCGTGCAATCCTGTCAGACATCTCGCGTTCCTTTTCCAGACCCGACTTGCGGTGCCGGGTGTCGGGCTCAACAATAGCGTCCAGATCGATTCGGAACAGCCTGTGGAGCACCCATGACCCGTCTTGCAGCCCTCGCCGTCTTCCTGCTTGCGACGATTGCCGCAATTCCCTTGCGGGCCGGCGAGCCGGTGATGTCCGAGGATTTCATGGTTTCCACGGCCAATCCGCATGCCAGCCGGGCGGCACGCGACATCATCCTGCAGGGCGGTAGCGCGGTTGATGCAACGATTGCGGCGCAACTGGTGCTTACCCTCACCGAGCCGCAGTCCTCGGGCATCGGCGGTGGTGCGTTCATGCTTCACTTTGATGCCGGCAACGGCACAGTCGTGAGCTACGACGGACGCGAGACCGCACCGGCCTCTGCAACGCCGAACCTGTTCCGGCACCCCGACGGCACACTGATGGGATGGACCGAGGCTGCCGAGGGCGGCATTCCCGTGGGCGTCCCCGGCGTCATGGCGATGCTGGAGATGGCGCACAGGGAGCACGGCAACCTTCCATGGGCCGACCTCTTCCAGCCTGCCATCGCTCTGGCGCGCAACGGCTTTGAAATCTCCCCAAGGCTTTTTGAGGTTCTCGACTGGGTTGAGGGGCCTGAGCGTTTTCCGGCCTTTCATGCGCTCTACTTCGACGCGGACGGCAATCGCAAGCCGGTCGGGACCGTGCTCACCAATCCAAAGCTGGCCGATACGCTGGAAATCCTGGCCCAGCACGGTGCCCAAGCGTTCTACACGGGTGTCATCGCCCAGCGGATCATCGATACCGTAGGTGCAACCGAGGTCAATCCGGCGGTCATGACCATGGAGGACTTCGCCGCCTATCAGGCGGTCGAACGCCCTGCCGTGTGTGTCGAATATCGCCAATGGAACATCTGCGGCATGGGTCCGCCCAGCAGCGGTGGTGTCACGGTGGCGCAGATTCTTCTGTTGCTGGAAGGCCATGACCTTGCCGCGCTGGAGCCCGGCTCCCTGGAAGCCGTGCATCTGATCTCTGAAGCGCAGCGGCTGGCCTATGCGGACCGCAATCTCTATCTGGCCGACAGCGACTTTGTTTCCGTTCCCGTCGAGGCCCTGATTGATGAAACCTATCTGGCCGAACGCGCCCGGCTGATTGACCCCGCGCGATCCATGGGCGAAGCCCAGCCGGGCGTCCTGGAAGGTTGGGATGAGTCGTCCCTGGCACCCGATGACGGGACACACGGCTTTTCCACGAGCCATATCAGCATCGTGGATGCTTCGGGTAACGCGGTCTCCATGACGACCAGCATCGAACGGGGTTTCGGCAGCCGGCTGATGTCAGGCGGATTTATGCTGAACAACGAACTCACCGACTTCTCGTTCGAAGCCGAGGTCAATGGCGTACCTATCGCCAACAGGGTCGAGGCCGGCAAACGGCCCAGGTCCTCCATGGCCCCGACCATCGTCCTGGATGCTGATGGCAATCTCGTCATGGCGATCGGAACCGTCGGTGGCTCACGCATCATCACCTATGTCGCCAAGACCCTGATTGCCGCACTGGACTGGCAACTCGACATTCAGGCCGCCATCGAGCTGCCCCATCATCTGAACCGCAACGGCCCCACGGAGCTGGAAGCCGGCACCGATCTGGCACGCCATGTCGCGGACCTGGAAGCCATGGGCCACGAGGTCAGCCAGCGCGACATGACGACGGGTCTTTCGGGTTTCTATATCGAGAACGGGGTCATCTTTGGCGGCGCCGATCCCCGCCGCGAAGGAATCGCTCTGGGTGAATGATGGCGGGTCAACCAAGGCCCTTGGAGTTTCGACTTCTCAGATTTCATGCGGGCGGGAACCGTTGGCGATGCCCGTACATGGATCGTCGAATCAAGTTCGACGATG
>CALIUG010000274.1 GCA_938048755.1 uncultured Alphaproteobacteria bacterium
TTCACTTGGCTAACGCGCCAATTGGCGCGGGGTCGCAGTCGCTCCCCTCGGCCCCTACGGGACCTCTCGCCTACTCACCGCCTCAACAGATGTGTCATCCCGGACAAGCGAGCATGGCGAGCGCGATCCGGGATCCCGTCATGACGGGTTTCAAAAGCAACGTGCGGACCGGGATCCCGGCTCAAGGCCGGGATGACACCGAATTTATGGTTGTGAGACGCGCACTGCACCGTCGGTGAGTAGGCAATCGGCGGCGATAGCGCAGCGGCCGCTGACCGGTGCGACCGCACCGGCGGGCCGATCAGGCCTGGAAGCCAAACGAGCGGAGCGAGCGCCGGCGCTTGAGGCTAAAGAACTTTACCCCACCGGTTCGGCGGGCTCGTTGGCTCCAAGCTTGCCGTGACATTGCTTGTACTTCTTCCCTGACCCGCAGGGGCAGGGCTCGTTGCGGCCGACCTTGCCCCAGGTGTTGGGGTCGTTGGCATCGCGGTCGGCGGCATCCGTGCGCCGGCTGGCGACACTCTGCTGCCAGTCGCCGATCTGCTGCTGTTGCGGTACAGGCGGTGCTGCCAGTGCGGGGTCGCTGCGTTGTTCCTGCAGGCTTTTCTGCTGTTCCTGCTGGCGGCGTGCCAGAAGGTCGGCGGCATCGACGCGAATTTCTACATGCATCAGCATCTGGGTCACGGCTTCACGCACATTGCCCAACATGCCGTCGAACAGGTTGAAGGCCTCGCGCTGGTATTCGCGCAAGGGGTCTTTCTGGGCATAGGCGCGCAGGCCCACGGCCTGACGCATGTGATCGAGGGACAGCAGGTGATCACGCCATTTCTGGTCCAGAATCTGGAGCAGCAGGCTCTTTTCGGCCACACGCATGACCCCTGGCGTATAGCTTTCTTCCTTGGCCGCGGCCTTTTCGTCAGCGGCGGCGGTGATGCGCTCGAGGACTTCTTCGTCAGCGATACCTTCCTCGGCGGCCCATTCCTGGACCGGCAGATTGAGGCCCAGAATCCGATGAACCTCTTCCGCCAGGGAATCGGTTTCCCACTGCTCGGGATAGGCATCAGCGGGAATGCAGCGCGCAACGATGTCTTCAATCACTTCGTTGCGCATGTCGGCGATGGTCTCGGAGACGTCGGTGGCCGACATCAGGTCGCGGCGCTGTTCGTAGATCACCTTGCGCTGGTCGTTCATGACGTTGTCGAAACGCAGAAGCGTCTTGCGGATATCGAAGTTGCGCGCCTCGACCTTGCCCTGGGCACGCTCGATCGCCTTGTTGACCCAGGGATGGGTGATCGCCTCGCCTTCTTCCAGGCCCAGCTTCTGGAGCATGCTGTCCAGGCGCTCGGACCCGAAGATGCGCATCAGATCGTCTTCCAGCGACAGCAGGAAGGTTGATGCGCCGGGGTCGCCCTGGCGTCCGGAACGGCCGCGCAACTGGTTGTCGATACGGCGGCTTTCGTGGCGTTCGGTGCCCAGGATATAGAGACCTCCGGCAGCCAGAACTTTCTCGCGTTCCTCGGCCACCTCGGCGCGGATACGCTCGGCCTCACGCTCGCGTTTGGCTTCATCGGTGATCGACGCCAGCTCCTGCTCGATACGCATGTCGGCGTTGCCGCCAAGCTGGATGTCGGTGCCGCGACCGGCCATGTTGGTGGCAATCGTCACGCCGCCGTAACGCCCGGCCTGGGCAACAATGCTGGCTTCCTGTTCGTGATAGCGCGCATTGAGCACGCTGTGCTTGATGCCGCGCTTCTTCAGCATCTCGGCAATCATCTCGGACTTTTCGATCGAGACCGTGCCAACCAGAATCGGTTGGCCGCGTTTGTGGCATTCCTCGATCAGGTCCACGACCGCGTCGTACTTTTCCTTGGCCGTGCGATAGACCTCGTCATCCCTGTCCTTGCGGACCATCTCGCGATGGGTCGGGATCTCGACCACGTCCAGGCTGTAGATCTCGGCAAATTCGCCTGCCTCGGTCATGGCCGTGCCCGTCATGCCGGCCAGCTTTTCATAGAGCCGGAAGTAGTTCTGGAACGTGATCGAGGCCAGCGTCTGGTTCTCGGTCTGAATCTCGGCCTTTTCCTTGGCCTCCAGCGCCTGATGCAGGCCTTCGGAGAACCGGCGGCCTTCCATCATGCGACCGGTAAACTCATCGATGATGATGACCTTGTTGTCCTTGACGATGTAATCGACATCGCGCGTGAACAGCTTGTGGGCACGCAGGGCCTGGTTGGTGTGATGTACCAGGCTGACATTCTGGATGTCATAGAGATGACCCTCGGTCAGCATGCCGGCTTCGGTCAGCAACTGTTCGATATGTTCGGTGCCCTGGTCTGTCAGGGAGACGGCGCGCTGCTTCTCGTCTTTTTCGTAGTCTTCCTCGACCAGCTTGGGGATCAGGACGTCGACCTTGCGGTACATTTCCGAAGAGTCTTCGGTCGGCCCGGAAATCACCAGCGGCGTGCGCGCCTCATCGACCAGAATACTGTCGACTTCGTCGACGATGGCGAAGTTCTGTCCGCGCTGGGCCATGGTTTCCAGCGAGAACTTCATGTTGTCGCGCAGATAGTCGAAACCCAGCTCGTTGTTGGTGCTGTAGGTCACGTCACAGGCGTACTGTTCGCGGCGCGTCTGATCGTCCAGGCCTGGAACGATGCAGCCCACGGTCAGCCCCAGGAAACGATAGATCTGACCCATCCATTCGGCGTCGCGACGGGCAAGGTAGTCGTTCACCGTGACGACATGCACACCGTCGCCCGTCAGAGCGTTGAGATAGACCGGCAGGGTACCGACCAGGGTCTTGCCTTCACCGGTCTTCATCTCGGCGATCGTGCCGCTGTGAAGCACCATGCCGCCCAGCAGCTGAACGTCGAAATGGCGTTGTCCCAGCGTGCGTTTGGCCGCTTCGCGTACTGTCGCAAACGCTTCGACCAGCAGATCGTCCAGGGTCTCGCCGTCGTCCAGCCGCTTGCGGAATTCCACCGTCTTGGCCGCAAGCGCAGTGTCGTCCAGCGCCTCGAACTGGGGTTCGATCGCGTTGATCTGCTCAATCGTCTTTGTGAGCTTCTTGATGTGCCGTTGGTTGGCCGAACCGAAGAGCCGGCCTGCAAGCGCGCCAAACATATGAGATTCTTCCGTTTTCCGCCTGTTCTTGAGGCGCAGGTGTCAACGGACAGATAGGGTCCTGCCGGTGCGGTGTCAACGCCGCACACATTGGCGTCACAATTACCGGATCGTGACGACGGTCGGCTTGCCCGCATGGGAACGATGTGGTCTGTAGCGCGTTGCCTGATTTGTTGGCCCCGCGCGGCACGATGCCGGCGCGCAAAACCTCGACGTGAATCCTGGAGAAAAAGCATGAAAATCGTTCTGGCCGCTGCGTTTCTGGCCCTGTTCGCCTGGGTGCCCGTCACGGCCCATGCTCAGGATGACGCCGATACCGGCTCGGAAGTCGTCGCCATCGTGAATGGTGAAGACATCACGCGTGACGAGGTGGTGACCGCCATCGTCGCCCTGGGCCCCGACTATCAGGACGTCCCGATGGAATACATCTGGGAGCCGATCATTGAGCAGATCATCAACCGCAAGCTGATCGCCGTTGCCGCGCGCGAACAGGGCCTCGATAACTCGGAAGCCTATCTCCAGGAAATGGCGCTGATCGGGGAAGAGCTGCTCCAGCAGATGTACATGCAGGAACGTGTCGATGAGGAACTCACCGACGAAGCCGTGCAGGCGGCTTACGAGGGCTGGCTGGTGGAGTATCAGGCAACAGGGTTGGGCGATGAAGTTCGTGCGCGCCACATTCTGGTAGGCAGCGAAGAGGAAGCCTTGGCCGTGATCGCCCGAGCGGATGCCGGTGAGGACTTCGCTGAACTCGCCAAGGAGCTTTCCATCGGTCCGTCCGGCGTGGATGGCGGCGATCTGGGCTGGTTCCGCTATGGCGACATGGTCCAGGAATTTGCCGATGGTGCCTATGCGCTGCAGCCCGGCGAGATTTCCGGTCCCGTTGAATCGCCCTTTGGCTGGCATGTCATCAAGATGGAGGAGCGTGCGGCTCTGGACGCACCGACCCTTCAGGATATCGAGCCGGAATTGCGCGACACGCTGGCCCGCGATGCCATCCTGGCTGAACTCGACAGCTTGCGCGAGAACGCCGATGTCGAGATCATGGAGCCGGTTCCCGCATCCGAATAGGCGCTACAATGTCCAAAGCTCCCAAGACCGTCGTATCCCCTCTGGCGCCCGCGCGGTTCCCCGATATGTTGCTGGTTCCGGGCGTTCGCCTGGCAACCGGACATGCCGGGATCAAGGCTTCCAGCACCAAGCTTGATCTGATGCTGGCTGTTTTTGACCGCCCGGCAACTGTCGCCGGCGTTTTTACAAAATCAAGCACGGCCGGCGCTCCGGTGCGCTGGTGTCGCAAGCATCTGCCCAAGGGCAAGGCCCGTGCGCTGATCGTCAATTCCGGCAATGCCAATGTCTATACCGGCAAGGCCGGTGATGACGCTGTGGTTGCTGCGGCGAAAGGCGTGGCCGGTCTCGTGGGTTGCCGCCCCGGTGACGTTTATGTCGCCTCGACCGGTGTCATCGGCGAGAACCTTCCGGTCGAGAAGGTCGTGAAGGTCCTGCCCAAGCTCCACAAAAGTCTGAGGTCCGGTAAATGGCACGATGCTGCCGTGGCGATCATGACCACCGATACCTTTCCCAAGGGCGCGTCCGTGACGACCGAAATCGGCGGCAAACCGGTCACGATCACCGGAATTGCCAAGGGGTCGGGCATGATCGCGCCCGACATGGCGACCATGCTGGCTTACGTCTTCACCGACGCCAAACTGCCCGCTGATGTTCTCCAGCCGCTCCTGAAGACGGCTGCCGATGCCTCGTTCAACGCCATCACCGTCGACAGCGACACCTCGACCAGCGACACGCTCCAGCTTTTTGCCACAGGCAAGGCCAGACACCCGGCCATCACCAGCGTTGGTGATCCCGTACTGCGCACCTTCCGCAAGGCGCTCAATGCGCTCTGCCTCGATCTCGCCCATCAGGTAATTCGCGATGGCGAGGGCGCCCAGAAGTTCATCGAAATCGCGGTTTCGGGCGCGAAATCGGCCAAGGCCGCGCGCACCATCGGCCTTTCGATAGCGAATTCGCCTTTGGTCAAAACCGCCATCGCTGGCGGTGATGCCAATTGGGGCCGCATTGTCATGGCCGTGGGCAAGTCCGGTCAGGCGATTGCCGAAACCAGCCTCAACATCTCGGTCGGCGGTCATCCTGTCGCCATCAACGGCGCACCACCGCCGGGTTATGACGAGGCGCCTGTGGCCAAGCACATGGCCGGCCAGAACCTTGAGATTCACGTCGATGTCGGCGTCGGCAGGGGTAAGGCCACGGTCTGGACCTGCGATCTCACCCACGGCTACATCGACATCAACGCCGATTACCGCAGTTAGGTCTGGATCTTCCGCGTTAGCCGCCGGAACCGCAGGACAAACAGCAGCGCGGTCAGGCCCGAACCTGCTGCCATGCCGTACCAGAGGCCGGCGGCACCCAGCCCCAGCCCGTAGGCGGCAAGAACCCCGCCTGCCAAGCCCAGACCCCAGAGGCCGATGGTCTGCTGGATCATGGGAACAAAGGTGTCCTTCAGGCCGCGCAGGGCATGTTCGGCCAGGATCTGCAGCCCGCTCGCCAGCACATAGATCGCGCCGATCCAGCTCAGGGCCTCGACCCAGCCGTAGACTGCGGCGTTGTCCGCGTTCTGCGATCCCAGGAAGACCCAGGCAATGGCGTC
>CALIUG010000275.1 GCA_938048755.1 uncultured Alphaproteobacteria bacterium
CATGTCAGGCAGAGGTGTAATCATGACCGACGTCAGATGCGCCGCGTAGACCATCAACGCCGAAGCGGGAACCGCACATGTCACAAGCCCGGCCCCGGCGCGAAGGCCCGCGCGCGCGGCAAGCCTGGCCGCTCCACTCGATGCAACGCCGCCACCAACGACGACCAGGTGACCGCGTTGGTACTTGTGGCTGTCCAGCCCCGGCCAGGGAAACCGATCAGCCCAGACCTCAGGGTTGTTCGTTGCAAGCTGTGCATCGAGAGATTGTACGATCGATTCCGGAATCCCGATGTCGGCCACGACCAGTTCGCCGCAATGGGTTCTTCCGGGAAGTAGATGGTGCCCGGGTTTCGCGCGACAGAACGTGACCGTCAGGTCGGCCATCACAGCGCCACCCAGAACCCTGCCGGAATTGCCATCAATCCCACTGGGAATGTCTACAGCAACATAGGGCGCGGTCTGCGAGACGAGATCGTTGATGAGATCCTCGGCAAGGGGTCGCGACAGCCCAGCCCCGAACAGAGCATCAACCACAAGGTCCACTTCCAGATCGGCAAACGAAGACAGTGGCTCAACCTCGCCTTCCCAGCGACTGGCCATCGCTGCGGCATCACCTTTCAGTAGACCCGGCGAGTTGAAGGTGAACACCCGGACAGTCCAACCTGCTTCAACCAACAGGCGGGCAATGACAAAGCCGTCACCTCCGTTGTTTCCAGGCCCGCACAGCACAAGAACGCGACCTGGTTTCCAGCGCCTGCAAACCTCGCGGACCACAGCCGCGCCCGCCCGTTCCATCAGGACTTCACCTGACGTCCCGGAGGCAATGGTCTTCGCATCCGCCTCTGCCATTTGCTCGACGGTCAGAAGCACTTGGGCGACTGGTATCATTGGGGCCTTCACCACACTTTCCTCAGGCTCTCAGTCAAGATTTGGTCATTGGGATCGCTCAAACCAGCAATCGTTTCGCAATTCCTGCGGTTCAATCCTTGGATCCATTGTTGCTGGTTGAGACATGCGCCTTGTAGGCGTCCAGAGCGCGCTGACGAGCGGCACCATGATCCACGCAGGGTTCGGGATAGGTCTCACCAAGCTTAATACCTGCGGCCAGGAGTTCAGCAGGCGACGCTGACCAGGGTTCATGAACATCGCGATCGGACAAGGCGGCAAGTTCCGGTACCCAGGTGCGGATGTACGTGCCCTTTGCATCGAACTTCCGTGACTGCGTCATGGGATTGAAAATACGAAAGAACGGCGCGGCATCAGCACCACAACCCGCAACCCACTGCCAGCCGGCGCTGTTGTTGGCAAGGTCGGCATCAACCAGCGTGTCCCAGAACCAGCGTTCACCATGGAGCCAGTCGATCAGCAGATGCTTGGAGAGGAAGGACGCCACAACCATGCGCACCCGGTTGTGCATCCAGCCGGTTTGCCAGAGCTGGCGCATGCCCGCATCGATCAAAGGATAGCCCGTCTGTCCGGTTTGCCAGAGCGCCAGGCTCTCAGGGTCGTCCCTCCATGGCATGGCATCGAATTCGGCCCTCAGGTTTTTGTCGGGCAAGGCCGGATTATGGAACAGCAATTGATGGCAGAATTCGCGCCAGCCGACCTCCTTCAAGAACGTCTCGGAGCCTTCGTTCGGTTCGCGTGCGTCAACCGCATGCCAGATCTGTCGTGGGCTGATCTCACCAAAATGGAGATGTGGCGACAGCATGGACGTTCCATCCAACCCCGGCAGGTCGCGATCCTGTTTGTAGGATGCCGCCGCCGTGTCGAGGAACTGACCGAGGCGCTCGTGCGCACAGTTCTCGCCGACCTCCCAGGTCTCCCGCAGACCGGTTGCCCAATCCGGTTTGGAGGGCTGCAACTTCCAGGAGTCCAGATCGTCGGACTGTGGCCACTCCCCCGAGAACGATCGAAACTGCCTGGGCTGCTCCAAGGCCGGCGCCACCGTTCGCTGCCGGCAGGCACGCCAGAATGGTGTGAAAACGCGGTAGGGCGAATCCGTACCGGTTCGGACTTCCCAGGGTTCAAACAGGACGGACCCCTGAAATGACTCAGCCTTGCATCCCGATTGACGCAGAGAATTCTTGATTGTCGCATCACGATCCAGCGTCGATGGGTCGTAGCAGCGGTTCCAGACGACCATCGACGCCCCTGTCTCCTTAACCAACGAGGCAATCACCGAACTTGCTCGACCATGACGCAGAATCAGGCGTAAGTCCTGTTTGCCAAGGTCGCGTTGCAGTGACTCGAGGCTGGCATGCAGCCACCACTTGCTGGCCGCTCCGGTGTGCCAGTCTTCCAGGTCATCGTCGTGCTGAATGAAGAACGGAAGGATCTCCAGCCCGGTCTCAGCCGCAGCAGACAGCGCAGCATGATCGCTCAGCCGCAGATCGCGTCTGAACCACACCAGAACAGGGCCATTTGAAGAAGTCACAGAACCTGGAGTCAGGTAGCCTCACCGCCCTGGGCGAGCTTTTCGATATGGCGTCTGTCAATAATGTGGAGCGTGCGATGTCGGCGTTTGACGATCCCGACGTTGGTTAGCTGTCCAATGGCGCGCGCAACGGTATCGGTTGTGGTTCCCGCCCAGATGGCGATTTCCTTGTGCATGGGGATCGTTGGGATTTGCCAGCTGCCATCCGCCGACGGGGAAGGTTCGGCCATCCGCAGAAGTTCATCATAGACGTGCTGAATGCCTGATTTGGTACTGAGGTCGACAACCCGTTCATTCGACCCGCGCAGGATGCGTGCGAAGTCCCGCAGCAAGTTGATCGCGACACGCGAATCCAGCCTGAGGACCTCCAGCATCACCACCCTTGGCACAGATGCTGTAATGCACTTGTCGACCGCCACAATCGTTGCGGAACGTTCACCACCATCAACGAGGGAAAGTTCACCAAAATGACCGCCCGCCTCCACGTCGGCAAAGGCGATTTCCTGGCCCGATGCGGCGTGAATCAGAACCCGTGCGGAACCTTCAACCAGAAAAATGAAATCTGTTGCAGTATCACCGCGCTCACAGATCTGCTCGCCAACCTCGAATGCCTTCCAAGTTGAAGCGGCTTCTACGCCGGCAACAGTCTTGCTTTCCACCTCTTCCAGGACGCTGCAATGTCCCAAACTCTGAGGTTCTGCTTCCTGCATGATCCACCCAATCCCGAAAAGTACGAGCCCCTGGTGCGATTATGCGTCTAGTTGACACGCAGGGCCATCGCTATTCCTACACCCACTCGCCATTTGGTAGTGCAAGACGATGAGTATTGCAAAATTTCTGTTACAAACTCGACCTGCAGCCAAAAGCGCAAATCAGCTCGCCTAAAAGGGGAAATGGTCGGAGCGGCAGGATTTGAACCTGCGACCTACGGTCCCCCAGACCGTTGCGCTACCAGGCTGCGCTACGCTCCGTCCTGATGGTCTGAGCTTCCAGAGAAGCTTTCCATGCCGCCCACATAACTCAAGCGCGCGCTGCCAGCAACCGCCGACATGCCTCCAATTCGGCAATTGCCTTCTTTATTGCTTCCTTGTCCCCCGAAGAACTCGATGCGCCTGCAGATTCCGAAGCAGTCTCCGGCTCAGGAACCTGCGAGACGACTTCGGCCTGTTCGTTCTGAAGCGCAGCAACGCCGCCGTGACGCATGAGCCGCTGAACGCCCTTGATCGTATAGCCTTCTGTATAGAGAAGACGCTTGATCTGCCGCAGGAGTTCGATGTCTTCTGGACGGTAGTAACGACGTCCCCCGCCCCGCTTCAACGGGCGAATCTGATGAAACTTGGTTTCCCAGAACCTCAGGACATGCTGAGCAACATCAAGTTCGTCAGCCACTTCGCTGATGGTGCGGAACGCAGCCTTCGATTTGGCCCCGCGCCGGCTGCTGCCTGATGTGCGTTCGCCTGCCTGTGCCGCCATGATCAACCGCTGCTACGATCTGGATGATCGTCGTTGATGCGGTCCTTGAGCACGTGCGATGCCCGAAAAACCAGAACCCGCCGGGGCAGGATTGGAACTTCTTCGCCCGTCTTGAGATTGCGTCCGACCCTCTGTGCCTTCTCCCGGACAGAGAAGCTGCCAAACGAGGAGATCTTGACCGTCTGGCCATCCGCTAGGGTGTCGGAGATCTCACCAAGCACGGACTCCACCAGTTCGGCGGACTCGCTACGCGAGAGCCCGACCTCGTGATAGACGGCCTCAGTAAGGTCCGCTCGGGTCATGGTCTTGTCAGCCATGCGCTAGATGTCTCCTATCCCCTTAAGGTGATAGGCTAACTGCAAGGAGAAAATCAGTCAATATCAACTGGTTGCGTCTGATCGCTTAGATCAAACAATATAAGGTTAGGTCGCGTAGTTAACGTAAAGAGTCAAGTTACCAACGCACCATGGCCGAACCCCAGGTGAAGCCACCACCCATCGCTTCCAGAAGCACCATGTCGCCCTGTTTGATACGGCCATCACCCGTGGCCTCTGCAAGGGCCAGTGGGATTGATGCGGCCGAGGTATTGGCATGGCGATCAATCGTGATGACGACCCGCTCGTCTGTCATTCCCAGCTTGCGTGCCGTGGCATCAATAATGCGCCGGTTGGCCTGGTGGGGAACCAGCCAGTCGATATCCTCGTTGGCAAGCCCGTTGGCCTCGAGAGCCTCATCGACAGCCTGCGCCAGGTTGACGACGGCATGTTTGAAGACTTCCCGACCTTCCATGCGTAACTGGCCGACGCTCTGGTTGGTCGACGGGCCTCCATCGACATAGAGCATCTTGGTGTGGTTGCCGTCGGCGTGCAGATGCGTTGAAAGAATGCCGCGATCAGCCGAAGTCCCCTCACCTTCACCAGGCTTAAGAACGACCGCACCGGCACCATCGCCAAACAGGACGCAGGTGCCACGGTCACTCCAGTCGAGGATGCGCGAGAAGGTCTCGGCTCCGATCACCAATGCGCCCTGCGATTGCCCGAGACGCACGAAATTGTCGGCAACGGCCAGCGCATAGACAAACCCGGTGCAAACCGCCTGAACATC
>CALIUG010000276.1 GCA_938048755.1 uncultured Alphaproteobacteria bacterium
ACCAACTGAGCTAACCCGGCAGCGGGCGTTGCCTAGCATGAAGTGGCCATTGTGCGGAAGAGGGTGGGAGATGGAAGTCATCGGCCCCGTGCCACTGATTTCCGGCAACCCATGCATCGGGCTTTGCTGCCCTGACGGTGATGAGTCGAAGGTATGAAACAAAGGGCCCCGCGATCCCGGGATCGCAGGGCCCTGATCGGCACGTTGCCGGCAACTACATGCCGGCCAGAACTTCATCGTGCAGGTTGACCAGCTTGCGCTGGATTTCCGGTGGCACGGTCTGGAACCACAGGCTGCCCGAAAGAATGGCCTCGGGATCTTCCAGGCCCAGGGTCGCGATGATTCCAGGATCGGCCATATCGTACGACTTCGTGTTTGCAGCGCCATAGGCGTATTCTTCGATCATGAAAACGCCGACTTCGGGCGCCAGGGTCGCATCGATGTAATCGTAACGCTGCTCTTCGGTGCCGACGTAGCGGTTGGTCAGAACGTGGCCATCGACCCAGGTGAGTAGGCCTTCCTTGGGCACCATGTATTCCACCGGCACGCCTTCGGACTTCAGCGTCGCATAGGCGGAATTCCAGGCGTACATGGCCACGATCTCTCCGCTGGCCAATGCGGACTGTGCATCGACCTCGCTTGACCAATAGAAGCGATTGAGATCGCGCTGTTCCTGCAGGAGCGTACGTACCTGCGCAATCTCGTTATCGGTCATGGCAAAGGGGTCGGCAACTCCTGCAATGAGGCCGGCGGGAATGGTCGTTCCGGCCCAGTTATCGCGCATGGCGACCCGGTTGGCGTATTTCGGATCCCACAGAATCTTCCAGCTGTGGTTTTCCTGGCCAACATACTCAGGAGCAAGGTCCGTGCGGAAGACGATCGAGGAGTTACCCCAAGACCAGGGCGTATAGTAGTGGTTGCCGTCGTCATCGACGGTGCCGCGGATGTTCTGGAGCTGACTGAACATGTCTGGCCAATGGGACAGACGACTGACATCGATGGGTTGGATCAGGCCTGCGTGGATCCAGCGGATCACGGTGCTGCCACTGGGGCAGACAATATCGGCATCGAAGCCGGCACGGATCTTTTAAAGCGCCTCATCGTTGTCGGCATAAAACGAGACGTCGGGTTCGCGTCCGTACTTTTCCGTGAACGCGGGATGAAGTTCCGGCAACTCGTAGCCGTTCCAGGTGAAGAGATAGAGCCAGTCCTCGTCTGACATGGCCTGATTGTTCAGGAGCGGGGTGGTAACGGTCGCAACCCCCACGCCCGCAAGGGTTCGGACAACATCACGTCGGCTAAGCGCTTTCTTGGAAAGAGCATCCTTGAACTCGTCAATGGGCATGATCTTGGACATGGTACAACCTCCCAGTTGTCAGTTAACCAAACAACAAGTGTGCCCGAATTGGAGGCACATGCAAGGAAAACGGGAGAATGTCCTGGGCCATAACAAGTCCGGAATACCGCATGGCAATAGGTTCAGGCAGAAATGCTCCGGCGCGCTTCGTACAGAGCAACGGCCGCGGCGTTGGAGACGTTGAGGCTGAGATCGGCCCGCGCTGACGGGATCGCGAGGAGATGGTCACAGGCTTCCCGTGTCAGGCGGCGCAGGCCATCGCCTTCGGCCCCCATGACGAGAGCAAGCGGCGCTTGAAGTGGGATACTTCCCAATTCATGATCTGCTTCACCATCAAGGCCGGCGATCCAGAAGCCAAGGTTCTTGAGCTGTTCGAGGGCGCGGGAGATGTTGGTCACCCGTGCGATGGGAACCCACTCAAGTGCGCCGGATGCGGCCTTGGCCAGCGAACCGGCTTCCGCAGGGGAATGGCGATCCTGCATGATCAGGGCGCTGACTCCAAACGCCGCACACGAGCGCAGGATTGCTCCCACGTTGTGTGGGTCAACGACCTGATCGAGAACGACCACGATGTCAGCGCCACTCACGGCCTCATCAAGCGCAAGATCGGGGAGGGGGGCGACCTGGGCAGCGACACCCTGATGCACGGCGCCGAACTCCAGCAGACGGTCGATGGTTGTGCGTTCCATCTTCTCGATGACCAGCGGCAGATTGCGCTCTGCCTCCATGCGTTCGACGTCGGCTGCCATTTCCTGGGTGGCGACAAGGCGCAGGATCTGGCGTTTCGGGTTGGCCAGCGCCGCAGCGACCGCGTGACGGCCATAAATCCAGGTCTGTCCGCCTTGCCCGGAGCGACCCCGGCGCGGCTTGCCCTGATGTTTGTTGCGGTCTGTGTGCTTGCGGCTCATGACGGGCTGCTATATATAACTTCGTCACAACCGGAAACCATTTGAACGTGACTGGTCGGCTAGCCCGGAGCGCGGAAGCATTCTCGCGCTTCGTTTTCGTTGACAGACACGGCGGTATCCGTTACGTCGCGAGCCCTTTTGACGAGGTGCGTCTTAGCTGAATTCCGGAGGGATGCCTGAGTGGTTAAAAGGGACGGGCTGTAAACCCGTTGGCTATGCCTACGGTGGTTCGAATCCACCTCCCTCCACCACCTTCTTAGCGTCGCCCAAAGTGGCCCGATGTTCGGGGCGTGGCGGGAGGAAGGTGATCCGGGATGACGCGGGTGTAGCTCAATGGTAGAGCCCCAGCCTTCCAAGCTGGTTACGCGGGTTCGATTCCCGCCACCCGCTCCAGGAACTGAATGTAAGGGCGTGAGCCTGTAGTAAAAGAATACGTCAACCATCGCCCATACCGGGCGCTAGCGGACCAGGAGACGACACGAGATGTCGAAGCAAAAATTTGAGCGTAACAAGCCGCATGCGAACATTGGCACGATTGGCCATGTTGACCACGGCAAGACGACGCTGACGGCAGCGATCACGAAGGTTTTGGCCCTTTCGGGTGGCGCCGAGGTGATGGATT
>CALIUG010000277.1 GCA_938048755.1 uncultured Alphaproteobacteria bacterium
AGTGGGCGCTGCATGCCTTCCTGCGCCATGTGCACCACGGCATGAACCTGCAGGAAGCACTGGATGCGCCGAGCTTCTATACCGACCACCTACCCAGCTCGTTCTACCCGCGCGAATGGGATGCCGGTTCTCTTGCCGTTGAAGAACACTTCCCCAAGGCGACCCTGGAAGAGCTCGACCGGCGTGGCCACAAGCTGCAGATCTATCCGCAATGGACCCACTACAATTCCATGACCATGGCATCGAAGGTGGGACCGATGTTGCGAGCTGCGGCAAGCCCCCGGCGTCAGTGCTACGCGGTCGGCCGATGAGTACGCAGAACAGCCTTCCCGTCGCCGGGGACTGGTTCTGCGTTGAACCGGCCGATGAACACGGCGTGCGCCGGGTGCGTGAAAACCATGTGCATGAATATGGCGGCGGCAGCATGTGGCTGGTCGAGGGCTCCGAGCGCGCACTTCTGGTGGAGACCGGCCTGGGCGTCGCACCGCTGCGGGCCTTCGTGGAAACCATCACCGACAAGCCGGTGATCGCCTTTGCTTCGCTGGGTTACTACGATCATGCCGGAGGCCTGCACCAGTTCGACGAACGCTGGATTCATGCCAACGATGCGCACCGGATTGAACAGCCCAACCGCATCAACACCGCAGCCCAATGGTATCTCGATGGTGCCTTCGCGGCCTTGCCATATAAGGGTTTTGATCCCGCCAGCTACGTTATGCCCGCCTCGAAACCGAGCCGGCTCCTGAACGATGGTGACGAGATCGATCTCGGCGATCGCCAATTCCGTGTCTGCCACCTGCCCGGCGTCACCTCGGGTGCCAGCGCGCTCTTTGAAGAGGCGACCGGTGTTCTCTTCACCGGCGAAACGCTCGTCTGGGATGGCGACTTCGTCTACGACGGCGAACCTCCCGAACGCACCGACGACGCCGACCGAGAGGCGTTTCGCAGCTCCATGGAACGCCTTCTCGCGCTACCAGCCAAGGCCGTTTATCCCGGTCACTTCGGACGCGGCGACCTGGCCGGCATGCACCATGCGATCCGGGGTTACCTGACCGGTGCCAACGCCAGCAAAGGCGAAAACACCTACGCAACCTGAACCACGCCTTGGACATTGCCCGAGAACGAGGAACCGCCATGACCGTAAACTACAGTCACTACGATCCCCAACGCGTGGAATGGCGGCGGGTCACCGACCCGAGCTGCACGGCCTTCCATGTGGAGTTCGAATTCAGCCTGCTGGGCTACGATCTGGAGAGTCGGCGCCTGGACATGATGCTGCGTTACATCAACCAGGGGCATTGCCGGCGGCACCGCCACCGCGCCTCGACCATGACGCTGGTGCTCGAGGGCGAGCAGCATCTCGACGAGATGCAGCCCGACGGGACGCGAAAACGCATCATCCGCAAGAAGGGCGACTATGCCCTCTCACCGGTGGATGCTTTGCCGCACGATGAATGGGGCGGCGAGAACGGTGGCGTCGTGCTCTATTCCCTGCATGCGCCCGACGGCGTCATCTTCGAATACTTCAACGAAGACATGACCGAAACCTGGACCACCTCCATCGAGGAGTTCGTGGCGAGCTGGGAGGCTGGGTCGGTCTATGGCTGGCGGCCTGACGCGGACTGACCACGATCCGCTGTCGCTTCCCTACGAAGCAGCTTCCTCGGCATGTTGGCCGCGGTGTTTCGCGGCAGCCGGGTCGGGCAACCGGCCTCTGACGGCGAGGTAAAGGCAGATGGCACTCAAGGCGACACCGACCAGGATGTCCCAGCCAAACGGGATAATGCCCAGGCCGCCGCCGAAGCTTCCCAGCCAGGAATACAGCATCAGACCGCCGAAATAGGGAACCAGCCAGAGCGCCGAACGGTAATCCAGATGGTGGCCACCGCGCACAGCATGCATGCCGAAGAACAGAATAGCGCCGACACCCATTGCCAGACCCAGGCGCCACATGGTGTCCCAGCCGGACCAATAGACGATCAGGGTCGATGCAGTGAAGGTGATGAAACAGATCAGCCCTGCGGCCGGCAAGCGGAAGGTGCCCCGCCCATGAGGGTCCTGGCGACGGATCGCCAGCAGCGTGACCGGCCCCACGGCCAGTGAGAACACCAGAGCGGCGCCATTGAGCGCCAGGAGTTCGCTGAACGGCATGAAGAGGACCATCAGAACGCCAATCACGAGATTGAGGATCAGGGCGTTGAGGGGAACCAGCCTTCCCGACAGTTTGGTGAAGATCACCGGGAAGAAGCCGTTGTTGGCCAGCGCCAGACCAATCCGTGCGTTCGAGCCCGTCGAGATCAGCGCCCCGCCGAAAGGCGCAATAACAGCACCGGCCAGAATGAAAACCGAAAGCCAGACCATGCCCAGCCCCAGGGCGAGCGCCCCAAGGGGCCCAAGAGAATGGCCAATGTCGAGGCTCGCCCAACCCTTGGCCAGATCTGCAGCAGGCAGGGCGCCGATGAAGGCGATTTGCAAACCCATGTAGATCACGAGGCAGACCACGACGGACAGGCCCAGACCAATCGGAATGGTGATCTGTGGCCGCCGGACCTCGCCGGCCATGTCGATCGCATGGCGAAAGCCGACAAAGGCAAAGACGACACCGCCGGTCGCAATCGCAGAGAGCACACCCTGCCATCCCATCGGCATGAAGGAGGGCGTGGACGTAAAGTTGGCCACGGTCACGCGGTCTGCAATCAACAGACCGGCAACCAGAAGCGGAATGAAGATCTTGACCACTGTCAGGCCACTGTTGATGCGCGTAAAGAGCGCCACGCCCAGTGCATTGAGGACTGTCATCAGGGCAAGCAGTGCCACCGCCACGGCTGTACCGGCCGCACTCAAGCCATGACCGGACCCACTGGACTGAAGCCAGGGGAAGGGTTCGGAGAGGTATCGCAGCATGACGACGGTTTCGATGGGTGCGGTGGTGAGATAGCCGACCCAGGCAGTCCAGCCCATCGCTGCAGCAACCAGACGTCCATGGGTAAAGAACGGAAGCCGGGCAAGGCCGCCCGGAACCGGCAGGCGCCCACAGACTTCCGCATAGGTGAGCGCCAGCAGCAGGAACACAACGCCACAGATCGCCCATGCGAGAATCGCTCCGGGGCCGGCAAGCTTGGCAGCGTTCAGTGGTGCAAACAGCCAACCCGACCCGATGACGCCACCAACGCCGATGAACGTCAGACCGATAATCCCGATATCACGCTTCATCGCCATGGCTCAGCCCCCTGAATCCCAATGCCGTCTCAACGGTACTGTGAGAACCACAGAAGCGACAGCCCCACGGATCGAAGACATCACTGGAATGGTGTCTGAAATCGCAGATCGGTCAGAAAGGTCTCGTCCGTCAGGCTTTCGAGGAACGCCTTGAGATCAGCGCGTTCCTCTGCAGTGAGTTCAAAGCCGGTGACGAAAACCGAAGCCAGGGGCGAACGCTCCCCCAGACGCGCTGCTTCGCCACCAGCGGCATAATGATCGATCACCGCATCAAGATCGGCCAGGGAACCGTCGTGCATATAGGGGGCCGTGACGGCAACGTTGCGCAAGCTTGGCGTGCGGAAGCGTCCGGTATCCCCATAGTCACCGGAGTGTTC
The DNA here is from genome assembly GCA_938048755.1 of uncultured Alphaproteobacteria bacterium. Classification (GTDB taxonomy): domain Bacteria; phylum Pseudomonadota; class Alphaproteobacteria; order SP197; family SP197; genus SP197. The sequence goes on from CALIUG010000277.1 coordinate 3,597, forward strand.
AAACAGCCCCTGATTGCCTTCGGGCAGGCCGCCTTGCCCATCCACATTGTAGAGACCGTTGTTGTGGAACGTCGGCAGGGGAATGGCGTCGGTGAAGTGGATCCCGCTGTGGCAGACACCGCAGTTCAGGCGTTCGCTGAAGAACAATTCCTCTCCGCGCAGCGCCGCTTCACTCATGGCATTCTCGTTGCCGCCATAGGTATAGAGATCATAGGGCGAGCGCGCTGAGACCATGGTGCGCACATAGGTCGCAAGCGCCTTGGCGATGAGGTCATAGTCGATGCGGCCCTCGGCTTCGGGAAAGGCCGCCGCGAACATGCCGGGATAGACCGGGTCATGGATGAAATTGTTGAGGACACTTAGTTCGTTGCCCGCGACATTCATCTCGATGGGATTGATACCAAAGAGCGTCACGCGGACCTGATCTTCAAGATTGTCGAGCGCGGGATCGGCCCAGGTCAGCACCCTGTGATAGGCGACGTTGACCAGCCCCATGCTGTTGCGCGGGTGGATATCACCCGTAATGCCAACCGGTGTCTCCCGGCCGTCGCTGAAGCCCAGCGCGGGCTCATGACAGGTCGCACAGGACATGTAGCGCGGGCCCGAGAGATCGAGGTCGAAGAACAGGCGGTGACCCAGATCGACCTTGGCCTGGGTGATCGGGTTGTCCTCTGGCACTGGTGGCGGGTCGAGCCATTCGGGAAGGCCCCAGTCATACTCGGCCTGGGCAGGCGGCATCGATAGGAGGGCCAACACCAGCAGAGCCGCCAGGAGCAGGCGCGGGAACCACTGAAACAGGGTGCGTCCGCGAGTCGTCATGGACCCATGATCGCTTACACCCTGCAAAACAGCAACTTGACGTGATTTTCACCGGCACTCGCCTGTATGGTTGGCTGCATCCGACGCAGAAGGATTTGATGGCATGAAGATCGACCGCATCATCGCAGCACCCTTGCGGGACCGCTCGCGGCTGGGGCGTGCCACCTCACCGCGCGCCAAATCCGAACGCATCGTCGATGGCGGCAACACGCTGGCACGCCATCGCGAATTCACCGGCCAGGGCAGTTATCACGACACACCATGGTCCGACACGGTCTGCATGGCCATTGCCGAGGACGGCACCTGGGGCATGGGCATGACCGGCCATGCCGGTCCCGTCGTGCCGATCATCAACGACTTCCTGGCCCCGCTCATCACCGGCGAAAGCGTGATGGCGACCGAACGCACCTGGGACATGATGTTCAACCACGCCAGCCTGTTCGGCGTCGGCGGCCTGACCAGTTATGCGATCAGCGCCGTCGATCTGGCGCTGTGGGATCTCAAGGGGAAACTGCTGGGCGTTCCGGTCTATGAGCTGATGGGCGGGCCTGCGCGCGACAAGGTCCACTGCTACGCAACCGGCATGAATTTCGACTGGATGCTGGAATGCGGCTTCGAAGCCATCAAGGTCACCTGCCCCTATGGCGAAGCCCTGGGCAACGTCTCCCTCGATCGCGCCGAGGACCTGATCGGCCACGCCCGAGCCGCGATCGGCGACGAACGCGAGCTGATGCTGGATTGCTGGTCGGTCGGCAGTGTCGAGTTCATGGTGCGCCTGGCCGAGCGCCTGCGACCCTACAATCTGAAATGGCTCGAGGATTTCCTCTACCCCGAGGACTATGACGGTTTCGACGAAATGCGCCGGCGCGTGCCCTGGCAGACTCTGGCAACCGGTGAGCGCTGGGTCACGCACCTGCCCTTCATGGAAGCGGCAGCCAAACGCAGTGTCGATATCTTCCAGCCCGACATCCGCTGGGTTGGCGGCGTCACGGCCGTGCAGAAGATCGGACACATTGCCGAAGGCGCGGGCCTGCAGGTCGCCCTTCACGGCGGCATGAACGATGCCTTCGGTCAGCACGCCTGCCACGCCATGATGTCCAACACCTGGGGCGAATTTCTGGTCGATTCCGCACCAGGCGTACCCCTGGAAGAAGGCTGGCGCCCGACACCGGGCATGGCGGTGCCGGTCAACGGTTCCCTCATCCCCAGCGATGCGCCGGGATTTGGTATCGAACTGACGCGTGATGAACTCGAAGCGATGACCAGCTGAATGTCCTCCCGGGAAGAACACGCCAGCATTTCGGTCCAGTCCTATATCGATGAGACCCCGGTCTGGCAGGATGGCACGGTGGTCTCGGGCTCCCCCATGACGCGCATGCAATGGCGCATCTGGAGTCTGGCTGCCGCGGGCAAGTTCTTCGAAGGCATGGTCGTCTTCATGACCGGTGTTGCCCTGCCGCTGATCAGCAGGGACTGGGGGCTTGATCCCGTCCAGACCGGGATCGTGGGTGCGGCCAGCCTGTTCGGCATCCTGATTGGCGCATCGACCCTGGGCGGGCTTGCCGACCGCTACGGCAGACGCACGATCTTCATCGTCGAAATGGCCCTGTTCTGCGTCTTTCTGGCCCTGCTGACGGTTGCGACAGGCTACTGGTGGCTGGTCCTCTGCCTGTTCGGCACCGGCGTGGCGCTGGGCGGTGACTACCCCACCGCCCATCTCATCATCTCCGAAGCGATCCCCAGCCGGACACGGGGCAAGCTGGTACTCTCGGCCTTCGGATTTCAGGCCGTGGGCGCGCTGGTCGGCACCCTGATCGGCTATGTCGTGCTTTCGAACGATCCCGCACTGGACGCCTGGCGCTGGATGTATGCCTCTGCCCTGATCCCGGCCGTGCTGGTCCTGATCGGACGTTTCACGATTACCGAAAGTGCGCCGTGGCTGTTGTCGCGCAACCGGATCCAGGACGCCGAAAACGCGACTCTGCGACTGTTGAACAGAAATCCTCCCTACCCCACCCATGTGGTGCTCGAGAAGGCCGGCCTGCGCCACGAAACCCACGGCCATCGTGACGACTCGCGCTTCCGCGACCTGTTCAACCGCCGCCACCGCCGCGCAACGATTCTGGCTTCCGTCCCCTGGTTCCTGCAGGACCTGGGCACCTATGGCATCGGCATCTTCACACCCCTGGTGCTGGCGGCATCCTTCGGCCATGCCAAGGACCATCCCAACAGTCTTTCTGACCTGATCGGCAACGAAATTCTCGCGGCCAAGGGCGCGGCATTCCTGGATATCCTGTTGATCGTGGGCATCCTTGCCGCGGTGCTTCTGGCCGACCGTCTGGGGCGCATCCGGCTGCAGGTTCTGGGCTTCATCGGCTGCGCTGTGGGACTCTTCATCGCCTCCCTGGCCGTGGGCATGAGCGATCCCATGGCGACGATCCTGATCTTCGTCGGCTTCATGCTGTTCAACTTCATGACCAACATGGGTCCCAACGCCCAGACCTACCTGTTGGCGGGCGAAGTTTTCCCCACCGCCGTTCGCGGGCGTGGTGCCGGATTTGCTGCATCCTTTGCCAAGATCGGCGCGGTCACCACGGTCTTTCTTTTTCCCATCCTGCTCCACCAGATCGGTGAGCAGATCCTGTTGTGGATCCTGGTCGGAACATCACTTCTGGGCGCCGCCATCACCTGGGGATGCCGGGTGGAAACCACCGGCGTCAATCTGGACGATATCGGGAAGTCCTGAACGCGGCCTCAAAGCGCCGCGTTGACGATCTCCAGCAGCAGTCTGGTGCGTTCTTCAAGGTCGTTGGGATTGATCGGTTCGGCCAGACGCGGATCGACCCTGGCAGCATGGGCACAGGCGGTTTCGGTGAAATGTGCTGTGCCGTCGGCATCGATGGCCTCGATCCCGTCGAGCTTGCCCATGGCCCAGTTGAACGCGACGGCCTCAGCCTCTGAAACGCCGGGAGGAAGATCGAAAGCAATCTTGCCGGCTTCGATATGCAGCGGGTAACCGCCGGGATGCCCAAAGGGTGCGGGCGTCGAGTAACGCGTCGCCGGACCATCGGGCAGCAGGGCCGAAAGCACCGGCAGCGCAGATATCGCGGTGATGACGTTGTAGATGGAGCCCGCAGCAAACGGCCGCCCTTCATAGGCGAGCTGGTCATCCCGTTCCCCGTTTTCGCCCAGAAAGACCCGGGTCGATTCATCGGGATTGTCGGGATAGTTCGCCTGCATCACGCCATAGACGTGACAATGGTGGCCGATCAGGCGCAACAGGGGTGCTTCGCTGATCGCATCCCCCGTTTTTTCCTGACGCACGCGCCAGGCCTGACGGGCCCGCAGCAGATGCATGGAGACATTGCCCAGACCAACCGTGGGAGCAAGGTCCTGGGTCGCCAGCACCGGATGGGTGACATCGGGCGCTGAAATGTTGGCCACGGGACAGGTCAGGCCCAGATCCCTCACCGCCCGCATCACGGTGGTGAGCACAGGCAACTGATTGGGAAGCTGAATGCCGATGCCCGACGCCGAGAGATGACGGATCACGGGATGATCGCTGCCGATTACCGCCCAGGGCCCGAACAGGCTGGCTGCCTGAAGGATCAGATCGGGATTGCTGTCACGCAGGACCTGTGTGACCGCACGATGGTCGCAGCCATCCAGCTCGATCAGCTCGATGGGAATGCCATGGGCACTTGCCAGCATGTCGACGTGATCGTGCAACCGCCCGGTGCGGATGTTCGTGAGCACCAGTCGATCAAGGCGTTCCTGATGCAGCAGACCCTGCACCATCTTCATCGCGACATCGCCCGCGCCGACGACAACCAACGTACCAGCCATGTTCAGCCCTCCCGAGCCACTACCATCAAACTCAGGAGCGCATCCGCCCACCATTGGAATCGTAGAGCGGCTCACCGATGATCTCGGCGCGATAGAGCGTGCCGTTGATTTCGACATCGATCTCGGAACCCGCCGTCGCCAGTTCGGTGGGCACGTAACCCAGCGCCATGGACTTGCCGACGTGATGAGCAAACCCGCCTGAAGACACGTAACCCACGGCTTCACCGTTCTTCAGAACAGCTTCGTCGTTGGATACGTCGATGTCATCGGTATCGACCACCATGGTGACCATGCGCTGCTTGGGACCGGCTTCCTTTTCGGCCAGCGCCGCTTCCTTGCCGACGAAGTCCTTGTCCCAGGCGATGAACATGTCGAGCCCACTCTCGGCAGCCGTGAAATCGGGCCGGAAGTCGAGCGTCCAGGCTCCCCAGCTCTTTTCCAGACGCATGCTCATGAGGGCGCGCGCGCCATACCAGCGCAGCCCCAGATCCGCGCCTGCTTCCTCGATCGCTTCGGAGAGTCGGATCAGGAATTGCGGTGCGGTGTAAATCTCGTAACCAAGCTCGCCGGAGAACGAGACCCGGTTGAGATGGACCGGAACACCCCCGACAAACATCTCGCGGGTATCGCGGAACCTGAGTGCCTCGTTGGAAACATCGCTGCGCGTAATCCGCGCCAGAAGATCGCGGGAATTGGGCCCCGAGATCGCGATGCCGTGGAGTTCGTCGGT